>NZ_JBIWEL010000003.1:8088-13958 GCF_044762525.1 Pseudomonas sp. NPDC096950 | reverse complement strand
AAAACTACACATACTGCCCGTCGTTCGGTGTGGACGGCCAGCATGACCTTGGTCGCCCGCTCGCGATTCAGGTTAAAAAACACCTCGAGCACTTCGACGACGAAATCCATCGGTGTGTAGTCATCATTAAACAAAACCACCTTGTACATCGGCGGCGCCTGTAAAGCAGGCTTGGCCTCCTGAACAGCAATGCCTGCGGAATCGTCGTCGTGTTCCTCCGGGTGATCTTTCTGGAGAGTCGGGCGATCCTGATTGAATGTTAGTCGAATCTGGCTGATTGCATGCATGGAAAGAAAGGTTCGTCAGTTGTGCAAATACAGTGGTGGGGGCGGCTATCAACGATTTCAACTCCGACTGCCCAGTCACCTTGACTATCGGGAAAACGGTGTTACAACCAATAGAGCCCACAGTGGGTAAAAAAGGTCCGCGGAGTCAATCTTATTTGTGAGATTAGACTGCGGATGTACTGGATGATACTCCAGTGATGGAGTCTGTTGCAGAGGGATATGAGCATGGCAGTCGGCAAGGTCAAGTGGTTCAACAATGCCAAGGGGTTCGGCTTCATTAACACCGATGCGCGGGAAGGGAAAGACGAGGACGGTCATACCATTGATTTCTTCGCCCATTATTCGGCCATTGAAATGGACGGGTATAAAACCCTCAAGGCCGGACAAGCCGTGAACTTCGAGATCGTCCAGGGCCCCAAAGGCCTGCATGCCGTGAAGATTACGGCGGCGCCTGCCGAGCATGAACACACCACGCCCGCCGCTCATCAAGAAAAGGTATCGAACTGACGCAACCGATCATCCAGTCATAAAAAAACCGCCCGAAGGCGGTTTTTTTTGGTGCGAATGCCTTACATGTGCGAGATCAGCGCGTCGCCGAAGCCGGAAGAAGACACCAATTTGGCGCCTTCCATCAGACGTTCGAAATCATAGGTCACGGTCTTGGCGGAAATTGCGCCGTTAGTGCCCTTGATGATCAGGTCGGCCGCTTCGGTCCAGCCCATGTGACGCAGCATCATTTCGGCGGACAGGATCAGCGAACCCGGGTTGACCTGGTCCTTGCCGGCGTACTTCGGCGCGGTACCGTGGGTCGCTTCGAACATCGCAATGGTGTCGGACAGGTTGGCACCTGGCGCGATACCGATACCGCCCACTTCAGCCGCCAGGGCGTCGGAGAGGTAGTCGCCGTTCAGGTTCAGGGTCGCGATGACATCGTATTCGGCCGGGCGCAGCAGGATCTGCTGGAGCATGGCGTCGGCGATGGCATCCTTGACGATGACGTTCTTGCCGGTTTTCGGGTTCTTGAACTGCATCCACGGACCGCCGTCGAGCAGGGTCGCGCCGAACTCTTCAGCCGCCACTTCGTAGGCCCATTCCTTGAAGGCACCTTCGGTGAACTTCATGATGTTGCCTTTGTGCACGATGGTCAGCGAATCGCGGTCGTTGTCGACCACGTATTGCAGGGCCTTGCGCGCCAGGCGCTTGGTGCCTTGCAGCGAAACCGGCTTGATGCCGATGCCACAGTTCTCGTCGAAACGGATCTTGGTGACGCCCATTTCATCTTTGAGGAACTTGATGACTTTGGTCGCTTCCGGCGAACCGGCCTTCCACTCGATGCCGGCGTAGATGTCTTCCGAGTTCTCGCGGAAGATCGTCATGTCGACGTCGCCTGGCTTCTTGACCGGGCTTGGCACGCCTTCGAACCAGCGTACCGGACGCAGGCAGACGTAAAGGTCGAGTTGCTGGCGCAGGGCCACGTTCAGCGAACGGATGCCGCCGCCGACCGGGGTGGTCAGGGGGCCTTTGATGGAAACCACGTAATCCTTGACTGCGTCCAGGGTTTCCTGAGGCAGCCAGGTGTCCTGATCGTAAACCTGAGTCGCTTTTTCCCCGGCGTAGACTTCCATCCAGGAAATTTTGCGCTCGCCGCCGTAAGCCTTCTTAACAGCAGCATCGACAACCTTGATCATGACCGGGCTGATATCAACGCCGATGCCATCGCCTTCAATGAAGGGGATGATCGGGTTGTTAGGAACATTGAGAGAATGGTCCGCGTTGACGGTGATTTTGTCGCCGACTGCTGGAACCTGAATCTTCTTGTATCCCATGCTGAACTCCATTGTTTGGATTGAACATCTGGCTTCGTTCGAGCGTACCCCAGTTAAATCGGCGCGCAAACCCTATGTTCCACCCATCTGCCGCAAAGCTGTGCAGTTCGTGATCTACAAGCCTGAAAGCAAAGGGAAAAGCGCCAAACTCAAGCACGGTGCAAGACTCTACGCCGCCCATTGCCCTGCGACCTTTAGACCAATGGACGAGATTCGTTGCATATGAACCATCGGCAGATTGCCAGCTACCTATGTATAATGCCGCCGCTGACCGAAGGGTCACAAAGGCCAAGCTCTCTATTACGAGACTTTCAGCCAGATTGAAGCCGGACTGTTACCGCAGTCCACCCGCTTGACGCTCGACTGATGCACCCAACATCACCGCGAAGAAATCTCGACATTCGGCTCATGGATGACTTTGAACGAACGCGCTTACCCGGCGCCCCTCGAGTTTCGGCGCACGCTTTAGCAAAGAAGAGAGAGTTAATCCGAATATGCCCACCCGCTCGAAGATCATCTATACCTTCACCGACGAAGCCCCAGCCCTCGCCACCTATTCACTGTTGCCTATCGTAGAGGCCTTCACCGCCTCCGCTGATATCGCCGTGGAAACCCGCGATATCTCTCTTGCAGGGCGCATCCTGGCCAGCTTCCCCGAGCAATTGGGTGACAAAGCCGTAGCCGACCACCTCGCCGAACTGGGCGACCTGGCCGTTACGCCGGAAGCCAACATCATCAAGCTGCCGAACATCAGCGCCTCGGTTCCGCAACTGCAAGCCGCGATCACCGAACTGCAAGCCCAGGGCTTCGCCCTGCCGGACTACCCGGAAACCGTGACCACCGAGGCTGACAAAGAAGCCAAGTCGCGTTACGACAAGATCAAGGGCAGCGCCGTGAACCCGGTCCTGCGCGAAGGCAACTCCGATCGTCGCGCACCGCTGTCGGTCAAGAACTATGCACGCAAGCACCCGCACAAAATGGGCGCCTGGGCTGCGGACTCCAAGTCCCACGTCGCGCACATGAGCACCGGCGATTTCTACGGCAGCGAAAAAGCCGCCCTGATCGACGCCGCTGACGCCGTTAAAATCGAACTGATCGCTCAAGACGGCACCACCACCGTCCTGAAAGAAAAAACCACCGTGCAAGCCGGTGAGATCCTCGATTGCGCCGTCCTGAGCAAAAACGCCCTGCGCAGCTTCATCGCCGCCGAGATCGAAGACGCCAAGCAAAAAGGCGTGCTGCTGTCGGTTCACCTGAAAGCCACCATGATGAAGGTCTCCGACCCGATCATGTTCGGCCAGATCGTCGCCGAGTTCTATAAAGACGCACTGGCCAAGCACGCTGACGTGCTGGCCCAGATCGGCTTCAACCTGAACAACGGCATCGGCGACCTCTACGCTCGCATCAAGGCCCTGCCGGCTGAGCAACAAGCGCAGATCGAAGCGGACATCCAGGCGGTCTACGCCGTTCGTCCATCGTTGGCCATGGTCAACTCCGACAAAGGCATCACCAACCTGCACGTGCCGAGCGACGTTATCGTCGACGCCTCGATGCCGGCGATGATCCGTGACTCCGGCAAGATGTGGGGCACCGACGGCCAGCTGCACGACACCAAGGCTGTGATCCCGGATCGCTGCTACGCCACCATCTACCAGGCCGTCATCGAAGACTGCAAGGTAAACGGCGCTTTCGATCCAACCACCATGGGCAGCGTGCCAAACGTTGGCCTAATGGCGAAAAAAGCCGAAGAGTACGGCTCCCACGACAAGACTTTCCAGATCAAGGCCAACGGTGTTGTTCGCGTCACCGACAGCAAAGGCGCCTTGCTGCTGGAACAGTCGGTTGAAGCCGGCGACATCTTCCGTATGTGCCAGACCAAAGACGCGCCGATCCAGGACTGGGTCAAACTGGCCGTCAACCGTGCCCGTGCCAGCGCAACCCCGGCCATTTTCTGGCTGGACCCGATGCGCGCCCACGATGGCGTAGTGATCGAGAAAGTTCAGGCTTACCTGAAGGATCACGACACCTCCGGCCTGGACATCCGCATCATGTCGCCTGTCGACGCGATGAAGTTCACCCTGGAACGCACTCGCGAAGGCAAGGACACCATCTCGGTGACCGGCAACGTATTGCGCGACTATCTGACTGACCTGTTCCCGATCATGGAACTGGGCACCAGCGCCAAGATGCTGTCGATCGTCCCGCTGATGAATGGCGGCGGCCTGTTCGAAACCGGCGCTGGCGGCTCGGCACCGAAGCACGTTCAACAGCTGCTGGAAGAAAACTTCCTGCGCTGGGATTCCCTGGGCGAGTTCCTGGCCCTGGCCGCTTCCCTTGAGCATCTGGGTGTGACTTACAACAACCCTAAAGCGCTGGTGTTGGCCAAGACCCTGGACCAGGCCACCGGCCAGTTCCTGGACAACAACAAGTCGCCATCGCGCAAAGTCGGCAACATCGACAACCGCGGCAGCCACTTCTACCTGGCGCTGTACTGGGCACAAGCCCTGGCCGCCCAGTCCGAAGACACTGCACTGCAAGCGCAGTTTGGCCAACTGGCCAAAACCCTGACCGAGAACGAAGCGACCATCGTCGCCGAGCTCAATGCCGTTCAGGGCAAGCCAGTGGACATCGGCGGTTACTACCACGCCAATGCCGAACTGATCAGCAAGGCCATGCGCCCGAGCAACACCTTCAACGCTGCGATTGCTGCGCTGGTTTAAGGTTGTAAGGATGCAAAGAAGCCCCGGCCCAGTGCCGGGGTTTCTGTTTCTAGCCTTCCCGCAGAACCCATGTGGGAGCGGGCTTGCTCGCGAAAGCGGTTTATCATTCAACACTTTTTTTACTGACCCACCGCTTTCGCGAGCAAGCCCGCTCCCACATAGACCGCGTTTCATTATTCAAAAATCGAGGAAGCTTCATGACCTGGCTACCCCACATCACCGTCGCCACCATCGTCGAGGACAACGGCCGCTTCCTGATGGTCGAAGAATCCAAGGGCGGACGAGCGGTGCTCAACCAACCCGCCGGTCACCTGGACCCGGACGAAACCCTGATCGAAGCCGCCGTACGCGAAACCCTCGAAGAAACCGGCTGGGACGTCGAACCGACCGGCATCGTGGGGATTTATCTCTACACCGCCCCGAGTAACGGCGTGACTTACCAGCGGGTCTGCTTTATCGCCAAGGCGCTGAAACACCATCCCGACTATCAACTCGACGACGGCATCCTCGGCGCCAAATGGCTGACCCGTGGCGAACTCATCGAACAGCGCGCAAACTGGCGCAGTGAGCTGATCATCCGCTGTATCGATGATTATCTGGACGGCAAACACTTCGGTCTCGAACTGATCCGCCCTTCTCTTTAGCCTTGCGGGCTTCGGCCTGTTAGAATCGCGTCCTTTTTCAAGACACTCATTGAATCCCTATGCGTGATCCAGCCCCTTCTGACACACAAAAGAAGCGCGTCATTGTCGGCATGTCCGGCGGCGTGGACTCTTCCGTTTCCGCTCTCCTGCTGATCGAGCAGGGTTATGAGGTGGAAGGCCTGTTCATGAAGAACTGGGAAGAAGACGATGGAACGGAATACTGCACCGCCATGGACGACCTGGCGGATGCGCAGGCTGTGTGCGACAAAATCGGCATCAAGCTGCACACCGCCAACTTCGCCGCCGAGTACTGGGACAATGTGTTCGAGCACTTCCTGGCCGAATACAAGGCCGGTCGCACGCCGAACCCGGACATCCTGTGCAACCGCGAGA
>NZ_JBIWEL010000003.1:0-8078 GCF_044762525.1 Pseudomonas sp. NPDC096950 | reverse complement strand
GACCTGATCGCCACCGGCCACTACGTGCGCCGCCGCGACATCGATGGCCGTACCGAACTGCTCAAGGGCCTGGACCCGAACAAGGACCAGAGCTACTTCCTGCACGCCGTAGGCGGTGAACAGATCGCCAAGACCCTGTTCCCGGTCGGCGAGCTGGAAAAACCGGAAGTGCGCGCGATTGCCGAGAAGCACGAACTGGCCACCGCGAAGAAAAAGGATTCCACCGGGATCTGCTTTATCGGCGAACGCCGCTTCAGCGACTTCCTCAAGCAATACCTGCCGGCGCAGCCAGGCGAGATCAAGACCACCGAAGGCGAAGTCATCGGCCGCCACCACGGCTTGATGTACCACACCATCGGCCAGCGCCAGGGCCTGGGCATCGGCGGCTTGAAAGACGCCGGTGACGAGCCTTGGTACGTGCTGATCAAGGACCTGGAACACAACGAGCTGATCGTTGGCCAGGGCAATGACCACCCGTATCTGTTCTCCCGCGCCCTGCTCGCCTCGGACATCTATTGGGTCAACCCGGTTGATCTGAGCGAACCACGCCGGTTGACCGCCAAAGTCCGTTATCGCCAAAGCGACCAGCCGTGCACACTGGAAAAAACCGCCACCGGCTACCGCGCAACCTTCGATGACCCGCAACGCGCGGTCACTCCGGGCCAATCCGTGGTGTTCTATGACGGCGAAATCTGCCTCGGCGGCGGCGTGATCGAAGTGGCCGAACCCTGGACCAGCAAAGGCACTCCTCAAGGCGCGCCACAATGAGCCCGACTCAAGAGCAACTGACGGCGCTGGGCGGCGTGTTTCTCGCTGCGGTGCTGGTGGACAAGATCGCCAAGAGCGGCCAGACCAGCGAAGCCGGCCTGACCTGCATGCTCGGTAGCCTGCTGATCCGCGACCCCAAGGACACCCTGGAAGTCTACGGCGGCGACGACATCAATCTGCGCGAAGGTTATCGCGCATTGATCGGCGCCCTGGAACGCGACCCGAGCACCTTGCAGCGCGAACCGCTGCGCTATGCCTTGGCGATGCTTGGCCTTGAGCGGCAACTGGCCAAGCGCGACGACATGCTCGGCGTGATCGGCAAGCGTCTGCCGCAGATTCAATCCCAGGTCGAGCACTTCGGCCCGGCCCACGAAAACGTGATCGCGGCCTGCGGCGCGCTGTACCAGGACACCCTGAGTACGTTGCGCCAACGGATTCAGGTCCACGGCGACATGCGCAACCTGCAGCAACCGAGCAACGCCTCGAAGATCCGCGCCCTGTTGCTGGCCGGGATTCGTTCGGCGCGCCTGTGGCGGCAGTTGGGCGGTCATCGCTGGCAGTTGGTGATCAGTCGCCGCAAGTTGCTGAAAGAGCTTTACCCGCTGATGCGCAGCAGCTGAACCGCGCCCGCAACACCGCTTTGTAGTCAGTAACGCGTAATACGCTGGTCAGTTGGCAACGGACCGGCGGATTTTTTCATGTATGATACGCGCCCCATTTCGTTGCCCGACTGTCCGAGAACACCCCATGCAGCTCTCTTCGCTCACTGCGGTTTCCCCTGTTGACGGCCGCTACGCCGGCAAAACCCAGGCCCTGCGCCCAATTTTCAGCGAATACGGTTTGATCCGTGCTCGCGTTCTGGTTGAAGTGCGCTGGCTCCAGCGTCTGGCCGCTCACCCAGGCATCAGCGAAGTGCCGGCGTTCTCCGCCGAAGCCAACGCGGTGCTGAACACCCTGGCGGACAACTTCGCTCTGGAGCACGCCGAGCGTGTCAAAGAGATCGAGCGCACCACCAACCACGACGTCAAAGCCATCGAATACTTGCTCAAAGAGCAAGCGGCCAAGCTGCCGGAACTGGCCAAGGTCAGCGAATTCATCCACTTTGCCTGCACCAGCGAGGACATCAACAACCTGTCCCACGCCCTGATGCTGCGCGAAGGCCGTGATGATGTAATGCTGCCACTGATGCGTCAGACCGCCGAAGCCATCCGCGAACTGGCGATCCGTTTCGCTGACGTGCCGATGCTGTCGCGCACCCACGGTCAGCCGGCTTCGCCGACCACCCTGGGCAAAGAACTGGCGAACGTGGTTTACCGTCTGGAGCGTCAAATCGCTCAGGTCGCTGCCGTTCCACTGCTCGGCAAGATCAACGGCGCCGTGGGCAACTACAACGCTCACCTGTCGGCCTACCCGGAAATCGACTGGGAAGAAAATGCCCGCGCCTTCATCGAAGACGAGCTGGGCCTGGGTTTCAACCCGTACACCACGCAGATCGAACCGCACGACTACATCGCCGAGCTGTTTGACGCGATCGCGCGCTTCAACACCATCCTGATCGACTTCGACCGCGACATCTGGGGCTACATCTCCCTGGGTTATTTCAAACAGCGCACCATCGCTGGCGAAATCGGTTCGTCGACCATGCCGCACAAGGTCAACCCGATCGACTTCGAAAACTCCGAAGGCAACCTGGGCATCGCCAACGCACTGTTCCAGCACCTGGCGAGCAAACTGCCGATTTCCCGCTGGCAGCGCGACCTGACCGACTCCACCGTATTGCGTAATCTCGGTGTCGGCTTCGCCCACAGCGTGATCGCGTACGAAGCCAGCCTCAAAGGCATCAGCAAACTGGAGCTCAACGCGCAGAAAATCGCCGCTGACCTGGACGCTTGCTGGGAAGTCCTGGCCGAGCCGATCCAGACCGTGATGCGCCGCTACAACATCGAAAACCCGTACGAAAAACTGAAAGAGTTGACCCGCGGCAAGGGCATCAGCCCTGAAGCGCTGCAAACTTTCATCGACGGCCTGGACATGCCAGCCGCCGCCAAGGCCGAGCTGAAATTGCTCACCCCTGCGAACTACATCGGCAACGCTGTAGAGCAAGCCAAGCGCATCTGATCGAACGCTTTACCCTTTTGAGACGCCCGGCAGCGCCGGGCGTTTTTATTCCCGTCTGAAAAGTGCATTTTTTCAATAGGTTACACATGAATCCTGACATTCCTCTTCAACTTCTGGGCGGCATCACGGCGCGCGAATTCCTGCGTGACTACTGGCAGAAAAAACCGCTGCTGATCCGCCAGGCGATCCCTGATTTCGAAAGCCCGATCGATCCCGACGAACTGGCCGGCCTGGCGCTGGAAGAAGAAGTTGAATCGCGCCTGATCATCGAGCACGGCGAGCGCCCCTGGGAATTGCGTCGTGGCCCGTTCGCCGAAGACGAATTCAGCAAATTGCCGGAAACCGAGTGGACCCTGCTGGTTCAAGCGGTCGACCAGTTCGTGCCGGAAGTCAGCGAGTTGCTGGAGCAATTCCGCTTCCTGCCGAGCTGGCGCATCGACGACGTGATGATCAGCTTCGCCGCTCCGGGTGGCAGCGTGGGTCCGCACTTCGATAACTACGATGTGTTCCTGCTGCAAGGCCACGGCAAGCGCAACTGGAAAATCGGCCAGATGTGCGACTCCGAGAGCAAGCTGCTGCAACACGCGGACTTGCGCATCCTCGCCGACTTCGAAGCCACCGACGAGTGGGTTCTGGAGCCGGGTGACATGCTTTATCTGCCGCCACGCCTGGCCCACTGTGGCGTCGCGATTGATGATTGCATGACCTATTCCGTTGGTTTCCGCGCGCCGAGCGCCGCTGAAGTGCTGACCCACTTCACCGACTTCCTCAGCCAGTTCCTGACCGACGAAGAGCGCTACACCGATGCCGATGCCCTGCCTGCGGTCGATCCGCACCAGATTCAGCACGACGCCCTTGATCGCCTGAAAGCCTTGCTGGCCGAGCACATGAGCGACGAACGCCTGCTGCTGACCTGGTTCGGCCAGTTCATGACCGAGCCGCGCTACCCGGAACTGGTGGCCGGCCCGGAAGACGTCGAAGAAGAAGACTTCATCGCCAGCCTGGAACAAGGCGCCGTGCTGATCCGCAACCCGAGCGCGCGCATGGCCTGGTCCGAAGTCGATGACGACCTGCTGCTGTTCGCCAGCGGCCAGAGCCGTTACCTGCCGGGCAAACTGCGCGAGTTGCTGAAGTTGATCTGCGCCGCCGACGCCCTGCACACCGATAACCTCGGTGAGTGGCTGAACGACGAAGACGGCCGCGGGCTGCTGTGCGAGCTGGTCAAGCAAGGCAGCCTGGGGTTCGCTGATGAATAAAATCCACGTTCGTGTCGCAGACTGGCAAAAGGATATCGCCGAGATCCGGCGCATTCGTGAGACGGTGTTCATCGCCGAGCAATCCGTTCCACCTGAACTGGAATGGGATGCCGATGACGCGACAGCGGTGCATTTCCTCGCTTTCGAAGGCGACTTTCCGATTGGCACCGCCCGCCTGCTGCCCGATGGTCACATCGGTCGGGTGTCGGTGCTCAAGGACTGGCGTGGTTTGAAAGTCGGCGATGCGCTGATGCAAGCGGTGATCGGCGAAGCCGAGAAGCGTGGGCTCAAGCAACAGATGCTGAGCGCCCAGGTGCAGGCCACGGCGTTCTATGAGCGTTTGGGCTTCAGCCTGGTCAGTGAGGAGTTCCTGGAAGCAGGGATTCCGCATGTGGATATGGTGCGGCACTCGGCTTAGTACCCGATCGTTCCCACGCTCTGCGTGGGAATGCCTCTCGGGACGCTCTGCGTCCCATCGCGGCAGGTGACGCAGAGCGTCACTGGCTGCATTCCCACGCAGAGCGTGGGGACGATCACGCCCCGCCATCAACCGATGCTGGGGCGTTTTGCTGTCTACGATTCAACTTGCCCCACCCCAGGCCGACAAACTGGCAATATCAAGCCTTTCGAAAGCGGAGATAACGGACATGTCCCTACGCACCCTGCTCACTACGCTGCTGCTGACCTGCAGTTTTTCGGTCATGGCGGCCACCGAGATCGTGCCCCTGAATTACCGCACCAGCGCTGACATGCTGCCAGTGGCGCAGAACTTCGTCGGCAAGGACGGCCAGGTCAGCGCCTATGGCAATCAACTGATCGTCAATGCGGATCAACGCAAGATCGACGAACTTAAGGCCTTGATCAGCCAACTCGACGTGGCCGCCAAGCGCCTGCTGATCACCGTCGACACCAACGAAAACAACTTTCAGGGTGACCAGGGTTATTCGGTGAACGGCGCCAAGCCCAGCCAGACGCGCATCATCAATCGCAGCACCGACAGCCGTGACGGCGGCATCCAGCAAGTGCAGGCCAGTGAAGGTGCACCGGCGCTGATCCAGGTTGGCCAAAGCGTGCCGCTGACCAGCACGCAAACCGACACTTACGGCCGCCTGCAAAGCCAGACCGAGTATCGCAACGTCACCCAGGGGTTCTACGTCACCGCCAGCGTTACCGGCGACATCGTTCACTTGGCGATCAGCACCAATCGTGACCGCATGAGCCAGGAACGTCCCGATGTAGTGAATGTGCAAAGTACCGACACAACTGTCACGGGACGCCTGGGCGAGTGGATCACCCTG
Source organism: Pseudomonas sp. NPDC096950 (assembly GCF_044762525.1). Taxonomy (NCBI): domain Bacteria; kingdom Pseudomonadati; phylum Pseudomonadota; class Gammaproteobacteria; order Pseudomonadales; family Pseudomonadaceae; genus Pseudomonas; species Pseudomonas sp. NPDC096950. The sequence continues at coordinate 2,638 of NZ_JBIWEL010000003.1, read as the reverse complement.
GCCGGCGTGAATCGCCAGACTCAGGCCGATAAACAGGGCGTAACCCGCAGCTACTCTACTCAGGGCCGGGATGACATGACCTTGCGCGTGAAAGTCGACACCCTGGACTAAAGCACCAAAAACTGACTGATGAGTCGTATTAGACTAAAGATGTAGTGCTTGAAAAAAAGCACTACAAAACGTTTGACGAGCCAAAAAAGCAAAGGCATGATGGCCTCGCTCCCGCTAATCAGGGGCCCTGGCAAGGGCCTTCGAGTCGCCGCCTGCATCTACCCCGCAAGCCGATTCGTGTCTGTACCGCCCACAAGGTGTGTTTGACGAGGTTGCCGACTGGAACGAAGTTGTCCCGAGGGACGGAAGCGTAATTAGGTAAACCCGGCACCACACTGAAGTTCGTACCAAGGCCCACGACGCCCGAATGCGCTCGCCAGTCCGCCCTTACCTGCTCACTTCCCCTCGAGCCCATCGTTCATCCCGTCGCCATCCCCGCCAAATCCGACTTGACCACCTAAGCTTCTGGTCAGCGAGCAGCCTTTTACGCCTCCTTGATAGGTGTAACCGGCAGGAGCAGGAATTTTCCACCCAAGACCTATGCGACGAGGTTTATCTCCATGGCACTGACACGCGAACAGCAAATTGCAGCCCTCGAAAAAGATTGGGCTGAAAACCCACGCTGGAAAGGCGTGACACGCGCTTACTCCGCTGCTGACGTCGTCCGCCTGCGCGGCTCGGTTCAACCTGAGCACACCTTTGCAAAACTGGGCGCCGAGAAGCTGTGGAACCTGGTGACCCAGGGTGCCAAGCCGTCCTTCCGTCCTGAGAAAGATTTCGTCAACTGCATGGGCGCCCTGACCGGCGGCCAGGCTGTTCAACAAGTCAAAGCCGGTATCCAGGCGATCTACCTGTCGGGCTGGCAGGTTGCTGCGGACAACAACTCCGCCGAATCGATGTACCCGGACCAGTCGCTGTACCCGGTGGACTCGGTTCCAACCGTGGTCAAGCGCATCAACAACTCGTTCCGTCGTGCCGACCAGATCCAGTGGAAAGCCGGTAAAGGTCCGGGCGACGAAGGCTACATCGACTACTTCGCGCCAATCGTGGCTGACGCTGAAGCCGGTTTCGGCGGCGTACTGAACGCTTACGAGCTGATGAAAAGCATGATCGAAGCAGGCGCCGCCGGCGTTCACTTCGAAGACCAACTGGCTTCCGTGAAAAAATGCGGCCACATGGGCGGCAAGGTACTGGTTCCAACCCAGGAAGCCGTACAGAAGCTGACCGCTGCTCGCCTGGCTGCTGACGTTGCCGGTACACCGACCATCATCCTGGCCCGTACCGACGCGAACGCCGCTGACCTGCTGACTTCGGATTGCGACCCGTACGACCAGCCGTTCGTCACTGGTGAACGCACCCAGGAAGGTTTCTACAAAGTGCGCGCCGGTCTCGACCAGGCCATCGCTCGCGGCCTGGCCTACGCGCCGTACGCCGACCTGATCTGGTGCGAAACCGCCAAGCCGGATCTGGACGAGGCTCGTCGCTTCGCTGAAGCGATCAAAAAGGAATACCCGGACCAACTGCTGTCGTACAACTGCTCGCCTTCCTTCAACTGGAAGAAAAACCTGGACGACGCGACCATCGCCAAGTTCCAGCGCGAACTGTCCGCCATGGGTTACAAGCACCAGTTCATCACCCTGGCCGGCATTCACAACATGTGGCACACGACTACGCCCGCAACGACATGACTGCCTACGTGAAGCTGCAAGAGCAAGAGTTCGCTGACGCTGCCAAGGGTTACACCTTCGTGGCTCACCAGCAGGAAGTGGGCACCGGCTACTTCGACGACATGACCACTGTGATTCAAGGTGGCTCGTCTTCGGTAACCGCGCTGACCGGTTCGACTGAAGAAGAACAGTTTCACTGATCTGAGCAAACGGCCGTTGCGGACCGAATAAAAAGCTAACCGCAACGTCGCACATCTGACGCCCCGACTGGTTCGGGGCGTTTTTTTGCCCGGGATTTACCCGCCACCGCAAAAACCCTGTGGGAGCGGGCTTGCTCGCGAAGGCTGCATGTCAGTCATATCAATGTCGGATGTGCCGCCGCTTTCGCGAGCAAGCCCGCTCCCACAGATGAGGCAAAGCATTGATCCAGAGCGGCCCAACGATCAAAAAAATGCGCTAAAACGACCCCGGCTGCTACTTGCAGTAACGGCTATATAAGACAACTTCCCAACCACTCACCCGTTAAACAGTTTAAAAACCAAGCCAAACAATATTGATTATCATTTATCGGCAACTATGTTCGTTACATTCCCTACAAAACATAATTGATGAAAAGCCTGCTAATGCCCGCGCGGCATGGGCTACAGGGCTTTGGAGGTGTGCTATGTCCTTATTCCTATAAATAATTTCGCTATAGGAATTTTACTTGCACGGTGTTGTGCCATAAAATCACCGCGATTGATTGCTGCGACATATCGTCACTGCTTTGTTTCTTTTCAAGCTCAGAGACCTTTGCTCTCTGTTAAGGATTACCAGCATGCCCGAAGCGACAGGACTCATGGCCCACAACTGGGGCTTTGCCATTTTCCTTCTGGGCGTTGTCGGCCTCTGTGCCTTCATGCTTGGCGTCTCCAGCCTCC
>NZ_JBIWEL010000002.1:486561-547426 GCF_044762525.1 Pseudomonas sp. NPDC096950 | reverse complement strand
GCGACAGCTCCGCGCTCCGCCTGCTAGCCAAGATGCCGACCCTCCCAGCGATGCTTTACAAGTACACCCTGGCTCACCCCATGATCGACCCGCGCAACGACCTGACGTACGCGGAAAACTTCCTGCACATGATGTTCAACACCCCGTGCGAGATCAAACCGATCAGCCCGGTACTCGCCAAGGCCATGGACCGGATCTTCATCCTCCATGCCGACCACGAGCAAAACGCTTCGACTTCGACCGTACGTCTCGCAGGTTCTTCGGGTGCCAACCCGTTCGCCTGTATCGCCGCCGGTATCGCTGCACTGTGGGGCCCTGCCCACGGCGGCGCGAACGAAGCTGTCCTGACCATGCTGGACGAAATTGGCGATGTGTCGAACATCGACAAGTTCATCGCCAAGGCCAAGGACAAGAACGATCCGTTCAAACTGATGGGCTTCGGTCACCGGGTTTACAAAAACCGCGACCCACGCGCTACCGTCATGAAGCAGACCTGCGACGAAGTACTGAAGGAACTGGGGATCAACAACGATCCGCAACTCGAACTGGCCATGCGCCTGGAAGAGATCGCCCTGACCGACCCGTACTTCATCGAGCGTTCGCTGTACCCGAACGTCGACTTCTACTCGGGGATTATCCTCAAGGCGATCGGCATTCCGACCAGCATGTTCACCGTGATCTTCGCTTTGGCGCGGACCGTTGGCTGGATTTCCCACTGGAAAGAAATGCTCTCCAGCCCGTACAAGATTGGCCGTCCGCGCCAGTTGTACACCGGCTATGAGTCGCGTGACATTACCAAACTGGAAGACCGCAAATAAGACCTGTCTTGCGATAACGTCTTACGCTGCACCAGGAACGGCCTCTATATAGAGGCCGTTTTTGTTTGGTTTTTTGGATTGGGGGCATATCCGTTGCTGCGGTAACGGCCGCTTATGGTTCCGCTCTTACAGCGGGTCACTTTCGAAAAGCGCGAAAGTAACCAAAGCGCTTTTGCCCCTTTCGTTCGGTGCCTCGCTCCGGTCCTGCTCCGTGGGCCCGCCGCCATCGGCCAACCATGGTCGGGGGCGGCTAACCCGGCATCCATGCCGGGTTGCCCACTGCGCAGAACCTCCACTCAGCCTCTCGAGGGGGCGTCCACCGCAACCGCGAGGCGGCCTGCCGGCCGGCCTGTCTCAGGCACGCGTTCACCCTGTGGGAGCGAGGCATGGACGCTCCGCGTCCGCTTTTGGGACGCAGAGCGTCCCGGGCTGCATTCCCACGCAGAGCGTAGGAACGATCAATTCCCCCTGTAGGAGCGAGGCTTGCCCGCGAAGCTGTTGATCTTGCTGTCGCCGTTGCTTTGGCTTTGGCTTTCGATCTTGATCTACCCGCCCCTTCGGGAGGCTGAGTGGAGGTGTTCATCTGGGGATTGGCGCGCAGCGCCGTTCGACGCAGTCGAACACATTGCATGTAGGTCGTAGCGAAGCAGACCGGAGGGCAATGCCCCCAGATGGATACCGGAACGAAGGAACGCCGAGCCTAAGCGAGGGGCCGGACGCTCGGGGCGAGCCTTTTTTTGCTTACTTTTTTTGGCGTTTGAAAAAAAAGTGAGTCGCCGTAAGGGCGAAACCATAAGTCGCCGTTACCGCAAGAATGGATATGTACTCAATCAACAAATACTAGGTCGGCTACCAGGCCGCCTTCGCAGGCAAGCCCTCTCCCACAATGTCCGATAACCGCCCACAAAAAAATGCCCCAATCTCTCGACCGGGGCATTTCCATTCAACGCAACTTATATATAAAAGCTAGAAGCCTTAGTGCGAAACCGCCCCACTCGCCCCCAACCCAGTCTGCGAGCGCACAAATTGCGGGAAGAACAGCGCCCGCTCATTGTCAGCCGCAGCAGACTTGTCAGTAATCGAGAAGAACCAGATCCCGACAAAGGCAATCGCCATCGAGAACAATGCCGGGTACTCGTACGGGAAGATCGCCTTCTCGTGATGCATGATCTGCACCCAGATGGTCGGCCCGAGCACCATCAAGCCCACAGCGCTGATCAACCCCATCCAGCCACCGATCATCGCCCCGCGGGTGGTCAGTTTCTTCCAGTACATGGAAAGCAACAGCACTGGGAAGTTACAGCTCGCCGCGATGGAGAACGCCAAACCCACCATGAACGCAATGTTCTGGCTTTCGAACAAAATACCCAAGCCGATCGCCAACACGCCCAGGGCGATGGTGGTGATTTTCGAAACGCGGATCTCGTCCTTGTCGTTGGCCTTGCCCTTCTTGATCACGCTGGCATACAGGTCGTGAGACACCGCCGTCGCACCTGCGAGGGTCAAACCGGCCACAACCGCCAGAATCGTCGCGAACGCTACCGCCGAGATGAAGCCCAGGAAAATACTGCCGCCCACCGCGTTGGCCAGGTGCACCGCCGCCATGTTGTTGCCGCCCAACAGCGCGCCAGCCGCATCTTTGAAGGCCGGGTTGGTGCTGACCAGCAGGATCGCGCCGAAGCCGATGATGAAGGTCAGAATGTAGAAGTAGCCGATGAAGCCAGTGGCATACAGCACGCTCTTACGTGCTTCTTTCGCATCACTCACGGTGAAGAAGCGCATCAGGATGTGCGGCAGACCGGCGGTACCGAACATCAGTGCCAGGCCAAGGGAGAACGCCGAGACAGGATCTTTCACCAGCCCGCCCGGGCTCATGATCGCTTCACCTTTAGGGTGAACCTTGATCGCCTCGGAAAACAGCAGGCTGAAATCGAAGTTGACGTGCTTCATCACCATCAGCGCCATGAACGAGGCACCGGACAGCAGCAACACAGCCTTGATGATCTGCACCCAAGTGGTCGCCAGCATGCCGCCGAACAACACGTACATGCACATCAGGATACCGACCAAAATCACCGCCACGTAGTAGTCGAGGCCGAACAGCAGCTGGATCAGCTTGCCGGCACCGACCATTTGCGCGATCAGGTAGAACGCCACCACCACCAGCGAACCGCAAGCGGACAGCGTGCGGATCTGGGTTTGCCCGAGGCGGTAGGACGCCACGTCGGCAAAGGTGTACTTGCCCAGGTTACGCAGGCGCTCGGCGATCAGGAACAGAATGATCGGCCAGCCCACCAGGAAGCCGATCGAGTAGATCAGGCCGTCGTAGCCGGAGGTGAACACCAGGGCGGAAATACCCAGGAAAGACGCCGCCGACATGTAGTCACCGGCAATCGCCAGACCGTTCTGGAAACCGGTGATCTTGCCGCCCGCCGCATAGTAGTCGGCCGCCGAGTTGTTGCGCTTGGAGGCCCAGTAGGTGATGCACAGGGTCAGGCCGACAAACGCCACGAACATCAGGATCGCGGAGACGTTGAGGGGTTGTTTGTGCACTTCGCCAGTCAGGGCTTCAGCCGCCCAGGCACCAGGTGCAAAGGCTGCGATGCTCAATAGAGCCATTAGACGCCGGATCATTGCTGAGCCTCCTTGAGAATCGCATTGTTCAGGTCGTCGAATTCGCCATTGGCGCGTCGTACATAGATTGCAGTCAGGATAAAGGCCGACAGAATCAGCCCGACACCAATCGGTATCCCCCAGGTAATCGAAGACTCAGGACTGATTTTCGCCCCGAGAATATGCGGCCCGTAAGCAATCAAAAGGATGAATCCGGAGTAGAGCCCAAGCATGATCGCCGAAAGAATCCAGGCGAACTTTTCTCGCTTTCTGACCAGCTCCTTGAAGCGCGGGCTGTTTTGAATCGAGAGGTAAATGCTGTCGTTCATTGTTTTTATCCTCGCAGCACAGATTATTGTTTGAACGTAGCCACTTTATGCGGCTGCGGGACGGGTTCCAGACGACCTTAGTATTAGAACGACATGACAGAATCGCCATTTTTCAGCATGCATCAAACATTGTGGGAGCGGGCTTGCTCGCGAATGCGGTGGGTCAATCAACATCGCCGATGACTGACACACCGCCTTCGCGGGCAAGCCCGCTCCCACAAGGAAATGCAAAAGGCCCCTTGGCAGTTATGCCAAGGGGCCTTGAGAGGTACAGACTAGACGCTTGCGATCAAATCACTTGGTCCATTCGGCAACACGGTCCGGGTGTTTTGCAACCCAATCCTTGGCCGCGGCTTCAGGTTTGGCACCATCCTGAATCGCCAACATGACTTCGCCGATTTCGTCTTTCGATGCCCACTGGAAGTTTTTCAGGAACTTGGCCACTTCTGGTGCTTTGGTCGCCAGTTCTTTGCTACCGATGCTGTTTACGGTTTCAGCTGCGCCATACACGCCTTTCGGGTCGTCGAGGAAACGCAGTTTCCACTTGGCGAACATCCAGTGCGGCACCCAACCGGTGACGGCGATGGATTCGTTTTTCTTTTCGGCACGGGTCAGCTCGGCAATCATGCCGGCGCCAGAACTGGCCTTGAGGGTGTAGTTGCTCAGGCCGTAGTCCTTGATTGCCTGATCAGTCTTGAGCATTACGCCTGAACCGGCGTCGATACCCACGATGCGACCTTTGAAGCTGTCATCGGTTTTCAGATCGTCGATGGTCTTGGCTTTCACGTACTCCGGCACGATCAGGCCGATTTTCGCGTCCTTGAAGTTCGGGCCGTAATCGACGACCTGATCCTTGTTCTTGGTCCAATATTCGCCGTGGGTCACTGGCAGCCAGGCGGACAGCATGGCGTCGAGTTTGCCGGTGGCCACACCCTGCCACATGATCCCGGTGGCGACGGCTTGCAGCTTCACGTCATAACCGAGTTTCTGCTTGATCACTTCGGCGGCCACGTGAGTGGTCGCGACGCTGTCGGACCAGCCGTCAACGTAACCGATGCTCAGGGATTTGCTCTCGGCATTGGCGAATGTGGAGCCAATCGCTAGTACCAGAGCGGCACTCGCGCCTAAAAGTCGTCGCATCTTCATCGTTACTTCCCCGAAAGTGCTGCGCCCGACGGATGCCGAGCGGCGTCAACGTATTGTTATGGTGCGAAGCGCCCCATCACGCCTCACCGCAAACTCGTTCGATCATCAGCGTGATTTATCAATGAGAACACTGACGCCTCGATAATCAACCTCACGACAACAGCGACCTGTGCTGCCAGCGACCTCAAGGCATCGAGAAACGACATCAGAACGCCATTAATCGCGGGTGCCCTGAACACCCTGACCGATCCGCCCGAACTTTGCATGTCAAAATCATGCAGGCCACCAAGCCCGGGGCAAATGCAGGTAACATGCGCGCCTTTGCTCCCAGACGGCCTGACCATGCCCGCGACATCACGCTTTCCTTTTTTGGCTTATCTTTTCGCCTGCCTGCTCGGGCTGTTTGCCCTCGGTGGTTTCTGGTATGGCCTCGGTAAACCGGTGATCCTGCCGGACGTCGCCAGCGCCACGCACAAGTTGCAATGCGCCTCCTACACCCCGTTCGACAAGGACCAATCGCCGTTCGACCAACCGTTCAAACTGCGCCCCGAGCGCATGGACGCCGACCTCGCGCTGCTGTCCAAAAGCTTCGAATGCATCCGCACCTATTCCATGACCGGCCTCGAGGCCCTGCCCGACCTGGCGCGCAAGCACGGGTTGAAGCTGATGATCGGCGCCTGGGTCAACAGCAACCCGGTGGACACTGCCAAGGAAGTCGACCTGCTGATTGCCTCGGCCAACGCCAACCCGGATGTGGTGACCTCGGTGATCGTCGGCAACGAAGCCTTGCTGCGCAAGGAAGTCACTGGCGCGCAACTGGCGAAGCTGATCAATCAGGTCAAAAGCCAGATCAAGCAACCCGTGACCTATGCCGACGTCTGGGAATTCTGGCTCAAGCACCCGGAAGTCGCCCCGGCGGTGGATTTCCTGACCATCCATTTGCTGCCGTACTGGGAAGATGATCCGTCGAACATCGACGCCGCCCTGCAACACGTTGCCGAGGTGCGTCAGGTGTTCGGCAACAAGTTCGCTCCCAAGGACGTGCTGATCGGCGAAACCGGCTGGCCGAGCGAAGGCCGCCAGCGTGAAACCGCGCTGCCGAGCCGGGTCAATGAGGCCAAGTTCATTCGTGGTTTTGTCGCCATGGCCGAGCAGCAAGGCTGGCATTACAACCTGATCGAAGCCTTTGACCAGCCATGGAAACGTGCCAGTGAGGGCGCAGTTGGTGGTTACTGGGGCCTGTTCGATGCGGATCGCCAGGACAAAGGCGTGTTGGCCGGTCCGGTATCGAACGTTCCTTATTGGTCGCAATGGCTGGCGGTGGGCGGCTTGATCTTCCTCGGCACCTTGCTGCTGGGCGGTCGGGTTCGCAACACCCGCGCGGCGTTGGTGCTGCCGTTGTTGGGCGCGTTGGCGGCCTGCTCGATCGGGGCCTGGGGCGATCTGGCCCGGGTGACCACCCGGTTTGCCAGTGAATGGCTGTGGGTCGGTTTGCTGACGGCGTTGAATCTGTTGGTGCTGGCCCATGCCGCGCTGACGTTGAGCGATCGCGCCGGTTGGCGTGCACGCGCCTTCAATGTGCTGGAACGTCGGGCGGGTTGGCTGGTGGCGGCGGCAGGTTTTGCGGCGGCGGTGATGATGCTGGAACTGGTGTTCGACCCGCGTTACCGCAGCTTCCCGAGCGTCGCGTTTATCCTGCCGGCGCTGGTGTATCTGTGCCGTCCGGTGAGTGTGCCGCGTCGGGAGATTGCGCTGCTGACCTTCATCATCGGTGCCGGCATTGCGCCGCAGCTGTTCCGTGAAGGGTTGCAGAACCAGCAGGCCTGGGGTTGGGCGCTGGTGAGTGTGTTGATGGTGGCTGCGTTGTGGCGTTGTTTGCGGGTTCGCAAGGGCTGATCTTTAGCGCGACTGCTGGCCTCTTCGCGAGCAAGCCCGCTCCCACAGGAGATCTTCGGTGTTGCGAGGATCGAGTGTGGGGGCGGGCTTGCTCGCGAAGGCTATCTATCAGGCGCCTCGAGAAGCCCGAACCAGACGCAAAGCCGCAATCACCACCGCAAACACCGCCAACGTCGTGTTGTACAGCGCCAACGCCGGGAACCCCAGCACCAGCGCCAACACCGCCAGCCACCACCCTGCCCGGCCCGGTACGACAAAACCGATCAGCGCCGCGGCCAATGCGCCCCAACCCAACACCTTGAAGTGAATCATCAGCCCAAGGTTCGACCGAACCTGGCATTCCCAGCGGCTCGCCTCGTCCACGCAGAGGCCGACCCATTGCGCATCCTCCATGAAGCCATAACGCGCGCCATAACTGGCAGCCAGCCATAAAGGCAGCAAAACAAGCAGCAGAATAACGGGCAGACGGCGGGACATGAAGCACTCCAATAGACGAAAACGGCGGCCAGCTTAATCCCCCGGCGGCCGTGTGCAAGCGTTAACAACAGTTAACTGGGCAACGAATCGCTGCAAAGTGTATCGTCCAGCTACTATTACTCCGAAATTAGCCCTGATTGGTGCCGATCCATGGCACTTTGGCGCAAACCCCGTGGTCATAGCCTGCGAACCTCATTCGGCACCTTTTTCTAAGGGATTTAGTCATGCTCCGTTCCTTGCGCTTCGCCGCCCTGTTTGGCGGCCTTATTTTGAGTGCGTCCGCACTGGCGGTCGATATCGACGCCGCCAGCTATGGCTACCCCTTGACCAACCCGTTCGAGGCAACGATTGCCACCACTCCACCGGAATTGCGTCCGGAGTTGCCGGCCAACGAAGACATCAATCAGCAAGACCGCAGCGTGCGTTTGCGCCCGGAGCGTGAGTTCAGCCTGCCGGACAACTTCTGGCCGGTGAAGAAACTCACCTACCGCATCGCCACTCAGGATCATGCCGCGCCGCTGATTTTCCTGATCGCCGGCACCGGCGCGCGCTATGACAGCAGCCTCAACGAATACCTGAAAAAGCTCTATTACAAGGCCGGCTACCACGTGGTGCAGTTGTCATCGCCCACCAGTTTCGACTTTATGAGCGCCGCTTCACGCTTCGCCACGCCCGGTATCACCAAGGAAGACGCCGAAGATATGTACCGGGTGATGCAGGCCGTGCGGGCGCAAAACCCGAAGACGCCCGTCACCGAGTACTACCTGACCGGTTACAGCCTGGGCGCCCTGGATGCCGCGTTCGTCGCGCACCTGGACGAAACCCGTCGCAGCTTCAACTTCAAGAAAGTCTTGCTGCTTAACCCGCCGGTCAACCTCTACACCTCGATCACCAACCTCGACAAGCTGGTACAAACCGAGGTCAAGGGCATCAACAACAGCACCACGTTCTATGAACTGGTGCTGAACAAACTGACCCGCTACTTCCAGCAAAAAGGCTACATCGACCTCAACGATGCCCTGCTCTATGACTTCCAGCAGTCCAAGCAGCACTTGACCAACGAACAGATGGCCATGCTGATCGGCACCTCGTTCCGCTTCTCGGCGGCCGACATTGCCTTTACTTCGGACCTGATCAACCGCCGTGGCCTGATCACGCCGCCGAAGTACCCGATCACCGAAGGCACCAGCCTCACGCCGTTCCTCAAGCGTGCGCTGCAATGCGACTTCGACTGCTACATCACCGAGCAGGTCATCCCTATGTGGCGCGCCCGCACCGACGGCGGCAGCCTGCTGCAACTGATCGACCAGGTGAGTTTGTATGCGCTGAAGGATTACCTGCACGACAGCCCGAAAATCTCGGTCATGCACAACGCTGATGACGTGATCCTCGGCCCAGGCGACCTGGGCTTCCTGCGCCGGACCTTCGGTGACCGCTTGACCGTTTACCCATTGGGCGGCCATTGCGGCAACCTTAACTATCGCGTCAACAGCGACGCCATGCTGGAGTTCTTCCGTGGCTAAATATCTCCTGCTTATCGCAGCGTTACTCTGTGCAGGCGTCGCCAATGCCGACAACAGCAAAGCCAACGCACCCGTCGTAATCGACAACGACGGCTTCAAGGAACCGCTGAGCAAACTCAAGTTCAACCCGGGCCTGGACCAGCGCGAATTCGAACGCTCGACGCTCAACGCGTTGAACGTCTACGACCCGCTGGAAGAGTGGAACCGTCGGGTCTACCACTTCAACTACCGCTTCGACCAATGGGTGTTCCTGCCCGTTGTCGATGGTTATCGCTACATCACCCCGAGCTTTTTGCGCACGGGTGTGAGCAACTTCTTCAACAACCTCGGTGACGTGCCGAACCTGCTCAACAGCATGCTGCAGCTCAAGGGCCATCGCTCGCTGGAAACCACCGCGCGCCTGCTGCTCAACACCACCATCGGCGTCGCTGGCCTGTGGGACCCGGCCACCGCCATGGGCCTGCCGCGCCAGAGCGAAGACTTCGGCCAGACCCTGGGCTTCTACGGTGTGCCGGGCGGCGCCTACTTCGTCCTGCCGATCCTCGGCCCCTCCAACCTGCGTGACACCGCGGGCCTGGTGGTCGACTACACCGGCGAAGCAGCGGTCAACTTCCTGAACGTCTCCGAAGTCAGCTCCAACCACCCGGAAATCTGGGTCCTGCGCGGCGTCGACAAGCGCTACCAGACCAGCTTCCGCTACGGTCAGCTGAACTCGCCGTTCGAGTATGAAAAGGTGCGCTACGTGTACACTGAGTCGCGCAAGTTGCAGATCGCCGAGTAACAAACCGAGCCGCCGCCGAGTGCAGTTTCATGCCTCGGCGGCGGTGACTTGTCAGGCATCGACCACCAACACCTGACCGGTGATGAAACCGTCTACCGATCGCTCGAACGCCTTGCCCACCAGACTGCCCGGTACTGGCTGGAACCCCGGCATCATCTCCCCATAAACGTCCCACGCTTCGGTCAGCACGGTCGGATTGACCACGTTGATTCGGATGCCTCTCGGCAGTTCATTGGCAACGCATTTGACGAAGGTATCAATGGCACCGCTGGTGGTGGCGTCTGCAATGGCCCAAGGGATAGGTTTCAAGTTCAGGATCCCGGAGATCAACGTGAATGATCCGCCGTCGGCAATATACTCGGCGCCTATTTTGACCAGATTGATCTGACCGACCAGTTTGCTGCCAATCGTGGTGCTCCACTGCTCTGCGGTCATGTCCATAAACGGCGCGTACTCACAAACACCCACGGTATTAACCACGGCATCAAACTTGCCGACCGTTTTGAACAACTGGACGATGGACGCCGGGTCCGTGATATCGACTTTATAGTCACACCCTTCCCCAGAGCGGCTCGCGGTAATCACCCGATGCTTGCTCATACCCGACATGGCCGCCTGCCCCATTTTCCCCTGTGCACCAATCACAATTACAGTCTTCATAAATTACCCGTCAGTAGAATAAATACTTGGTTGAAACCGCTGACAGTCTAAAAACCCGGCGATACAATAAAAAACAATCTTTCCTTGTAAGCGATACAAGCAGCCATGGTAGACCGCATCGAAATCAAGCACATGCGGGTGTTCATGCACCTGATGAAAGAAAAAAACGCATCCCGGGTGGGCCTGCAAGTTGGCTTGTCTCAGCAGGCAATCAGTGAATACCTGAAAAAACTCCGCGAAGAATTCAACGACGTCCTGTTCGTCAGGAACAGCCATGGCCTCACGCCAACCGACTTTGCATTCGAACTGGCAATCAAGTTTGAGCGGGTATTGGCCGAAGTCGACAAGCTGAATGACGACATGCCTTATGACCTCAAGAGTTTGAAACGCGAATACACGATCATTGCCAATGAGCATGCGCAACAAGCGATCATTCCGGTACTGGTGTCGAAGGTGATTGCCAGCGCACCCAACGTAAGTTTCAAGATTCTTGATTTTTACCCGGAACAATACAAAGACATGCTGTTGTCAGGGGAAGCGGATCTTTTAATTGGGTTCAAGGCATTTATCGATCACGGGCTCAATCAGGTCGAGTTGAAAAAAGACCATTACGCCTGCGCGGTGGGTAATCGTTCGGACTTGATCAACCAGATCCATAGCCTGAAAGACCTAGAAAAATTCCCGCATGTCTCGGTCCGCAACAGGAAGGATCAGCTCAACGACACGGTAGACAGCTTTCTTAAAAAGCACGACATCTCAAGAAAGGTCATCGCGGTATTGCCTTGCTACACCTCGTTGCAACGTTTCCTGGAGGCCAACGACGTCATTACGTTCCTGCCCTCGGCACTGGCTCCGGGGGCCAATCTCAAACTACTCGATCTTGATGACCAACCCGAGAGCTTCGACATTGTCGCCGCGTGGCATGGCAGGTCGTCACACAATCAGTTTCACAAGTGGATGATTGAAACGCTGTCGGGTTTGAATTGAGACAACCAGTTTTCAGAACACCACTAATCTAATGTGGGAGCGGGCTTGCTCGCGAAAGCGGGGTCACATTCAACAGAGATGTTGACTGAAACACCGCTTTCGCGAGCAAGCCCGCTCCCACATTGGGTTGGGGTTATCTCTGGAGATAACCAGGCTTCAGCCTTTTACCGACTTCCAGATTTTGCTCACCAGCATCACACCCGCCAACACAACAGCACCCGCCACAATCCCCGCCACCGCATTCAGCAACGTCGGCACGATAAACCCTGCCCCGCCGGCACTCGCGCTAACGCCTTCAATCCAGTGATGCACCAGCGGCACGCCGTGGGTCAGGATCCCGCCACCGACCAGAAACATCGCCGCCGTACCAATTACCGACAGGCTTTTCATCATGTATGGCGCCGCACGCAGGATCGCGCCGCCGATGCTTTTGGCCATCTGGCCCGGTTTCTGGGTCAGCCACAGACCGAGGTCGTCAAGTTTGACGATGCCCGCCACCAGGCCGTAGACGCCGATGGTCATGACGATGGCGATGCCCGACAGCACGATCACTTGCTGGGTCAGCGAGGCGTCGGCCACGGTGCCGAGGGTGATGGCGATGATTTCCGCCGAGAGGATGAAGTCGGTGCGAATCGCGCCTTTGATCTTGTCCTGTTCGAATGCCACCAGATCGGTCGCCGGATCAGCCACGGCCTCGACCAGTTGCGCGTGCTCGGCGTCGTCTTCAGCCTTGCTGTGCAGGAACTTGTGGGCCAGTTTTTCGAAGCCTTCGAAACACAGGTAGGCGCCACCGACCATCAACAACGGTGTCACCAGCCACGGGATAAACGCGCTGATCGCCAACGCCGACGGCACCAGGATCAGTTTGTTGCGAAACGAGCCCTTGGCCACGGCCCAGACCACCGGGATTTCCCGTTCGGCGCGTACGCCGCTGACTTGCTGGGCGTTGAGCGCCAGGTCGTCCCCGAGCACGCCGGCGGTTTTCTTGGCGGCCATTTTGGTCATCAACGCCACGTCGTCGAGGACGGCGGCAATGTCGTCGATCAGAACCAGCAAACTGCTTCCTGCCATGAATCAGGTTTCCTTCGAATATTGAATGCCGCGCAGCATAGCGCGAGCCGATGCGCTGCGGGGCATTCTTGAGCGTCGCGGGAGGCCGGTGCTACCATGCGCAACCGCCAGAACAGGCAAGGAACCACCTGGTTTATGAGCACTATCCGCGAGCGCAACAAAGAACTGATCCTGCGTGCCGCCAGTGAAGAATTTGCCGACAAGGGCTTCGCTGCGACCAAAACCAGTGATATCGCGGCCAAGGCGGGATTGCCCAAGCCCAACGTCTACTACTACTTCAAATCCAAGGAAAACCTCTATCGCGAGGTCCTGGAAAGCATCATCGAGCCGATCCTGCAGGCCTCGACGCCGTTCAACGCCGACGGCGTGCCCAGCGAAGTGCTGAGCGGCTACATCCGTTCCAAGATCCGCATCTCCCGCGACCTGCCCTTCGCCTCCAAGGTGTTCGCCAGCGAAATCATGCACGGCGCCCCGCACCTGAGCGCCGACCTGGTGGAACGCCTCAACGGCCAGGCCAAACACAACATCGACTGCATCCAGACCTGGATCGACCGCGGCCAGATCGCCCCCATCGACCCCAACCACCTGATGTTCAGCATCTGGGCCGCGACCCAGACCTACGCCGACTTCGACTGGCAGATCTCGGCGGTGACGGGGAAAGCGAAGCTGGATGAAGCGGATTACGAAGCGGCGGCGCAGACGATTATTCGGTTGGTGTTGAAGGGGTGTGAGCCGGATCTTTAGACTGCGGCGTGCCCTTCGCGAGCAAGCCCGCTCCCACACTCGATCTCCTTCACGCTGAAGATCCCCTGTGGGAGCGGGCTTGCTCGCGAATGAGGCAACTCGGTCCAAACGCTAAAGCCAAACGGCATCCCACAACGGATAGTCGCCAAACCGCCCCACCAATCCCGCCCGTAATGGGTTGGACACCACATACCGCGCCGCCCTCACCAAACACTCCTCCCGCCGCAAAGCACGATCATGAAATCCCTGCTGCCACAGACTGCCCGTTCTACCCGAAGACTCATTGATTGCTCGGGCACTCAAAGACTTGGTCTGGCACATCAATTGACCCAGTGAGCCTTTTTGCAACTGGATCAACCAATGAAAATGATCAGGCATGACGACAAAGGCCAAGGTGTCGGCAAACCCCTGATCCTGTGCTTGTTTGAATTGATGTACGACCATCCTGCCCAAGGTGTAATCCCTGAAAACAGGCTCTCGTTTGAGGGTGTTGGCGGTCAGAAGGTAGATGCGGTTATGCTCGGCATAGCGGCCGATGCGCAAGCGGTGTGAAGCAGACAGGTCCGGCATTCCTTTGCCTCTCTCATGATTAAGTCATGAAAAGGCTAGACCTGAGAACAGAAGACCTAGGGGAGGACTTTTAGCTGGATGTGTCTGGGAGATTGCTTTCGCGAGCAAGCCCGCTCCCACAGTGGATTTGTGGTGTTCGTACAATTTGTGTCCACCTCCAAACCACTGTGGGAGCGGGCTTGCTCGCGAATGCGCCAGATCAATCAACAAAAATCTTAAGCAGTAACCCCCGCATCCGCCCGCAACCCCTGCGCTTCAATCGCGCTGATCGCGCACTGTTCATCCACATCCGACAGATCCCCGCTGATCCCCACCGCTCCCAGCACGTTTCCGTCCTGATCCCGAATCAACACACCACCCGGTGCCGGCACCACGGTGCCCTGCCCCAGGCTATTTAGCGCGGCGATAAACGCCGGCCGCTGTTGTGCATCCAGCGCCAGCAGGCGTGAACCTTTGCCCAGGGCAATCGCGCCCCAGGCTTTGCCGATGGCGATTTGCGGGCGAAGCAGGCTGGCGCCGTCTTCACGTTGCAACGAGATCAAATGGCCGCCGGCATCGAGTACCGCGATGGTCAGTGGTGCGGCGGAAACAGCACGCCCTGCGGCGATGGCGTGGTTGGTCAGGCTGACTGCGTCTTTCAAGGTTAAAGCGCTCATGGTGCCGTCCTCATTTTGTTATTGGGAAAGCGGTGGGGCTGCGGTTTTGTGCCGCAGTCCGATGCAACAAATAGAACACAATAGATTATTTATTTGTATACAATAATTCTCGAAAAGCGCCACATGCGACGAAAAGCCACAGCAGAACGGGCTTCCGACGAATGAAACAGTCGCTTGAGAAAATGGATTGACCTGCGCCGTCCGCCGTGAATACACTCTGCGCAAAGCCACTTGTATACAATTACAAAACGTAAGAGGCACCAAAACCATGAGCAAAATGAGAGCAATCGAAGCCGCCGTTCTGGTGATGCGCCGTGAAGGGGTTGATACCGCTTTTGGCATCCCGGGCGCCGCGATCAACCCGCTGTACTCCGCCCTGCAGAAGGTCGGTGGCATCGATCACGTGCTCGCTCGCCACGTTGAAGGCGCTTCGCACATGGCCGAGGGCTACACCCGCACCAAGGCCGGTAACATCGGCGTGTGCATCGGTACTTCCGGCCCGGCCGGCACCGACATGGTCACCGGCCTGTACAGCGCCTCCGCCGACTCGATCCCGATCCTGTGCATCACCGGCCAGGCACCCCGGGCGCGCATGCATAAAGAAGACTTCCAGGCCGTCGACATCACCGCCATCGTCAAGCCAGTGACCAAGTGGTCCACCACGGTCATGGAACCGGGCCAAGTGCCGTACGCGTTCCAGAAAGCTTTCTACGAAATGCGCTCCGGCCGTCCAGGTCCGGTGTTGATCGACCTGCCGTTCGATGTGCAGATGGCCGAAATCGAATTCGACATCGACGCCTACGAACCCCTGCCGCTGGCCAAGCCCACCGCTAACCGCGTGCAAATCGAGAAGGCCCTGGCCATGCTCGACCAGGCCGAGCGTCCATTGCTGGTAGCCGGTGGCGGCATCATCAACGCCGACGCCAGCGAATTGCTGGTGGAGTTCGCCGAGCTGACCGGCATCCCGGTCGTCCCGACCCTGATGGGCTGGGGCACGATTCCGGACGATCACCCGTTGATGGTCGGCATGGTCGGCCTGCAAACCTCGCACCGCTATGGCAACGCAACGATGCTGAAATCGGACGTGGTGCTGGGCGTCGGTAACCGTTGGGCCAACCGTCACACCGGCTCTATCGACGTCTACACCGAAGGCCGCAAGTTCATCCACGTTGACATCGAACCGACGCAGATCGGCCGCGTGTTCACCCCGGACCTGGGCATCGTGTCCGATGCCGCTGCCGCGCTGACCGTGTTCATCGAAGTCGCTCGCGAATGGCAAGCCGCCGGCAAGCTGAAAAACCGCAGCGCCTGGCTGCAAGACTGCCAGCAACGCAAGGCCAGCCTGCAACGCAAGACCCACTTCGACAACGTGCCGGTCAAGCCGCAGCGCGTATATGAAGAGATGAACCAAGTGTTCGGCAAAGACACTTGCTACGTAAGTACCATCGGTCTGTCGCAGATTGCCGGCGCGCAGTTCCTGCACGTCTACAAGCCGCGTCACTGGATCAACTGCGGTCAGGCCGGCCCGTTGGGCTGGACCATTCCGGCAGCGCTGGGCGTGGTCAAGGCTGATCCGACCCGCAAGGTCGTGGCTCTGTCGGGCGACTATGACTTCCAGTTCATGATCGAAGAATTGGCCGTGGGCGCGCAGTTCAAGCTGCCGTACATCCACGTTGTGGTAAACAATTCGTACCTGGGGCTGATCCGTCAGGCCCAGCGCGGTTTCGATATGGACTACTGCGTGCAGCTGTCCTTCGATAACCTGAACGCTCCGGAACTCAACGGTTACGGTGTCGATCACGTCGCGGTCGCCGAAGGCCTCGGTTGCAAGGCGCTGCGTGTGTTCGAACCGGGTCAGATCCAGCCTGCCCTGCGCAAGGCCCAGGAACTGATCGAAGAGTTCAAGGTACCGGTGATCGTCGAGATTATCCTGGAGCGCGTGACCAACATTTCCATGGGCACCGAGATCAACGCCGTCAACGAATTCGAAGACCTGGCGCTGGTCGGCAACGACGCACCAACGGCGATTTCGTTGCTCGATTGATCATTCCCACTGTGGGAGCGGGCTTGCTCGCGAAGGGGCCGGCACAGTCAACATTGATGTCGCCTGATACACCGCTTTCGCGAGCAAGCCCGCTCCCACAGGGGACCCACACATACACGGGAGACCACCATGCCGCGTTTCGCAGCCAACCTGTCCATGCTGTTCACCGAACAGGATTTTCTCGCCCGTTTTGAAGCGGCCGCCAAGGCCGGTTTCAGTGGTGTCGAATACCTGTTCCCTTACGACTTCAGCTCCGCCGAGATCAAGGCCAAGCTCGACGCCAACGGCCTGACCCAAGTGTTGTTCAACCTGCCGGCCGGTGACTGGGCCAAGGGCGAGCGCGGTATCGCGTGCCTGCCGGATCGGGTCGAAGAATTCCGCGCCGGGGTTGATCTGGCCATCGCTTACGCCAAGGTGCTGGGCAATACCCAGATCAACTGCCTGGCTGGTATCCGTCCGCAGGGCATCGACGATGCCACCGTGGAAAAAACCTTCGTCAGCAACCTCAAGTACGCCGCCGACAAGCTGCAAGCGGCGGGCATCAAACTGGTGATGGAAGCGATCAACACCCGCGACATTCCCGGTTTCTACCTGAACAACACGGCGCAAGCCCTGTCGATTCGCGAACAGGTCGGCAGCGCCAACCTGTTCCTGCAATACGACATCTACCACATGCAAATCATGGAAGGCGACCTGGCCCGCACGCTGCAATCGCACCTGGGCGAGATCAACCATGTGCAGTTGGCGGACAACCCTGGCCGCAACGAACCGGGCACCGGTGAAATCAACTACCGCTTCCTGTTCGAACATCTTGATCGCATTGGTTATCAGGGTTGGGTGGGTTGCGAATACAAGCCGCTGACCACCACCGAAGCAGGCCTCGGCTGGCTCAAAACCCATAACGCGATCTGACACAGATCCCTGTGGGAGCGGGCTTGCTCGCGAATGCGGTGGTTCAGTCAACACGGATATTGAATGTTCCACCGCATTCGCGAGCAAGCCCGCTCCCACCCAAGGCAGCACTCCCCTATTTGCTTGAAGCAGCATAAAAACAAGAGGATTTTCTCATGGCTAAAATCGGATTTATCGGCACCGGCATCATGGGCCACCCAATGGCGTTGAACCTGCAGAAAGCCGGTCACAGCCTGTTCCTGTCGGCGCACCACGACGCGGCCCCGGCTGATCTGATTGCCGGTGGCGCTGTCGCCCTGGCTAACCCGAAAGAAGTCGCGCAAGAAGCCGAATTCATCATCATCATGGTGCCGGATACCCCGCAGGTCGAAGACGTGCTGTTCCGCGCCGACGGTATCGCTGCCGGTGTTGGCAAAGGCAAAGTCGTGATCGACATGAGTTCGATCTCGCCGACCGCCACCAAAGCGTTCGCCGCCAAGGTCAACGAAAAAGGCGCCCAATACCTCGACGCGCCGGTGTCCGGCGGTGAAGTCGGCGCCAAGGCTGCGAGCCTGAGCATCATGATCGGCGGCGATGCCGACGCCTTCGAACGCGCTCTGCCGTTGTTCCAGGCCATGGGCAAGAACATCACCCTGGTCGGCGGCAATGGCGACGGTCAAACCGCGAAAGTGGCGAACCAGATCATCGTCGCGCTGAACATCCAGGCCGTGGCCGAAGCCCTGCTGTTCGCCTCGAAAAACGGTGCCGACCCAGCCAAGGTCCGTGAAGCACTGATGGGCGGTTTCGCTTCGTCGAAGATCCTCGAAGTGCACGGCGAGCGCATGATCAAAGGCACCTTCGACCCGGGCTTCCGCATCAGCCTGCACCAGAAGGACCTGAACCTGGCCCTGCAAGGCGCCAAGGAACTGAACATCAACCTGCCGAACACCGCCAACGCCCAGCAAGTGTTCAGCACCTGCGCAGCCATTGGCGGCAGCAACTGGGACCACTCGGCGCTGATCAAGGGCCTGGAACACATGGCGAATTTCTCGATTCGCGATAACAACAAGTAAGCCCTGCTCGATATTGATCGTTCCCACGCTCTGCGTGGGAATGCATCTTGGGACGCTCCGCGTCCCTGCCGAGGCGGACGCGGAGCGTCCATTGAGGCATTCCCACGCGGAGCGTGGGAACGATCATTAGCACCATTCCAAGAACAATAAGATTGGGAGCCCGCCATGTCGGTCGATCCGCAACACCTGCTGCGCGAGCTGTTTGCCACAGCCATCGACGCGGCTCATCCGCAGCAAGTCCTCGAAGCCCATCTGCCGAAAGATCGCAGCGGTCGCGTGATCGTGATCGGCGCCGGTAAAGCCGCAGCGGCCATGGCCCAAGTGGTCGAGCGCTGCTGGCAGGGCGAAGTCTCCGGCCTGGTGGTCACCCGCTACGGCCACGGCGCCCCGTGCGAAAAAATCGAAGTGGTCGAAGCCGCGCATCCTGTACCTGACGCGGCCGGTTTGGCCGTCGCGAAACGGGTGCTGGAACTGGTCAGCAACCTGACCGAAGACGACCGCGTGATCTTCCTGCTCTCCGGCGGTGGCTCGGCGCTGCTCGCCCTTCCAGCCGAAGGCATCACCCTCGCCGACAAGCAATCGATCAACAAAGCCCTGCTCAAATCCGGCGCAACCATCGGCGAGATGAACTGCGTGCGCAAGCACCTCTCGGCGATCAAGGGCGGCCGTCTCGGCAAAGCCTGCTGGCCGGCGACTGTTTATACCTACGCGATTTCCGATGTGCCGGGTGACCTCGCGACCGTCATCGCTTCCGGCCCGACCGTGGCCGATCCGAGCACGTCCGCCGAAGCCCTGGCGATCCTAAAGCGCTACAGCATCGAAGTCCCGGCCTCGGTGCGCACCTGGCTGCAAAGCCCCGAATCGGAAACCGTCAAACCCGGCGATCCGAGCCTGGCCCGCAGTCATTTCCAATTGATCGCCCGCCCGCAGCAATCCCTGGAAGCGGCGGCGGTGAAATGCCGTCAGGCCGGTTTCAGTCCGCTGATCCTCGGCGACCTGGAAGGCGAATCCCGGGAAGTGGCGAAGGTCCACGCCGGCATCGCCCGGCAAATCGTGTTGCATGGCCAGCCATTGGCGGCGCCGTGCGTGATTCTGTCCGGCGGCGAAACCACAGTCACCGTGCGCGGCAATGGGCGCGGCGGGCGTAACGCCGAGTTCCTGCTGAGCCTGACCGACAGCCTCAAAGGCCTGCCCGGCGTCTACGCCCTGGCCGGCGACACCGATGGCATCGACGGCTCCGAAGACAACGCCGGCGCGATCATGACCCCGGACAGCTATGCCCGCGCCGCCGCCCTCGGTCTGAGCGCCAGCGACGAGCTGGACAACAACAATGGCTACGGCTATTTCGAAGCGCTCGACGCGCTGATCGTCACCGAGCCGACCCGCACCAACGTCAACGACTTCCGCGCCATCCTGATCCTCGAGAGCACAAAAAATGACGCCTGATAAAAAGGTCAAAATCCTCGCCACCCTCGGCCCGGCTACCGACGGGATCGATGACATCCGCGAGTTGGTCGAGGCCGGGGTCAACATCTTCCGCCTGAATTTCAGCCACGGCGATCACGCCGACCATGCCCAGCGTTATCAGTGGATTCGTGAAGTCGAGCGCCAGTTGAATTACCCGCTCGGGATCCTGATGGACCTGCAAGGCCCGAAACTGCGAGTCGGCAAGTTCGCCGACGGCAAGGTGCAATTGCATCGCGGCCAGGCCCTGCGCCTGGACCTCGACCCGACGCCGGGGGATGAGCGCCGGGTCAACCTGCCGCACCCGGAAATCATCGCCGCCCTCGAGCCGGGGATGGACCTGCTGCTGGACGACGGCAAGTTGCGCCTGCGGGTAATCACCAAGTACGCCGACGCGATCGACACCACAGTGTTGAATGGCGGCGAATTGTCAGATCGTAAAGGCGTGAACGTGCCGCAAGCGGTGCTCGACCTGAGCCCATTGACCGCCAAGGATCGTCGGGATTTGAGCTTCGGTCTGGAGCTGGGCGTGGACTGGGTCGCGCTGTCGTTTGTGCAGCGTCCGGAAGACATCCGCGAGGCCCGCGCGCTGATCGGCGACAAGGCGTTTTTGATGGCGAAGATCGAGAAGCCGTCAGCGGTTACGCAACTGCGAGAGATCGCTGAGTTGAGCGACGCGATCATGGTCGCTCGCGGTGATCTTGGCGTGGAAGTACCAGCCGAAAGCGTGCCGCAGATCCAGAAAAACATCATCACCGTTTGCCGCGAACTCGGTAAGCCGGTGGTGGTGGCGACGCAGATGCTGGAATCGATGCGCTTCTCCCCGGCTCCGACCCGCGCCGAGGTGACTGACGTTGCCAACGCCGTGGCCGAAGGTGCGGACGCCGTGATGCTGTCGGCGGAAACCGCGTCCGGCGAATACCCGCTGGAAGCCGTGCAGATGATGAGCAAGATTATTCGCCAGGTGGAGAACGGTCCGGATTATCAGACGCAACTGGACGTGAGCCGGCCGAAGGCTGAAGCCACGGTTTCCGATGCGATCAGCTGTGCAATTCGCCGCATCAGCAACGTGCTGCCGGTGGCGGTGCTGGTGAATTACAGCGAATCCGGCACTTCGAGTTTGCGTGCGGCGCGGGAACGGCCAACGGTGCCGATCCTGAACCTGACGCCGAACCTGCAAACCGCCCGCCGCTTGACCGTGGCGTGGGGCGTGCATTCGGTGGTGAATGATCGGCTGCGGCAAGTGGATGAAGTGTGCTCGACGGCGCTGGAGATTGCCCAGGCGCAGGGTATGGCGCAGCGCGGCGATACGTTGTTGATCACTGCGGGTGTGCCGTTTGGGCAGCCGGGGTCGACTAACTCACTGCGTATCGAGACGTTGATTTAGCGTCTGCACCGGCCTCTTCGCGAGCAAGCCCGCTCCCACATTGGTTTTGTGTTGTTCACACAATCCAATGACTGAACAAAGATTCAGTGTGGGAGCGGGCTTGCTCGCGAAACAGGCGACTCGGTTCAACTGAAACACCACAGACTTCATCATGCCTGCCAACCACTTCAACACCCACTGCCCCGACTGGGCCACTGCCCTGCTCAACGGTTTCAGTCAGATCTTCCTCCAGCGCCATCCGCTGTGCGGTCTGCTGTGCCTGTTGGCGATTCTTTTTACCGCGCCGGCCCTGCTCGGCGGTGCGCTGCTGGGCGGGGTCGCCGGGTTGCTCACCGCGCAACGCCGCGGCTATGCCAAGGCTGATCGCCAGGCCGGACTGTTCAGCTATAACGGCGTTTTGCTTGGCCTGCTGCTGAGCCTGTATTTCCCGTGGTCCGCCCTGTTGCCTCTGATGATCATCGCCTGCGGTGGCCTGAGCGCCATGCTGACTCAACAGTGGCTCAAACGCGCGCGGCTCAGCCAATATCTGCCCGCCTACACCACACCCTTTGTGGGAATGAGCTGGTTGCTGCTGTGCTTCGCCACACCGTCGACCACGGCGCATCTGATCGAAATCAACGCGCTGAACATGCTCGCGGCCCCGCTCAAAGGTCTCGGTCAAGTGATGTTCCTGGGGCATCCACTGGCCGGCGCGATGATTGCCGCCGGTTTGCTGATCGCTGATCGTCGAGCCTTCTGCTGGGCGTTGTTCGCCTCCGTCGCGGGCATGGCCTGGAGCCTGCTGCACCACGATTTCTACAGCGCATTGCTGGGGCTCGGCAGCTACAACGCCGTACTCGCCGCCCTCGCCTTCAGCTCGCAGCGCGAGCGGCCATGGCTGCCGTTGCTCGGCATTGGGTCAGCACTGTTGCTGACGCCGGTGTTTGCCGCCATCGGTCTGCCCACGCTGACCGCGCCGTTCATCCTCGCCTGCTGGCTGGTCCGCGCCGCCACTCAAAAGCTCGGCAACGCCACAGTCGCCCGTGAGCCTTGCGCTCCTGGGGAGAATCAACCTAGGCTTCGCTGATTCTCGGTTCAGGCGGTATCCATGGACAGCAGCAAAAACTGGCGTGAAGAGCTTTACGTCATGGTTTTCCAAAGCGACACCAAGGCGGGACGTCGCTTCGACGGCATCCTGCTGTTGATCATCCTTGCCAGCATCATCATCGTGATGCTCGACAGCATCGACTCGATCCACAAGAACTACGCCAACGTGCTGGCGTACATCGAGTGGGGCTTCACCGTTATCTTCGCGATTGAATATGGCTTGCGCCTGTACTGCTCGCCCAAGCCGTTGCGCTACGCGTTCAGCTTTTACGGGCTGGTGGATTTGCTGGCGATCGTGCCCGGCATCCTCGCGTTGTATTACGCCGATGCGCAGTACTTGCTGATTATCCGGATCATCCGGATGCTGCGGATTTTCCGCGTGCTCAAGCTCAGTCCGTACCTCAAGCAAGCCAACTATTTGATGTCGGCGCTGCGCGGCAGCAAGCAGAAAATCGTGGTGTTCCTGGTCAGCGTCTGCACCCTGGTGACGGTGTTCGGCACCTTGATGTACGTGATCGAAGGCCCGGAACACGGCTTCACCAGCATTCCCAAAGGCATCTATTGGGCTATCGTGACGCTGACCACCGTAGGCTTCGGCGACATCGTGCCGAAGACGCCATTGGGCCAGGTGATTTCGTCCTTGGTGATGATCACCGGTTACTCGATCATCGCCGTGCCGACCGGGATTTTCACCGCCGAACTGGCCAACGCCATGCGCGGCGAACAACTGCAGCACGACTGCCCGGTGTGCAAGAAAAACAGCCACGAGCATGGCGCGGCATTTTGCTCGCGATGTGGCAATGCGTTGTTTAAGAAACTGGAATAAGCAAAGTGCTTTTTAATCTTTAAAGGACTATGCGAGCCCGGCTATAGTCGCTGGCAAATTGCCTCACTTTTAATAAAAACACCATTTTCAACAAGGAATGCGCAGTGAAAAAACTCTTTGGCGCCTCACTTCTGGCCGCTGGCCTGGCACTGACCAGCGTTGCTCAGGCCGCACCGACCCTGCTTAACGTTTCCTACGACGTGATGCGAGATTTCTACAAGGACTACAACACTGCGTTCCAGAAGCACTGGCAAGCCGAGCACAACGAAAACATCACGCTGCAAATGTCTTTCGGCGGCTCCAGCAAACAGGCGCGTTCCGTGATCGACGGCCTGCCGGCTGACGTCATCACCATGAACATGGCCACCGACATCAACGCCCTGGCGGACAACGGCAAACTGGTCCCGGACAACTGGGTGACCCGTCTGCCGAACAACAGCGCGCCGTTCACCTCCGCCACCGTATTCATCGTGCGCAAAGGCAACCCGAAAGCCCTCAAAGACTGGCCCGACCTGCTCAAGGACGGCGTCCAGGTGATCGTGCCCAACCCGAAAACCTCGGGTAACGGCCGCTACACCTACCTCTCGGCCTGGGGCTACGTGCTGAAGAATGGTGGCGACGAAAACAAGGCCAAAGCCTTCGTCGGCAAACTGTTCAAACAAGCGCCAGTGCTGGACACCGGCGGCCGTGCAGCCACCACGACGTTCATGACCAACCAGATCGGCGACGTGCTGGTGACCTTCGAAAACGAAGCGGAAATGATTGCCCGGGAGTTTGGTCGCGATCAGTTTGAAGTGATCTACCCGAGTGTTTCGGCTGAAGCCGAGCCGCCGGTGTCCGTGGTCGATAAAGTCGTCGACAAAAAAGGCACCCGCGCCGCTGCTGACGAATACCTGAAATACCTGTGGTCGCCGGAAGGTCAGGAAATTGCCGCGGCGAATTACCTGCGTCCACGGGACCCGGCGGTGTTGGCCAAATACACCGATCGTTTCCCGAAAGTTGATTTCCTCTCGGTAGAGAAGACCTTCGGTGACTGGCGCACGGTGCAGAAAACCCACTTCAATGATGGTGGGGTTTTTGATCAGATTTATGCGCAGTAACAGCTAAGCAGCCATGAAAAAGGCGACCTGCGGAGGTCGCCTTTTTTGTGCCCGAACAGAAGACTTATATTCACTGAAGATCCCCTGTGGGAGCGGGCTTGCTCGCGAATGCGGTGTGTCAGAAACATTGATATTGACTGACTCACCGCATTCGCGAGCAAGCCCGCTCCCACAGGGGGGATTGTGACTCGGCGCTTACATCGGCGGTGTCACGCCGTCCTTGCCCGCTGAAATCGACTGCGCCGTCAGCGTCCCGTCCGCACTCTGGGTCACGAACGTCACGATCTTCACCCCGACCTTGAGCAAGCTGCGATCCCCCGGCATCAGGTTGACGATCGGCACGTCTTCCGGCACCAGGATTTTCTGCTGCCCGCCCTTGTAGTTGACGGTCAATGTGCGGCCATTGCTGACCACCAGATCACCGACGCTGCCATTGGTCATGCTGCTGCCCTTGGCCAGGTCGAAAGGCCGATGGCCATCGCCGCTGCCGGCCAGTTCCGGCGGGAAGACGTGGACTTCCAACGCCTTGAGGGTGCCGTCATCCTGGGGAATGGCCGCCGAGCCGATGTAGCTGCCGGGTTTGATGTCTTCGATATTGGCCAGCGTGACGGCGCGGACCTTGGTGTCATCGCTCAGTTTGATGACCACGTTTTCGCCGCTGTTGACGTGGACTTTCAAGCTGTCGGCGCTGACGCCGGTGATCTCGCCGCGCACGCCAATGCGCGTGCCCGGCGCTTCGGCAGCCTGGGCGGCGCCCGCCGTGAACAAGCTGATCAAGGTAACCACTGACGCACCGCGAATCAGGTGACGAAACATCGCATTCATGGAAGTGCCTTCCTGTTATGAAACGTGAAGAGAGAACATAAGCACGCTATCGAACAAGATGTAAGTGAATGTATCATCTGACCTCAATGTTTTGACGCCAGGTTCATCGGGGGACATCACGCACGTCCGTCACTCATTCCGCAATGGAATGATTACTATCACTCCAGCCTCTCTTCCGCCGTTCCGGTCAGCCCATTAGCCTGCGCGCATCCTCTTTGCTCAGTGAGACACGTTATGAATCCAGCGACCCAGGTGCCCCACGGCGCCACGACAATGACCCGAGGCATGGTGCTGCTGTTCGCCTTCTGCTGCGGCGCCATCGTTGCCAACATTTATTACGCCCAACCGATCATTGGTTTGATCGCGCCGGACATCGGCCTGACCAGCACCATGGCCAGTTTTATCGTATCGCTGACCCAGATTGGTTATGCGTTGGGCCTGTTTTTCCTGGTGCCGCTGGGTGACCTGCTGGAAAACCGCAAGCTGATGATCATCACCACGCTGGTGGCAATTGCCAGCCTGTTGGGTGCGGCGTTTACCGATCAGCCAAATGTGTTTCTGCTGATCTCGTTGCTGGTGGGGTTCAGTTCGGTGTCGGTGCAGATCCTCATTCCCTTGGCCGCGCATCTGGCGCCGGAAGAATCCCGCGGCCGGGTGGTCGGCGGGATCATGGGCGGTTTGCTGCTGGGGATTCTGCTCGCGCGGCCGGTGTCCAGCGTGGTGGCTGACCACTTTGGCTGGCGGGCGATGTTCATCATTGCGGCGGCGTTGATGGCAGCGATCAGCATCGTACTGGCCTTGACCATTCCCAAGCGCCAGCCTGATCACAGTGCGTCTTATGGTCAGTTGCTCGGTTCCCTGTGGACCTTGCTGCGGAAACAACCGGTGTTGCGTCAACGGGCGTTTTACCAAGGCTGCATGTTCGCCACCTTCAGCCTGTTCTGGACCGCCGTGCCGCTGGAGCTGGCGCGCAATCATGGCCTGAGCCAAACCCAGATCGCGATCTTCGCCCTGGTCGGCGCCATCGGTGCCATCGCCGCCCCGATTGCCGGACGCCTGGCCGATGCCGGCCACACCCGCATCGCCTCACTGCTGGCCCTGGTGTTCGCCAGCCTTAGCTTCCTGCCGGCGTTCATCCATCCGGTCTACAGCGTCATCGGCCTGGCCGTCACCGGCGTGGTCCTCGACTTCTGCGTGCAGATGAACATGGTCCTCGGCCAACGCGCGGTCTACGCCCTCGACGCCAAAAGCCGCAGCCGTTTGAACGCGCTGTACATGACCAGCATCTTCATCGGCGGCGCGTTCGGTTCCTCGGTGGCCAGTGCAGTGTATGAGCATGGCGGCTGGTTGTGGATCGTGATCGTGGGAAGTGCGTTTCCGTTGTTGGCGTTGGTGCGGTTTTTGAGTGTGTCAAAACAACCTTCCCTGGCTACGGCATAAATCGCTAAAAGCTTCGCGGGCAAGCCTTGCTCCTACAAGGGTTGGGCTTGCCTGCGAATACGATGTGACTGTCAGCTCTCAGTGACGAACCAACTTTTCCATCGCCGCATCCGCCAGAAAGGAGGAGCGGCTTTTGACGTTATGCTCCCGTACATAACGGTCAATGCGCTGAATGACATAGCCGGGCAGCGTCACATTGACCTTCTCGGTTTTGCCCATGTACGGCGCAATATCCAATTCCAGCATTCCCCAGCCCATGTCGGCAAACTCGGGATTGCCGCGATGTGCAACCGCTGAAGTAGGCATCGGAATCGGCTCCCCGTCAGCCGCAATCTCCTGCAGCATGATGTGAGCAATCTCGATCGCCGCGTTATAGGCATCTTCAAACGTATCCCCGGCAGTGACTGCGCCTGGAATATCGGGGATCTGAATACCGATGGCGGTGTTCTCGTCGCCCCACTCGATACAGATGGGATACTGCATTATGGATCTCCTATGTAACTGGCTGGCGGGCAATACAGCCCGGCTCGCCTCCTGATGCTTTTAACCGTCCCGATCGGTAAATCCTTTTTCGGATGCGGAACGGGAATCGTGTATGGGTTGTAACGGTGAGTGAAGATGTGATGACTGCCGGTAATCCGATCCAGTGTCCAGCCCGCCTCCTCCAGCTCCTTGATCAATAGCCTGCTTTGCAACACCAGCCTCCTTGCTCCGGCCTAAATAAAAGTAACTCTAGAGTTATCTTTACTCAAGCACAAAAACTGGAAGCACGACGTTCGGTTGTTTTACAGAGTGTGATTGGAGAGCACGGTATTCCCCCAAAGAATGAATCCTATGCCCCCCACCCACGTTCCCCCGCTCACCCGCCCAAGGTCACCATTGATCCCAGCCAACCGGCTTCCTCTTCAAGGATTACGATCATGACCCTGCAAGCAAAACTCGACGCCTTCAAAGCCGATTTCAAGGCCGGTAAACCGCCCTACAACGCCCCGGCCGAAATCCATCCGATCATGGAGCGTGCCACCGCCGAGCTGATCGCGTCCGGCGCGGTGAACAAGGCCTTGAAGGTCGGGGACAAGGCGCCGTTGTTCACGCTCAAGGATCCCGACGGCAATCCCGTGTCCTCCGCCGATTTGCTGGCCAAGGGTCCGTTGGTGCTGACGTTCTATCGCGGCGTCTGGTGCCCGTACTGCAACATGGAGCTGCAAGCTCTGCAGGCGTTCCTGCCGACGTTGCAAGAGGCCGGCGCCAGCCTCGTAGCGATCTCGCCACAGATCGCCGCCAACAGCCGCAAATCGGTGCGCACCAACGGGTTGGAGTTTGCGATCCTGAGCGACACTCATAACGACGTGGCGCACGCGTTCGGGCTGCGCTTCGAGTTGCCGGATTACCTGATCGAGTTGTACAAGAACCTGCGCAACGACTTGCCTGCCTTCAACGATGATCCGTCCTGGACCCTGCCGATGCCGGCGCGTTATGTGATCGGCCGGGATGGCGTGATCCGTTACGCCGAGGTCAACCCGGATTACACTCAGCGACCAGAGCCTGAAGCGATGCTGGATGCGCTTTGCGGCTGAACCGATCAAGTGCCGCGTTACCCGCGGCACATCCTGATAGGAGTTGTCATGACCCGACGTACATTTCTCATCACCGGCGCCAGCAAAGGTATTGGCCGTGCCGTGGCCGAGCACCTGGACCGAGCCGGTCATCGCGTGGTCGGCATTGCCCGGACACCCGACTTGACGTTCCCCGGCACATTGTTTCCACTGGATCTGAGCGACCGCGCGCTGACCCAGGAAGTATTGGCGGATCTTGCCAGCACGTATGAGTTCGATGGGCTGGTGAACAACGTCGGCCTGGTCCGTCCGCAGGTGTTGGGGGAAATCGACCTCGATACCTTTGACGATGTGATGCGGGTCAACCTGCACTCCGCCCTGCAAGCGACCCAGGCGTTGCTGCCGAACATGCGCGCCAAGGGCTGGGGTCGGGTGGTGAACATTTCCAGCCTGACGGTGCTCGGGATCACCCAGCGCACCGCGTACGCGGCGGCGAAAGCGGCGCTGGTCAGCTTCACCCGATCCTGGGCGCTGGAACTGGCGCAAACCGGGATCACGGTCAACGCCGTGGCGCCCGGCCCGACGGAGACAGAACTGTTCCGCGCGAACAACCCGATTGGCAGTGAAGGCGAGGCGCGTTATCTGGCTGGCGTGCCTATGGGGCGGTTGGGCCAACCGGAAGAAATTGCGGCGGCGATTGTCTTTCTGTTGTCCGAGCAGAGCGGATTTATCACCGGGCAAACGCTGTTTGTCGATGGTGGTGCTTCGGTGGGTAAAGCGGCGTTCTGACAAGTTTGAATCCCCACAAATCCAGTGTGGGAGCGGGCTTGCTCGCGAAGGCGATGTGTCAGCAACATTGATATCGACTGACACACCGCTTTCGCGAGCAAGCCCGCTCCCACCCTGGATCTCCACAAGTCATCACATTCGCACAAGGACTTTGGATGGACCGCCTCGCCGCAATTGGAAACCTTCGTCTACGTGGTGGAAACCGGCTCGTTTTCCGCGGCGGCCCGGCGCCTGAATATTGGTCAACCCGCCGTGTCGAAAACCATCGCGCAGCTGGAAACGCGACTGTCAGTGCGCCTGCTGTTGCGCTCGACCCGAGGCCTGACGCCGACTGAAGCCGGGCTGGCCTTTTTCGACCGGGCCAAGCGCGCCATCGAAGAAGCCAACGAGGCCGACAATGCGGCGCGCGGTGCCGCCAGCGGGCTGACCGGCAACCTGCGGATCTGCGCCGCCGTGACCTTCGGCCGCCAGCACATCGTTCCGCACCTGGGGCCGTTTCTTGAGCAGAACCCTGAACTGAACATCGACTTGATGCTCGACGATCGCAATATCAATCTGGTGGAAGAAGGCGTCGACGTGGCCCTGCGCATGGGTGCCCTGAGCGACTCCGGCCTCACCGCTCGCAAGATCGCCGAATGCCGGCGTGTGGTCTTGGGCACGCCGCAATACTTCGAAAAACACGGTGAACCGGCCTGCCCTGCCGACCTGACTAAACATCAAGCCGTTGTTTATAGCCTGGGTGGCGGTGCAAATTGGCCGTTCAAAAAAGGTAGCGAAGAACACCCGGTGATCATCAGCGGCCGTATCCGCGTCAACGCCGCCGAAGGCCTGCGGGAATCGGTATTGGCTCATCTGGGCCTGACCATGGCGTCCGAGTGGATGTTCGCGCCGGAACTGGCCAGTGGCGCGGTGGTGGAGGTGATGAGCGATTGGACCTTGCCGAATCAGGACCTGTGGGCGGTGTTTCCGACGGGAAGAATGGCGAGTGCGAAGGCGCGGGCGTTTGTGGATTACGTTCAGGCATTGCTGGCAAAAGAGTCTTAAACAAGCGCGATTTTCGTTTATTGCGATTTTCGTTTGATTCGAATAGCCTTTCCAGCATCGCTACTCAGAATGTTGGAAACCGTCATGTCCTTAGTCATTCATCCACCGATCAACCTGCCCATGGCCCGCGAGGTTCAGGCCGCCATCGAAGGCCAGCGCGCCCTCACTGCCTATCTCGCGACTCAATTCGAAACCCAGCGCATCCAGATTTTCGATGAGCAAAATGAAGCTCACAACGTCGAGCTACCGACTTCAGCCCTGCGATTACTGGTCGACATCCTGGCCGCATTGGCCGAAGGCAACGCCGTCAAAGTCGTCCCGGTCCACGCGGAACTGACGACCCAGGAAGCGGCGGACCTGCTCAATGTCTCACGTCCGCACCTCATCAAACTGCTGGAATCCGGCGAGTTGTCCTACCACAAAACAGGCAAGCACCGACGTGTGCGCTTTGCCGATTTGATGGAATATAAAAACCGGCGCGACACCGCCAGCGAGCAAGCAATGACGCTTCTCGCCGAGCAAGCACAAGCGTTAAGGACAGGATACGAGTGAGGCACTCCCCGTTTACCGCTGTATATGACGCATGTGTTTTGTACCCCGCCCCTTTGAGAGATTTCCTGATGTGGCTCGCGCTCTCAGGACGTTTCCGGGCGCGGTGGTCAATGGAGATACACAACGAATGGAAACGAAATCTGTTGAAGAACAGCCCGGACCTGACCACGGAACAACTGGATCGAACCTCCGAGTTGATGGATCTGGCCATCCCCGACGCTTGCGTCACGGGTTACGAAAACCTTGTTGAAGGGTTAACGCTGCCGGACATGAATGACCGTCATGTGTTGGCAGCGGCCATTCGCTGCAACGCCAGCGTCATCGTGACCTTTAATCAGAAAGACTTTCCGTGTGCATTGCTGGAGCCTTTAGGTGTGGAGGCGCAGCATCCTGACGAGTTCGTCGACAATCTATTTGATCTGGACCCGGCAGCCGTTGTCGCTGCGGCTCAACGGCAACGCAAACAACTGAAAATGCCGCCGATGGATGTCAGTTCCTATCTCGATCTGCTGTCACGACAAGGCTTGGCTCGGTCAGTCGAGGCACTGACCAATTACCGCACCATCCTTTGATGTCTCAGTGCGCTGAATCAAAATCAAAAGATCGCAGGCTTCGCCAGCTCCTACGGGACCGAGTACACCGGTGAATGGTCGTCATACGCGGTCCGGTAGGAGCTGGCGATGGCTGCGATCTTTTCATATTCCAGACAGCAAAACGGCGATCCGAAGATCGCCGTTCTTATTCACTCCCCAAACTGCCTGCCCAACCCACCCGGCACGCCATGGATGTCGGTGTCTTCCCACGGGCCGTTCGGGCTGATGGAGCGGCTCCAGCCGTTGTTCCAGCGGTAGTAGGTGCGCTGGCGGTAGAAGGTGTTGGGTTGGTCGTCGAGGACGTATACGCCCATCTTCGCATCCCAGTGGCTGTTGCCCCCCGGTGGCGGGGCGAAGCTGGCGGAGGTGCGGGGCAGCGGCTTGGCGGGTTTGGCCGGGATGCTTGGCTTGCTCGGCGTTGGCGTCGGGGACGGCGTCGGGCTGGGTTGCGACGGCGGGATCGGCGGCAGGGTCTGTTGCGGTGGCCGTTGGACCGCACAAGCGCTTAACCCCAGGACGAGACTGAGCAGGGTGATACGAGCGATGGCGGTCATGTGGGCGCTTCCTGTTATTTATCCGGGCTGTCGATGGTCACTTGCTGCTGCGCGGTGGTGCTGCTGGCCAGGGGCTGGCTGCGACCGATCCACTCGCCGGCCGTCGGTTGGCCGGCGCGGGAGATGCGCGCAACCAGTTGGACTTCAGGGAAGTTCGACAGTTTCAACTGCGGCATCATTGCGTCGGCATCGCCCAGTTCGACGGTCGCTGGCAGGTCAGCCACGGTCAGGCGTTTGGCGGCCAGTGGTGCCGGTGGTCCGGAGGTGGCGCGGGCGAAGATGAACACGCTGTCGCCCGGTTGCACCTTGGCTTTCAAGTCGGCCGCGAGGTCCACACGGACCTTGAGCAACGCGCCTTTGGTGACCGGCGCCTGCACAACTTTGCCGCCGTTGGCTTCAAGTTTCTCGGTGGCCCGGGCGATCCCGCCTTGCAGCGCGCCACGGGAATTGTCGTCCGGCGGCAGTTGCGCCAGCAGGCGATTCCAATAGTCGATGGCATCCTGATAGCGCTGGGCTTCAAACGCGGCGATGCCGAGCAGGCCCAGGCTGGTGACTTCTTTCGGATCGGCTTTCAGCGCTTCGTCGGTCAGGGCCTGGATCTTGTCCGACCATTTCTTGCCATCGGCGAAGTACTGGGCCTGCGCCCATTGGCCGAGCAGTTCCGGTTGGCGACCGGCAAGGTTCACCGTGCGCTCGAAAATCTTCGCCGCGTCGGCCGGACGATCCTGAGCCATGTAGGTACGACCGAGGAAGTACAAGCCTTCTGCCGAATCCGGCTGGGCCGCGACCGCGCGCTCCAGGCGACGGGTCATTTCTTCCATCGACTGCGGCGCCTGGGAGAATTCCCGGGTCAGCTCGACCTTGTCGCGGGCACCGAAATGCAGGTACAGGCCAAGGCCCAACACCGGCACCAGGATCGCCGCCAGCAACGGCAACGATTTACCGAGGCGAGACACACGCGGCGCGGCAACGCCTTCGGTGTCGGCCAGCAACTCACGCGCCGCTTCGGCACGACCGCTGTCCATTTGCGCAGCGTCGAGCACGCCCTCTTCCTGCTGAGTCTGCAACTCAGCCACGCGCTCTTGATACAGCGCGACATTCAGGGCAGTACGATCCTCTTCAAGTTGAGCGCGACGAACGCGCAAAACCGGGATCAACAAAAAACTCAGGGCAACCAGAAGTAGCAGACCTGCAGCGAGCCAGAAATCAATCATTCTTGGTTTTTTTCCAACAGGTGGTCGAGGCGCTCACGCTCCTCGGCAGAAAGCGTGTCCGGGGTGTCAGCGCGTTGCACGCGACGACGGCGGACGATCACGGCGATAACCACGAAGCCGCCCAGCAACAGGCCGGCGGGGCCGAACCAGAGCAAGGCAGTCTTGGCGTTCAGAGCGGGTTTGTAGCGGACAAAATCACCGTAGCGATCCACCATGAAATCGATGATCTGCTGGTTGTCCTTGCCCTCGCCGAGCATGCGGAAAATCTCTTTGCGCAGGTCGGCGGCAATCGGTGCGTTGGAATCGGCAATGTCCTGATTCTGACACTTGGGGCAACGCAGCTCTTTGGTGAGCTCGCGGAAACGCTCACGATCGCCTTCTTTGGCGAACTCATAGGTGTCGATGGCCGCGTGTGCCACGCCGGCCATGCTCAAGCCCAATACAGCGGCGGCGATCCAGCGCTTCATGGCTTGGCCTCATCAACCAGCGCCTGATACTTGGCCGCCAGTTTTTCGCGCCAGACCTGCTCGTCGATCACGCCGACGTACTTGTCGCGGATGATGCCCTTGGCGTCGATGAAGAAGGTTTCCGGCGCGCCATACACGCCGAGGTTCAGGCCCAAAGTGCCTTCGTCGTCGCGGATATCCAGTTGATACGGGTTATGGAATTCCACCAGCCACTTCAAGGCGTCGGCGTTGACGTCCTTGTAGTTGATGCCGTAGATCACCACGCCCTTCTCCGCCAGTTTGTTCAGCACCGGATGCTCGACCCGGCAGGAAATGCACCAGGTACCCCAGACGTTGACCAGCGCCGGTTTACCAACGATGTCAGCGCGGGTCAATGTCTTGTCGCCCTGCACCGCTGGCAGGGAAAACTCCGGGAACGGCTTGTTGATCATCGCCGAAGGCAACTCGGCCGGGTCGAGGTACAACCCGCGATAAAGGAAAACAGCCACCACCAGAAAAATCGCCAGTGGCAACAGCATCAACCAACGTCTCATGCAGTGGCTCCCGTCATGCCGAGCGCTTCACGCACGCGGCTTTTCACCTTGACCCGATAACGCCGATCCAGCGCCGCCAGCAACCCGCCCAAACCGGTGAGCAAGCCGCCGAACCAGATCCAGCGCACGAACGGTTTGACGTGTACGCGCACGGCCCAGGCGCCATCGCCCAGCGGTTCGCCGAGGGCGACGTAGAGGTCACGGGTGAAGCCGGCGTCGATCCCGGCTTCGGTCATCACCGAGTTCTGCACGGTGTAGAGGCGTTTTTCCGGGTGCAGCACGCTGACTTCCTGGCCGTCGCGGATGACCCGCACGGTGCCCTTGTCGGACGTGAAGTTCGGCCCTTCGAAGTGCTTGGCGCCTTCGAAGACGAAGTGATAACCGGCCAGGTCCATGGACTCGCCCGGTGCCAGGCGCAAGTCGCGCTCGGCACTGTTCTGGCTCGACAGCACGACCCCGAGGGCGCACACGGCGATGCCGAGGTGAGCGACCTGCATGCCCCAGTAACTGCGGGTCAGCGTCGGCAAGCCTTTGATCAGGCCTTTGTGGCGGGTCTTGTCGAGGATGTCGCGCACGCCGGCCAGCAATACCCACGCGGCGAGCATGAACGTCGCGATCACCGCCCAGTTGAAATCGCCGTAGGCAACGCCAGCCACCACGGCCAGCGCGGCGCTGCCGAGCAGGACCGGGGTCAGCATGCCCACCAGCCATTTCACCGGCGTGTCTTTCCAGCGCACCAGCATGCCGACTGCCATCACTACCATCAGCAAGGCCATCAACGGAATGAACAGCGCGTTGAAGTACGGCGGGCCGACGGACAACTTGGCGCCGGTCATTGCATCGAGGATCAGCGGATACAGGGTGCCCAGCAGGATCATCGACGCCGCCACCACCAGCACCAGGTTGTTACCCAGCAGCAGGGTTTCCCGGGACCAGAGGTTGAAGCCGACATGACTTTTCACCACTGGCGCACGCAGCGCGAACAATGTCAGCGAACCGCCCACCACAAACAGCAGGAAGATCAGGATGAACACACCGCGCTCAGGATCGGACGCAAAAGCGTGCACCGAGGTCAGCACGCCGGAACGCACCAGGAAAGTCCCGAGCAGGCTCAACGAGAACGCCGCGATGGCCAGCAACACGGTCCAGCTCTTGAACACGCCACGTTTTTCCGTAACGGCCAAGGAATGAATCAGCGCCGTGCCGACCAGCCAAGGCATGAACGAGGCGTTTTCCACCGGGTCCCAGAACCACCAGCCGCCCCAGCCGAGTTCGTAATAGGCCCACCACGAGCCGAGCGTGATGCCAATACCGAGGAAAGCCCAGGCGACGATGGTCCACGGACGGGACCAGCGCGCCCACGCGGCATCCAGTCGGCCGCCCAGCAACGCGGCGATGGCAAAGGCGAAAGCCACGGAGAAACCGACATAACCCATGTACAGCATCGGCGGATGCACGATCAGGCCGATGTCTTGCAGCAATGGATTGAGGTCACGACCGTCCGCCGGAATCTGCGGCAGGATCCGCGCGAACGGGTTCGAGGTCAGGATCAGGAACATCAGGAAACCGGTGCTGATCATGCCCATCACCGCGAGGACGCGGGCGAGCATGACTTGCGGCAACTGCCGGGAGAACACCGACACCGCGAAGGTCCAGCCACCGAGGATCAAGGCCCACAGCAGCAACGAGCCTTCGTGGGCGCCCCACACCGCGCTGAACTTGTAGTACCACGGCAATGCGCTGTTGGAGTTGCTGGCCACATAGGCGACCGAGAAATCGTCGGTCATAAAGGCGTAAGTCAGGCAACCGAACGCAAACACCAGAAACGCGAACTGACCCCAGGCCGCCGGTTGAGCGAGGCTCATCCACAAACGGTCACCGCGCCAGGCGCCCATTAGCGGGACCACGGCCTGAACCAGCGCGAAACACAGCGCCAGGATCATGGCCAACTGGCCCAATTCGGGAATAAACAGTGCAGAGGTCATCATCAACCCTCCTTGGCTTGGGTAGGCGCCGACTGACCGCTGTCTTTCAGGGCCTTGGTCACTTCGGGCGGCATGTATTTCTCGTCGTGCTTGGCCAGCACTTCGTCGGCCACCACCACGCCCTCAGCGTTGAGCTTGCCCAGGGCGACAATGCCCTGCCCTTCGCGGAACAGGTCCGGGAGGATGCCGCGATAGCTGATGGTCACGGATTTGTTGAAGTCGGTGACGATGAATTTCACGTCCAGGGAATCGCCGGAGCGTTGCAGCGAGCCCTTCTCGACCATGCCGCCGGCGCGGATGCGCGTGTCTTGCGGGGCTTCGCCATTGGCGATCTGGGTCGGCGTGTAAAACAGATTGATGTTCTGCTGCAGGGCGCTCAGGGCCAGGCCGACGGCGGCGCCGACACCGACCAGGATCGCGAGAATGATGATAAGACGCTTTTTGCGCAGCGGATTCACTTGCCGTTCTCCCGGCGCAAACGACGCGCCTCTTGTTGCAGATACCGCTTGCGGGCCAGAATCGGCGCCGCCACGTTGAAAGCCAGCACCGCCAGGCAGATGCCATAGGCTGACCAGACATACAGGGCATGATGGCCCATGGCGAGGAAGTCGCCGAATGAAGCAAAACTCATCGAACGGCCTCCAGACTGTTCTGCACTTCGGCTTTCACCCAGCTCGCCCGGGCTTCGCGTTTGAGCACTTCAAGGCGCATGCGCAGCAACAGCACCGCACCGAAGAAACAGTAGAACCCCAGCACCGTCAGCAGCAGCGGCAGCCACATCTCGGCGGGCATCGCCGGTTTTTCGGTGAGGGTGAACGTCGCGCCCTGGTGCAGGGTGTTCCACCACTCCACCGAGTATTTGATGATCGGGATATTGATCACGCCAACAATTGCCAGCACCGCGCAGGCTTTGGCCGCGCTGTCACGATTGCTGATGGCGTTGCCCAGCGCAATGAGACCGAAGTACAGAAACAGCAGAATAAGCATGGACGTAAGTCGCGCATCCCAGACCCACCACGAGCCCCAGGTCGGTTTACCCCAGATTGCGCCGGTGACCAGCGCCACGGCGGTCATCCAGGCACCGATCGGGGCCGCGCATTGCAGCGCGACGTCCGCCAGTTTCATCTTCCAGACCAGCCCGACCACGCCGCACACCGCCAGCATCACGTAGCAGGACTGGGCCAGCATGGCGGCTGGAACGTGGATATAGATGATGCGAAAGCTGTTGCCTTGCTGGTAGTCCGGTGGCGCGAAGGCCAGGCCCCAGACCACGCCGACGCTAATCAGCAGCAACGCCGCGACGCTCAGCCACGGCAGCAGTTTGCCACTGATGCCATAAAACCATTTGGGTGAGCCGAGCTTATGAAACCAGGTCCAGTTCATTACTGTTTCCATCACGGTTGCTCTTCGCTGTGAAGAGCCAAGGGTCTTTACTGATCAATTTTTGACCAGACCTCATTATTCGCCGACGCTGATCTTCAGGCCAGCAGCTATTGCAAAAGGTGTCAGGGTTATCGCCAGGGCGGTCAGGCTACCAAGCCACAAGAGATAACCGGTCGCCGGCATGCCCTGC
Organism: Pseudomonas sp. NPDC096950; assembly: GCF_044762525.1. NCBI lineage: Bacteria > Pseudomonadati > Pseudomonadota > Gammaproteobacteria > Pseudomonadales > Pseudomonadaceae > Pseudomonas > Pseudomonas sp. NPDC096950. Next base: position 510,159 of record NZ_JBIWEL010000002.1, on the reverse strand, counting down.
AAGGCTGCCTGCAGGGCGCCACTGCCGAGAATCAACACCGGGATGTACAGCGGCAGAATCAGCAACGCCAGTAACAGGCCGCCACGCTTCAATCCCACCGTCAGGGCCGCGCCCACCGCACCGAGCAAACTCAGCACCGGTGTACCCAGCAACAACGAAAGCAGCAACACCGGCAGACAAGCGGCAGGCAAACCGAGCATCAACGCCAGCAGTGGTGCGAGCAAAACCAGTGCCAGGCCGGAGAAGGCCCAGTGTGCCAGTACCTTGGCCAAAACCAGAAGAGCCAGGGGGTGCGGCGAAAGGACCCACTGCTCGAGGGACCCGTCCTCGAAATCACTGCGGAAGAGCCCGTCCAGCGAGAGCAGGACCGATAAAAGCGCCGCCACCCAGACCAGTCCCGGAGACAAGGTTTGCAACAATTGAGACTCGGGGCCGACCGCCAGCGGGAACAGCGAAACCACGATGGCGAAGAATACCAGCGGATTGGCCAGCTCTGCCGGACGGCGAAACAGCAAGCGGGCTTCACGGGCGACCAGCAGGCCGAAAACACTCATACGGCCCAGTTCCCCAGATCAATGTCGCGATAGCCGGCGGGCATGCGAGTCAGCGTGTGGTGGGTGGTCAGAATCACCATGCCGCCCCGCTCGCAGTGGCCGGCCAGGTGTTCTTCGAGTTGCGCCACGCCCTGTTTATCGAGCGCGGTGAAGGGTTCGTCGAGAATCCACAGCGGCGGACTGTCGAGGTAAAGACGCGCCAGGGCCACGCGGCGTTGCTGGCCGGCGGACAAGGTGTGACAAGGCACATCCTCGAAACCCCGCAGCCCGACAGCGGCCAGCGCTTGCCAGATTGCCTCGTGGCTCGCCGGTTGGTGCAAGGCGCAGAGCCAGCTAAGGTTTTCTTCCGGGGTCAGCAAATCCTTGATCCCGGCGGCATGCCCGATCCACAGCAGGTTGCGCGCCAGTTCGCTGCGTTGCTCGTTCAGCGGCTGGCCATTGAGCAACACGTGACCGGCGGTCGGTTGCATCAGCCCGGACAACAAACGCAATAAACTGGTCTTGCCGCTGCCGTTGGGGCCGCTGATCTGCACCATTTCGCCACTGGACAGTCTCAATTCGAGATTTTCGAAGAGCAGCCGAAGGTCTCGCTCACAGGCGAGGTCGACGGTTTGAAGGACTGGACTGGTCAAGAGATCACGGGGCCTTTACGTTTCAAGTCAGCGGTTCAAGTCGGCAGTGGCGCGGCCGCTAAAGAGATGCAGCATAGATGCATTGGCGGCCGGTTTTAGAGAGCTGCGTCAAAACAATTGCAATGTTTTCACCGCTCCCCGAACGACGGGCGGCATTATACATGCCATGCCTTACTCTAAAGAGCGCATTTTCCGAAGGTTGTGACCGCGTATGACAGGCGAAATGAACATCCTCCCGGTCCCCCAGACCACACCGACGGCCACGCGCCCGATGGTGGTCAGTGGCGACTTGCTCAAGCTGCTGACGCCGATGGAGGGCCTGATCAGCGCCGGCCAGACTGCCAGCGCCGAGGTGCTGTCGCTGAAGCAGGCGGATCAGACTTTTCAACTGTTGCTCAAAGTCACCCTCGACAGTGGCCGCCAGACCACGGTGCAGGCCACCAGCACGCAACCGCTGCCCACCGGCACCAACCTGGCGATCACTCAGCCGTCCGCCAGCAACCTGGCAATCACGGTGCAACAGGCGATTGCTTCCAGCGTCGCCACCCTCACCCGCATCGACACCGCGCAACTGCCGGTCGGCACCCTGCTGCAAGGCAAAGTGCTGACCTCCCAGGTGTTGCCGCAGACGCCGGGGCAGCCCACGGTATTTCGCTCGTTGGTGAGTTTGCTGAATACCGCCCTGAGCGGCAGCACCTTGACCATCGACAGCCCGCAACCGCTGCGCATCGGCACGTTGCTCAGCGCTCTGGTCCAGGACACGCAGACCTTGAAGTTCCTGCCGCTGAGCAATCGCCAGGACCAGTTGGCGGTGTCGCAGCAACTGACCACCCAGCAGAGCCGCCAGGGTTCCCTGGACGGTCTGCTCAGCGCCTTGCAGAACCTGCCGCAATCCGACGAGACCTCCGCCGACCTGCAAGCCGCCGTGAACAAATTGCTCGCCGGCCTGCCGGACGTGCAGCAACTGAGCACGCCAAAAGGCCTGGCTCTGGCGCTGGTCAATAGCGGCCTGTTCCTCGAAACGAAATTGCTCACCGGCCAGACCCCGGCGCTGGCTCCGGACATGAAGGCCGACCTGCTCAAGCTGATCGCGCAACTGACCCCGCCCAACACCAACCTCGGCGCCATCATCGCGGCCAACACCCTGGCCCAGGCGATGCCGAGTTTTGTGCGTAGCGCGTTGGGCATGCTCGGCCAGGTCAGCGCCAAACCGTCCCCCACCAGTTTTCCGCTGCCCGACCGGCTGTTGCAGAGCCAGGACGGTGAAGGCGATCTTGAACATTTGTTGCGCCTGGCCGCTGCGGCGGTTTCGCGCCTGCAAAGCCATCAACTGTCGAGCCTGGAACAAACCGGCGTCACCGACGATGGCCGGCTGATGAGCACCTGGCAGCTGGAAATCCCGATGCGCAATATGCAGGACATCGTGCCGCTGCAGGTCAAGTTCCAGCGCGAAGAAGCCCCGGAAAAACAGCCGCAAAACGAACGCCGCGAAGAACGCGAACCGAAACAGCAACTGTGGCGGGTCGAGCTGGCGTTCGACATGGAGCCCCTAGGCCCGTTGCAGGTGCAGGCGCAATTGATCCAGGGCAGCCTGTCCAGCCAGTTGTGGGCCGAACGGCCGTATACCGCGAGCCTGATCGAAAGCAATCTGGCAGCCCTGCGCGAGCGTTTGCTGGCATCCGGCCTGAACGTCGGTGATCTGGATTGCCACCTCGGCACGCCTCCCCAAGGCGCGCAAACCCGCCTCGAACAACGCTGGGTCGACGAAACCGCATGAGAAACCCCAACGCCCCACGCCAGGCCATCGCCCTCAAATACGACGGCAGCCACGCCCCGACCCTCACCGCCAAGGGCGACGAAGAACTGGCCGAAGCCATTCTGAAGATTGCTCGCGAATGCGAAGTCCCGATCTACGAAAACCCCGAGCTGGTGCGGCTGCTGGCGAAGATGGAGTTGGGGGACAGTATTCCGGAAGAGTTGTACCGCACGATTGCGGAGATTATTGCGTTTGCGTGGAATTTGAAGGGCAAGTTTCCGGAGGGACAGGATCCGAATGCGCCAATGGTCGAGAAGGATATTACCGATCGCGGCGACGACTACTGATCGTTCCCACGCTCTGCGTGGTAACGCAGCCCGTGACGCTCCGCGTCACAGTTAGAAAACGGAACGCGGAGCGTCCCAAGAGGCATTCCCACGCAGAGCGTGGGAACGATCTCAGTTCTTGTGCAACTTACGCATCAACTCCGCCTCAGCCTGGGTCAACCCGCAAGACTGAGTCAGTTCATCAACCGTAGCGCCCATCCCCACCAATCGAGCCGCCTGGGCAAACGACAGGCTCGACGGGTCGCGCTGTTCCAGCTGCGCCAGTTTGTCCGGCAACGGTGAAACCACCGCGCGCAGTTCGTGCAGGTCTTCACCCATGCGCACGTTGCCGCTCTGGTAGTTGTCGACGCGCTTGGCCAGGTCTTTGATGCGCTGATCGCGCAGCGCATCGCCCTCGGCCTGTTGCGCCGCGATCAGTCGCTGACCGCGGATGTACGCCAGGAACATCGCCAGCGTGCCTGCCCAAAACAGGAACAGGACAATGACAGCAACCTCAAGAATCAATCAGATGTTCTCCAGATCCGACCATTCTTCTTCGCTCATCATCTTGTCCAGCTCGACCAGGATGAGGAGTTCGTTGTTCTTGTTGCACACGCCCTGAATAAACTTGGCGGATTCTTCGTTACCGACGTTCGGCGCGGTCTCGATTTCCGACTGACGCAGGTAAACCACTTCGGCGACGCTGTCGACCATGATCCCGACGACTTGTTTGTCGGCTTCGATGATGACGATACGGGTGTTGTCGCTGATCTCGGCGTTCATCAGGCCGAAGCGCTGACGGGTGTCGATCACGGTGACCACGTTGCCGCGCAGGTTGATGATGCCCAGCACGTAGCTCGGGGCACCCGGGACCGGGGCGATTTCGGTGTAACGCAGGACTTCCTGAACGCGCATCACGTTGATGCCGTAGGTTTCATTGTCCAGTTTGAAGGTTACCCATTGCAGGATCGGATCTTCAGAACCTTTTGCATTCGTCGCTTGATTACTCATACCCTGACCCCTCGAAAAACCGCTTCTGGCGGTGTGTGTTCTGTTGGCGGCGTTCAACAACGCCGTCGCATACTTGTTATGTCGGCAGCTATGTCGGTTTGTGTAGCGGCTTGCTGCCGCCCATGTGCTTTGCCCCACCGCTGGCGATCAACTCGGCCAGCGCGGAAACGTCCAGCAATGCACACATGTGCTCAATCACCGTGCCGGCGAGCCATGGCCGCTGACCTCGGTGACTTCTCCATTTGATTTCGTTCGGGTCCAGGCGCAACGAGCGGCTGACCTGATGCACCGCCAGCCCCCACTCGTAGCCCTGCACCGAAATAACGTATTGCAGGCCCTGGCGGAAGTCATCGCGATAGCGGTCCGGCATGACCCAGCGCGCGGTATCCAGCACTTTCAGGTTGCCGGCCTGGCTCGGCAGGATCCCGAGAAACCATTCCGGTTGACCGAACAACGGCGTCAGCTCGTGGCCAGCCAGGGAATAAATCGAACCCAGGCACACCAGCGGCACGGCCAGGGTCAACCCGGCGACGTCGAACAACAGGCATTCGAACGGCTCGGCGGCCCAGGACGGCCGGCCATCGGTTTCCACCGGTGGCGGCGTGTTGCTCGGCGGCAGGTGGACTTCGACCACCGGCGGGACCAAGGCTTGCAACAGCGGCGCGATGGTCGAGACGGGCGCGAGGATCGGTGCCGGGGCCTCGATCACAGCGAGTGGTGCTTTCTCAACGACCGGCGCAACGACAGGAGCCGCAACGGCAGGCGTCGGGCGTGCATCACGGGCCTGTTCTTCGAGCACGGCCAACTGGAACTCGTCCAGCGCCGCTTCGACCTCGACCGCTTCAACGACCTCAATGACTTGCGCCACCGCTTCGACTTCCTGCGGCAACTCTTCAGTCGCCTCCATCAACAGGTTGTCCAGATAAGACTGGAGCGCCAGTTGCGGACGCGAAGTGGTTTTTACCGGGCGATTCATGCGAACACCGCCGTAGGAGCTACCGAAGGCTGTGATCTTTTGGCGGATTCGAAGGTGTCACAAAGCAAGATCAAAAGATCGCAGCCTGCGGCAGCTCCTGCGGGAATCGGGTTCATCAGGCCACCGCCGGGACAAGTTGTGCGGTCAGCAGATGCTTGAGCAGTGCGCGATAGGCGAGAACGCCGCGGCTCTTGCCGTCGAATTGCGAAGGCGTGACACCGGCGCGGCTCGCATCGCGCAGGCGAGTATCCACCGGGATGTAGCCTTGCCAGATTTCTTCCGGGTACTTGTCGCGCAACACACGCAAAGTCCCGAGGGACGCTTGAGTGCGGCGGTCGAACAGGGTCGGGACGATAGTGAATGGCAGCGCCTGTTTGCGCGAACGGTTGATCATCGCCAGGGTGTTGACCATGCGTTCCAGGCCTTTGACGGCCAGGTGCTCGGTCTGTACCGGGATCACCAACTGCTGGCTCGCGGCCAGAGCGTTGACCATCAACAGGCCAAGCAACGGCGGGCTGTCGATCACCGCGTAATCGAAGTCTTGCCACAATTGCGCCAGACTCTTGGCGATCACCAGGCCCAGGCCACTCTGGCCCGGCGACTGGCGCTCAAGGGTCGCCAGTGCGGTGCTCGACGGCAGCAGGGAAATGTTTTCGTGACTGGTGGGCATCAACAACTGGCCGGGCAAGCCCTGGGGCACGCTGCCCTTGTGCAGGAACAGGTCGTAGCTGCTGTGTTCCAGGCTGTCGGGGTCGTAGCCGAAATAGCTGGTCATCGAGCCGTGCGGGTCAAGGTCCACCATGACCACGCGCTTGCCCGCCTCGGCCAGCAACCCGGCTAAAGCGATAGAGGAAGTGGTTTTACCAACACCACCCTTTTGATTGGCAACTGCCCAGACTCTCATTCGGATTGTTCCTCCCGGTCGACCGGGTCGACCGAGAAATAGCTCAATGTGTTAATGCGGGTGACGGAGAATTGACGGCGCTCTCTCGTCCCGGCGACTTGACCGGGGTCGGTGCAGTTTGTGTGCCAGCACGCTTCAACGCGGCATCCGGTTTTGCATTGGCAGTTCCGGTGCCCGTCAGGCTGCGGCGTACATCGAGATTTCGGGAAACAACCAGTACGACCCGACGGTTACGCGCCCGGCCTTCGGCGGTGGCGTTGTTCGCCACCGGCTGGAACTCACCGTAACCCACCGACGCCAGGCGCCCGGGGTTCACACCCTGCATCGCCAGCATGCGCACGATGCTCGCCGAGCGGGCCGAGGACAGCTCCCAGTTGGTCGGGTATTGCGAAGTGCGGATCGGTTGATCGTCGGTAAAGCCTTCGACGTGGATCGGGTTGTCGAACGGTTTCAGGATCGCCGCGACCTTGTCGATGATGTTGAACGCCATGTCGCTGGGCATCGCATCGCCGCTGGTGAACAACAGGCTGGAATTGAGTTCGATCTCGACCCACAACTCGTTGCCGCGCACGGTCATCTGGTTGGATTTGATCAAGTCGCCGAACGCGGCGCTGATGTCGTCGGCAATGCTTTTCAACGGATCGCTCGCACCGGAGATACCGGCGTCAACCTGCTCGGCGTCCTTGACCAGCGGCTTGGCCGGGGTCACGGTCATCGGCCGTTCTTCACCGATCGGGATCGGCTTGAGGGCCCGGTCCGAATCGGTGAACACGCCGATCAGCGCTTCCGAGATGACCTTGTACTTGCCTTCGTTGATCGAGGAGATCGAGTACATCACCACGAAAAAGGCGAAGAGCAAGGTGATGAAGTCGGCGTAGGAAACCAGCCAACGTTCATGGTTTACATGTTCTTCAGGTTGACGACGACGTGCCATGGTCCATGTCTCCCATCAATCCATGAAGCCCTGAAGCTTCAACTCAATAGAGCGAGGGTTTTCACCTTCGGCGATCGACAGAATCCCTTCCAACAACATTTCGCGATAACGCGACTGGCGCAATGCAACGGACTTGAGCTTGGCAGCGATCGGCAGCAACACCAGGTTGGCACTGGCCACGCCGTAGATGGTCGCGACGAACGCCACGGCAATGCCGCTGCCCAGTTGCGTCGGGTCGGCCAGGTTGCCCATCACATGGATCAGGCCCATGACCGCACCGATGATGCCGATGGTCGGCGCATAGCCGCCCATGCTTTCGAAGACTTTGGCGGCTTCGATGTCGCGGCTTTCCTGAGTGTAGAAATCCACTTCCAGGATGCTGCGGATCGCTTCCGGCTCGGCGCCGTCCACCAGCAATTGCAGGCCTTTGCGCGAATAGTTGTCCGGTTCGGCGTCAGCCACCCCTTCCAGACCGAGCAGGCCTTCCTTGCGAGCGGTGAGGCTCCAGTTGACGACGCGATCAATGCCACCGGCCAGATCCACACGGGGTGGAAACAGAATCCAGGCAAGGATCTGCATGGAGCGCTTGAACGCGCTCATCGGCGATTGCAACAGCGCCGCACCGACGGTCCCACCGAGCACGATCAACGCCGCCGGGCCGTTGGCCAGTGCGCCGAGGTGACCGCCTTCAAGGTAGTTGCCGCCAATGATGGCGACGAACGCCATGATGATCCCGATAAGGCTGAGTACATCCATCAGATACAGGCCTCAACCAAGTGTTTGCCAATGTCGTCCAGGCTGTAAATCGCGTCCGCGAGGTCCGCTTTGACGATGGCCATCGGCATGCCGTAGATGACGCAACTGGCTTCATCCTGGGCCCAGATGGCACTGCCGCCCTGCTTGAGCAGGCGCGCACCTTCACGACCGTCGGCGCCCATGCCGGTCAACACGACCGCCAGAACTTTGTCACCGTAGGATTTGGCCGCCGAACCGAACGTGATGTCCACGCACGGCTTGTAGTTCAGACGCTCGTCGCCCGGCAGGATTTTCACCGCGCCACGGCCATCGATCATCATTTGCTTGCCACCCGGTGCCAGCAGCGCAAGGCCAGGACGCAGGATGTCGCCATCCTCGGCTTCCTTGACGTTGATGCGGCACAGCTTGTCCAGGCGTTCGGCGAAGGCCTTGGTGAAGGCCGCCGGCATGTGCTGGATCAGCACAATCGGCGCCGGGAAGTTGGCCGGCAATTGGGTCAAGACCCGTTGCAGGGCAACCGGGCCGCCGGTGGATGTGCCGATGGCGACCAGTTTGTAGGCTTTGCGTTTCGGTGCCGGTGACGACGGGCCAGCAGAGACTGGCGCACGAGTCGGCAGTGGCGCCGGTGCCGGACGCGCAGGCGCGCTGCTGCCGTAGCTGCTGGCGCTCGAAGGCGTCGGTGCAGGCGCGGCCACCGGGGCCGGGGCGCTGTAGGTATTGGCGCGACGGTTACTGCGCGAAATGCTCAGGATCTTCTCGCACAGCAGTTGCTTGACCTTCTCCGGGTTGCGGGAGATGTCTTCGAAATTCTTCGGCAGGAAGTCCACCGCACCGGCGTCCAGCGCATCCAGGGTGACCCGGGCGCCTTCGTGCGTGAGCGAGGAGAACATCAACACCGGAGTCGGACAGCGCTGCATGATGTGCCGCACTGCCGTGATGCCATCCATCATCGGCATCTCGTAGTCCATGGTGATCACGTCTGGCTTGAGGGCCAGCGCCTGATCAATCGCCTCTTTTCCGTTGGTTGCCGTACCGACAACCTGGATGTTCGGATCCGCTGAAAGAATTTCCGAGACGCGGCGGCGGAAAAACCCCGAATCGTCCACCACCAGGACTTTGACTACCATAAACACTCCGTTAGACGCAGCGGGGCGTTGTCGCCCCGCTGCGGCAGAATCAAATACGCCGTGCGGCGTAACGCTTGAGCATGCTCGGGACATCGAGAATCAGCGCAATGCGGCCGTCACCGGTGATGGTGGCGCCGGACATGCCCGGGGTTCCCTGAAGCATTTTGCCCAATGGCTTGATGACCACTTCTTCCTGGCCCACCAGTTGATCGACGACAAAGCCGATCCGCTGGGTGCCCACCGAAAGGATCACCACATGGCCCTCGCGCTGCTCTTCGTGAGCGGCGGAGCTGACCAGCCAGCGTTTGAGGTAGAACAAGGGCAGTGCCTTGTCCCGCACGATCACCACTTCCTGGCCGTCCACCACGTTGGTGCGCGACAGGTCGAGGTGGAAGATCTCGTTGACGTTCACCAGCGGGAACGCAAACGCCTGGTTGCCAAGCATGACCATCAATGTCGGCATGATCGCCAGGGTCAATGGCACCTTGATGACGATCTTCGAGCCTTTGCCCTTGGTCGAGTAGATATTGATGGTGCCGTTGAGCTGGGCGATTTTGGTTTTCACCACGTCCATGCCCACGCCACGACCCGACACATCGGAGATCTCGGTTTTGGTCGAGAAACCCGGTGCGAAGATCAGGTTGAAGCAGTCCGACTCGCTGAGACGGTCCGCCGCATCCTTATCCATCAAACCTTTCTTGACCGCGATACCGCGCAGAACATCGGCATCCATGCCCTTGCCGTCATCAGAGATGGACAGCAGGATGTGGTCGCCTTCCTGTTCGGCAGACAGAATCACCTTGCCGCTGCGAGGCTTGCCCATCGCTTCGCGCTCGCTCGGCTCTTCGATACCGTGGTCGACCGAGTTGCGCACCAAGTGGACCAGCGGGTCGGCCAGGGCCTCGACGAGGTTCTTGTCGAGGTCGGTTTCTTCGCCGACCAGTTCCAGGTTGATCTCTTTCTTGAGCTGGCGAGCCAGGTCGCGAACCAGGCGCGGGAAGCGCCCGAAGACTTTCTTGATCGGTTGCATCCGGGTCTTCATGACCGCGGTTTGCAGGTCGGCCGTGACCACGTCGAGGTTCGACACAGCCTTGGACATGGCTTCGTCGCCGCTGTTGAGGCCCAGACGGACCAAGCGGTTACGCACCAGTACCAGTTCGCCGACCATGTTCATGATTTCGTCGAGACGCGCGGTATCAACCCGCACGGTGGTCTCGGCTTCACTGGCCGGTTTTTCCGCTGGCGGCGCAGAAGGCGCGGCGCGAGCAGGTGCCGGTGCAGCCGCGGCGGCCGGTTTCGGCGCTTCCGCTTTAGGCTCGGGCGCTTTGGCCACCGGTTTCGGCGCAGCAGCAGGTGCCTTGGCGGCAGGCGCTGTAACCACAGTGCCGGTGCCAACTTCGGTGAACTTGCCTTTGCCGTGCAATTCGTCGAGCAGCGATTCGAACTCGTGATCGGAGATCAGATCACCGCCAGCCGCTTTAGCGGTAGGCGCAGCCGGGACCGGTGCCGAAGCAATGGCCGATTCCAGCGCGTCCACGGCGAAGTTGCCCTTGCCGTGCAGTTGATCCAGCAGGGCTTCGAATTCGTCGTCGGTGATGTCCGAGCTGTCGCCGGCCGCTTTCGGGGCCGCCGGTGCAGCAGGCGCTGCCACCGCATCGACCGCGAACTGGCCTTTGCCGTGCAGCTGATCGAGCAACGACTCGAACTCGGCGTCGGTGATTTCGTCGCTGGCCGCGGCATTGCTGCTCGGGGCTGGCGCAGCGGCTGGAGCTTCGGCCTGAGCCTTGACGGCGTTCAGCGAGTCCAGCAGTTGTTCGAATTCGTTATCGGTAATGTCCCCCGACTCGCTTTCCGCGGCCGGTTCTTCCACCGCTTCGGCAACCGGGGCTGCTTCGTCGGCGGTTTGCGGCTCGGCCAGACGGGCCAGTGCCGCAAGCAATTCTGGAGTGGCAGCCGTGATCGGGCTGCGTTCGCGGACTTCGGTGAACATGCCGTTCACCGCATCCAGCGCTTCGAGTACCACGTCCATCAGTTCCGAGTCGACGCGTCGTTCACCCTTGCGCAGGATGTCGAACACGTTCTCGGCGATGTGACAGCACTCCACCAGCTCATTGAGCTGGAGGAAGCCGGCGCCCCCTTTTACAGTGTGAAAACCGCGAAAAATTGCATTGAGCAAGTCCGCATCATCCGGTCGGCTTTCCAGCTCGACCAGCTGTTCGGACAGTTGCTCTAGAATCTCGCCGGCCTCAACCAGGAAATCCTGAAGGATCTCTTCATCGGCGCCGAAGCTCATTAAGGGGGTGCTCCCAAGGTCTAAAAACCTAAAAAACCTAAAATCCTAAAACTCTAAAATCCTAGGCTGGATAACAAATCGTCCACATCGTCCTGACCGGACACAACGTCTTCTCTTTTATCGGCATGAATCTGCGGACCTTCACCCTGAGAGAGATGTTTTTGCGGATCTTTTTCAGCCAGCATCGCTTCACGGTCATGTTCGATACCCGCAAAGCGGTCTACCTGGCTGGCCATGAGCACGAGCTTGAGCAGGTTGCTTTCAACTTCGGTGACCAATTGGGTCACGCGCTTGATCACTTGACCGGTGAGGTCCTGGTAATCCTGGGCCAGCAGAATGTCGTTGAGGTTGCTCGACACCGTGCGATTGTCTTCGCTACTGCGTGTCAGGAAACCGTCGACTCGCCGGGCCAGCTCACGGAACTCTTCAGCCCCGACTTCGCGACGCATGAAGCGTCCCCAGTCGGTGCTCAACGCCTGGGCTTCCTGGCTCAGGCCATTGACCAGCGGCGTGGCGTTTTCCACCAGGTCCATGGTGCGGTTGGCAGCGGCCTCGGTCAGCTTGACCACATACCCCAGACGCTCGGTGGCATCCGTGATCTGCGAGACTTCCTCGGCTTGCGGCATGTTCGGGTCAATCTGGAAATTGACGATCGCGCTATGCAGCTCGCGAGTGAGCTTGCCCACTTCCTGGTACAGGCCGCGGTCACGGGTCTGGTTGAGCTCATGGATCAGTTGCACAGCGTCGCCGAACCTGCCTTTTTCGAGGCTTTCGACCAGTTCGACCGCATGTTTTTTCAGGGTCGATTCAAAATCGCCCTGTGAAGATTCGTTATGCTCCATAGCTCCCCCGTGGCGCAGTTGCTCAACCGATGCGTTCGAAAATCTTTTCGATTTTTTCTTTCAACGCCTGGGCCGTGAAGGGTTTGACCACATAGCCGTTAACACCGGCCTGGGCCGCTTCGATGATCTGTTCGCGCTTGGCTTCAGCGGTCACCATCAGCACTGGCAAGTGCTTGAGTTTTTCATCGGCGCGCACGTGGCGCAGCAGGTCGATGCCCGTCATGCCAGGCATGTTCCAGTCTGTTACCAGAAAGTCGATGCTGCCGCTGTTGAGAACCGGAATGGCAGTGGTGCCATCGTCAGCCTCGACCGTGTTGGTGAACCCAAGGTCACGCAACAGGTTTTTAATGATCCGCCGCATCGTTGAGAAGTCATCAACGATGAGGATTTTCATGTTCTTGTCCAATTCGACCTCCAAGCAGTCTTAAACGCGTCCAGCACCTGGACGCGCCATTTCAATCAATCCGGCAAAGCACTCAAATGACTGTCTGGAGCACAACAGATCGAGACCGCTGCAGTTCAACACCACACCAGCCTCGTTCGCAGTGTCCCCACACTGCCTTCAGCGCGCTCGCCACTCCCCCAAACGCCCCCGCAAGCGGGCCGCGCACTGGCTGTGTAACTGGCTGACACGGGATTCGCTGACACCCAGGACCTCACCGATTTCCTTGAGGTTCAGCTCTTCGTCGTAGTACAGCGCCAACACCAGTCGCTCACGCTCCGGCAAATTGGCAATCGCGTCCGCCAATGCAGCCTGGAAACGTTCATCTTCCAGATCGCGTGACGGCTCCAGATGAGCACTGGCGCCATCCTCGTGCAGCCCTTCGTGTTCGCCGTCCTGCAACAGGTCGTCGAAACTGAACAGGCGGCTGCCCAAGGTATCGTTCAAAATCCCGTAATAATCGTCGAGACTCAATTGGAGTTCGGCCGCAACTTCGTGATCTTTAGCGTCACGGCCGGTTTTAGCTTCAATCGAGCGAATTGCGTCGCTGACCATACGGGTATTGCGGTGGACCGAACGTGGAGCCCAGTCCCCCTTGCGTACTTCATCGAGCATCGCGCCACGGATTCGAATGCCCGCGTACGTTTCGAAACTCGCGCCTTTGCTGGCGTCATATTTGGTCGACACTTCAAGCAGGCCAATCATCCCGGCCTGGATCAGGTCTTCCACCTGGACACTGGCCGGCAAACGCGCCAGCAAGTGGTAAGCAATGCGTTTAACCAGTGGCGCATAACGCTCGATCAGCTCGTATTGCGCATCACGGGCCGATTTCTTGTAGAGGTTGTAGCCACTGGCTGTCATAGGACGGGTCCTGCGGTCTGTTGCACGAGACGCTCAACGAAAAATTCCAGATGCCCGCGCGGGTTGGCCGGCAGCGGCCAGGTGTCGACCTTCTGGGCAATCGCCTTGAAAGCCAGGGCGCACTTGGAGCGCGGGAAGGCTTCGTAGACAGCACGTTGCTTCTGCACGGCCTTGCGCACGCTTTCGTCGTAAGGCACGGCACCAACGTATTGTAGGGCGACGTCGAGGAAGCGGTCCGTGACCTTGGTCAACTTGGCGAACAGGTTGCGACCTTCTTGCGGGCTCTGGGCCATGTTGGCCAGGACGCGGAAGCGGTTCATGCCGTAATCGCGGTTCAGCAACTTGATCAGGGCGTAGGCGTCGGTAATCGAGGTCGGCTCGTCACACACCACCAGCAACACTTCCTGGGCAGCGCGGACAAAACTGACTACCGAGTCACCAATACCCGCAGCAGTGTCGATCACCAATACGTCGAGGTTGTCGCCGATATCGCTGAAAGCCTGGATCAGGCCGGCGTGTTGGGCCGGGCTCAGATGAACCATGCTCTGGGTGCCGGACGCGGCCGGCACGATGCGGATACCGCCCGGGCCCTGCAACAGAACGTCGCGCAGCTCGCAGCGGCCTTCGATCACGTCGGCCAGGGTCCGTTTGGGCGTCAGTCCCAGCAGAACGTCGACGTTCGCCAGACCCAGATCGGCGTCCAGCAGCATGACGCGCCGGCCAAGCTCTGCTAGAGCCAGGGACAAGTTCACTGACACGTTAGTCTTCCCGACGCCACCTTTGCCGCCGGTCACCGCGATCACCTGTACGGGATGCATGCTGCCCATGTTATTTCTTTACCTTGTCTTGCATAGACGGAGGCCACATTACTGGCTGCGCGTTCATTAACTGAACAATGCATGGCAGACCATCGATGTAGGTACAAAAACTGTTCATTAGTACCTCAGCCAACCTGCTTGGTCGGGCTGTGGTAAATATCAGCGAACATGTCAGCCATGGCTTCTTCGCTGGGTTCTTCCTGCATTTGCACGCTGACCGCGCGACTGACCAACTGGTGACGCCGCGGCAGATGCAAATCATCTGGAATCCGTGGGCCATCGGTGAGGTAAGCCACCGGCAATTCATGACTGATGGCCAGGCTCAACACCTCGCCCAGGCTCGCCGTTTCATCCAGTTTAGTCAGGATGCAGCCAGCCAGCCCACACCGCTTGTAGCTGTGATAAGCAGCGGTTAGAACCTGTTTCTGGCTGGTGGTTGCCAGGACCAGATAATTTTTTGAACGAATCCCGCGACCGGCCAGGCTTTCGAGCTGCATGCGCAGTGCCGGATCGCTGGCTTGCAGGCCGGCGGTATCGATCAGAATCACGCGTTTGCGCAGCAACGGATCCAACGCCTGAACCAGAGACTGGCCCGGATCGACGTGGGTCACCGACACATTAAGAATGCGGCCCAACGTCTTGAGTTGTTCCTGGGCGCCGATGCGGTAGCTGTCCATGCTCACCAGCGCAATGCTTTGCGCGCCGTACTTGAGCACGTAACGGGCGGCGAGCTTGGCCAGGGTGGTGGTCTTGCCCATGCCGGCAGGGCCGACCATGGCAATCACGCCGCCCTCTTCCAGTGGCTCGACTTCCGGTGTGGCGATCATCCGCGCCAGGTGCGCCAGCAACATGCGCCAGGCCTGGCGAGGTTCTTCAATATCGGTAATCAGCGCCAGCAGGTCGCGGGACAACGGGCCGGACAAGCCGATGCGTTGCAGGCGACGCCACAGGTTGGCCTGGGCCGGACGGCTGCCTTGCAGCTGATTCCAGGCCAGGGAGCCGAGTTGCACTTCCATCAGTTCGCGCAGGCTGTTGAGCTCGAAACGCATCGAGTCGAAAGCCCGCGGGTCAACACCGCCGGCGGCTGGCGCAGGGGCCGGCGCTGCACGACGAGGTTCGGAATACGTCGGTTCGATCAGTGGCTCGGCGGCGGTCAACGGCAGGCCGGCGAACAACTGGCGATTGGTGGTCTTGTCGCCGCTGGTTTCGCCTTCGCCGCGCAGGCTCAGTTCGGCCTGGGCGGTGACGATGCGCGACTGGGTCTTGCGCAGCTCATCCTCGAGTTCCATGTTCGGAACGCGCGGGGCCAGCGCCGACAGTTTGTAATCCAGGGCAGCCGTCAGCTCCACACCGCCGGCGATCCGGCGGTTGCCAATAATGGCCGCGTCAGCGCCCAGCTCATCACGAACCAGTTTCATGGCCTGACGCATATCGGCGGCGAAAAAACGCTTAACTTGCATAAACCACTACCTCAGCCGTTGGGCCCTACTGTCGCAACGATGGTCACTTGCTTGTTGTCAGGGATTTCCTGATACGCCAACACGTGCAAACCCGGGACTGCCAGCCTGCCGAAGCGCGACAGCATCGCGCGAACCGGACCGGCTACCAGCAGAATCACCGGTTGACCTTGCATCTCTTGACGCTGTGCCGCATCGATCAACGAGCGTTGCAGCTTCTCTGCCATGCTTGGCTCCAGCAGAACGCCCTCTTCCGAGCCTTGTCCTGCCTTCTGAAGACTATTGAGCAATATTTGTTCCAACCTTGGCTCCAAGGTGATAACTGGCAGCTCCGACTCAGTCCCTACAATGCTTTGGACGATTGCGCGGCTTACGCCGACGCGCACTGCGGCCACCAGCGCGGCAGTATCTTGACTCTTGCTGGCGTTGTTGGCGATGGCCTCGGCGATGCTGCGAATGTCGCGCACCGGCACTTGTTCGGCGAGCAACGCCTGCAAGACCTTGAGCAATTGCGACAGCGACACAACCCCCGGTACCAGCTCTTCAGCCAGTTTCGGCGAGCTTTTGGCCAGCAATTGCATGAGTTGCTGCACTTCTTCGTGGCCAATCAGCTCACTGGAGTGCTTGTACAGAATCTGGTTCAAGTGGGTCGCCACCACCGTACTGGCATCCACCACGGTGTAGCCGAGGGACTGCGCCTGGGCGCGCTGGCTGATTTCGATCCAGACCGCCTCCAGGCCAAAAGCCGGATCTTTGGCGGTAATGCCGTTCAGCGTGCCGTAGACCTGCCCGGGGTTGATCGCCAGCTCGCGATCCGGGTAAATCTCGGCCTCGGCCAGGATCACGCCCATCAGGGTCAGGCGATAAGCGCTCGGCGCCAGGTCGAGGTTGTCACGAATGTGCACAGTCGGCATCAAGAAGCCCAGGTCCTGGGACAGCTTCTTGCGCACGCCCTTGATCCGCGCCAGCAACTGACCACCCTGGTTGCGGTCCACCAGCGGGATCAGGCGATAGCCCACTTCCAGGCCGATCATGTCGATCGGGGTCACGTCATCCCAGCCAAGTTCCTTGGTTTCCTGGGCGCGGGCCGGGGATGGCAGCAGCTCTTGTTGACGCTTGACCTCCTGCAGGGCCTGGACCTTGACCACGCTCTGCTTCTTCCAGAACAGGTACGCACCGCCGGCCGCCAGGGCCGCCATGCTGAGAAAGGAGAAGTGCGGCATGCCGGGCACCAGGCCCATCACCGCCATCAAACCTGCCGCCACCGCCAACGCTTTGGGCGAGGCGAACATCTGGCGACCGATCTGCTTGCCCATGTCTTCCGAGCCGGAAGCACGGGTCACCATGATCGCCGCTGCTGTAGATAACAACAGTGATGGCAATTGCGCCACCAAACCGTCACCGATGGTCAGCAACGCGTAAACCCGACCGGCATCGCCGAAGGTCATGCCGTGCTGGAAGATACCGACCGCCATGCCGCCGATCAGGTTGATGAACAGAATCAACAGGCCGGCGATGGCGTCACCGCGCACGAATTTACTGGCACCGTCCATGGAACCGTAGAACTCGGCTTCCTGGGCGACTTCCATGCGGCGCAATTTGGCCTGGTTCTGATCGATCAGGCCGGCGTTCAAGTCGGCGTCGATGGCCATCTGTTTGCCGGGCATCGCATCGAGGGTGAAACGCGCGCTCACCTCGGAAATCCGCCCGGCACCCTTGGTCACCACGACAAAGTTGATGATCATCAAAATCGCGAAGACCACGATACCGACCACGTAGTTACCGCCGATCACCACCTCACCGAAGGCCTGGATCACCTTACCGGCGGCGGCGTGGCCTTCCTGCCCGTGGAGCATTACCACCCGCGTGGACGCCACGTTGAGCGCCAGGCGCATCAGCGTCGCCACCAGCAGAATGGTCGGGAACACGGCGAAATCCAACGGCCGCAAGGCGTAGACGCAGACCAGCAGCACGACGATGGACAAGGCGATGTTGAACGTGAAGAACACGTCCAGCAGGAACGGCGGCACCGGCAACATCATCATGGCCAGCATGACCAGCAGCAACAGCGGCACACCCAGATTGCCCCGACTCAAGTCGGCGACGTTTGTGCGAGCACTGTTGATTAACTGAGAGCGATCCACCGGTTTTCCCCGTTCCTTTAAAGCAAACTTTTGACGCCTGAAGCAGGCGCAGAGCGGCTACTGCAAGAAGCCTTCCAACTTTTGCCGGGCTTGGAATGATCGTTCCCACGCTCTGCGTGAGAATGCAGCCCGGGACGCTCTGCGCCCCATCAAAAGCCGAACGCAGAGCGTCCGAAGAGGCATTCCCACGCAGAGCGTGGGAACGATCTTAAACAGAGGTTGGTGCGGGCCTGGAAGATCAAAAGATCGCAGCCTTCGGCAGCTCCTACGGATTGGGTTTACACCGCAATAGCGGAGGCGCCTATAGGAGCTGCCGAAGGCTGCAATCTTTGCTTTTAAACAGCGATGTTTAAGCGACATCTCCAGACACTTACTCGCCCTACACATTCTTGCGTCACGGACTACGCGTGCGCCAGAATCCGCCGGCTTGTGCGCTTGAGGGTCGGGTTTTATCGTTTCCGGGTCGCTGAAAAACAGTGATCGGGTTGGTAGCCCGGATATCTAGTCGCAAAGCACCATTTCTTTGCTGAGACGTTTCGCCTCGGTTTTATGGTGGTCATGCGCAGGCGCCTTCGGGCGAGCCGCTCTAGTCCCGGTCTACCAACCTGCGTGTGGCCGCCACCCTTCGTCTGGTAGCGAGGGTGATGGCTCCCTTTTTATGGGCTAGGAGCTTCCCTATGTTCAAACCAACACCCAACCCACCAGAAACCGAAAACCTCCAAAAAGCCGCCGACCGCGCCCTCGACGAATACATCACCCTCTCCGCCCGCCTGAACGCCACCGCGCGAAAACCCAGCACCCTGTTCATGGTCGCCCCCGACAGCAAAACTGAAAACCTGCTGGCCCACGCCAGTGAGTCACTGGCCTCGGCCAACGTCATGGCCTGCGATTTCGCGGACGTGCTGAAAGGCTCGCAGCGCAGCACGATGCTGGGGATTGCACAAAACATCATGCTGGGTGAGTTGGCGGTGAACCAAGCACTGGATAATCTCGATCCGCAGGACTAGCGAATAACGCGCTCCCCCTGTGGGAGCGGGCTTGCTCGCGAAGAGGCCATCTCAGTCGACCAAGATGTTGACTGAAATACCGCTTTCGCGAGCAAGCCCGCTCCCACAGGTTTTGTGGCATGAACGATTGTTGGGGTTTATCAGGAATCGCGGCGCAGATCCGGCGGGATCGGCAGGTCGTCCTTGAGCGGATCCGGGCGTTTGCCCTTGCCGGCGCGGTGCTGGCGGATCTGGTAGACGTAGGCCAACACCTGGGCAACGGCCAGGTACAGGCCACCAGGGATTTCCTGGTCGAGTTCGGTGGAGTAGTAGATCGAACGCGCCAGGGCTGGCGATTCGAGCAGCAGCACTTCGTTGGCCACGGCGATTTCACGGATTTTCAAGGCGAGGAAGTCGCTGCCCTTGGCGAGCAGCATCGGCGCCCCGCCCTTCTCCGGGTCGTACTTGAGGGCCACGGCGTAGTGCGTCGGGTTGGTGATGACCACGTCGGCATCCGGAATCGCCGCCATCATCCGGCGCTGGGACATCTCGCGTTGCAGCTGTCGAATCCGCTGCTTGACCTCCGGTCGCCCTTCCTGGTCCTTGTGCTCGTCGCGCACTTCCTGCTTGGTCATCAGCAGCTTCTTATGGCTTTCCCACAACTGCACCGGCACATCCACCGCAGCAATGATGATCAGCCCGCAAGCCATCCACAACGTGCTCCAACCCACCACTTGCAGGCTGTGAATAATCGCCAGTTCCAACGGTTCGTGGGCAATACGCTGCAAGTCGTCGATGTCCGAGGACAACACCGCCAGGGCCACGAACAGCACGATGGTGAACTTGGCGAACGCCTTGAGCAGTTCAACCAACGCTTTGGTGGAAAACATCCGCTTGAGGCCACTGAGCGGGTTCATCCGGCTGAACTTCGGCGCCAGGGAGCCGAACGCAAACAGCCAGCCACCCAAGGAGATCGGCCCGATGATCGCCGCCAGCACCAGCGAGATCATGATCGGCTGAATCGCCCACAGGCCGATTTGCCCCGAATGCAGCAGGTAATTGGTCATGGATTTCTCGTCCATGATCACTTCCCGTGGCAGCGAGAAGTTGATGCGCATCAACTCCATCATGTCCTGGGCCAGGGCGCCGCCGAAAATCAGCAGGGCGCTGGCGCCGACCAACATGATCGCCAGGGTGTTGAGTTCCTTGGAGCGCGCCACCTCACCTTTTTCACGGGAGTCTTTCTTGCGCTTGTCCGTGGGGTCTTCTGTTTTGTCTTGACCGCTTTCGCTCTCAGCCATGACTCAGCGCGCCTGTGCCAGTTCGCGTAAAAACTGCAAGGCCTCGACGGCCATGGGTTGATACTGATTGATGATGTCGCCGAGGCTGACCCAGAGAATGAACATCCCGAGCACCAGGGTCAGCGGAAAACCGATGGAAAAGATGTTCAGTTGCGGCGCCGCCCGGGTCATCACGCCAAACGCGATGTTGACCACCAGCAACGCGGTGATCGCCGGCAACACCAGCACCAACGCGGCACCCAGGACCCAACCGAGCTTGCCCGCCAGCTCCCAGAAATGATTGACCATGAAGCCACTGCCGACCGGCAGCGTGGTGAAACTTTCGGTGAGCACTTCGAAGACCACCAGGTGGCCGTTCATCCCCAGGAACATCAGTGTCACCAGCATGGTGAAGAACTGCCCGATCACCGCCACCGACACGCCGTTGGTAGGGTCGACCATGGACGCGAAGCCCATGCCCATCTGGATCGCGACAATCTGCCCGGCCACCACGAACGCCTGGAAAAACAACTGCAAGGAGAAGCCCAGCACCGCGCCGATCATGATCTGCTCACCAATCAGCAGCAGCCCGCTGAGGTCCAGCGGATTGACCGGCGGCATCGGCGGTAGCGCCGGCGTAATGACGACTGTGATCGCCAACGCCAGATACGCCCGCACACGCCGGGGCACCAGGGTCGTGCCGAAGATCGGCATGACCATCAGCAACGTGCCGACGCGAAACAGCGGCAACATGAACGTCGCCACCCAGGTGCTGATCTGGGTATCGGTCAGTTGCAGCAGCGACATGGCTTAGCCGATGACCATGGGAATACTGCCGTACAACCGCTGGATGTATTCCATGAAGGTCTGCACCAGCCACGGGCCGGCGACGATCAGCGTCACCAGCATCACCAACAGGCGCGGCAGGAAGCTCAAGGTCTGTTCGTTGATCTGGGTGGCAGCCTGGAACATCGCCACCAACAGACCCACGAGCAGGCTCGGAATCACCAGCACCGCGACCATCATGGTGGTCAACCACAGCGCATCCCGGAAGATGTCTACGGCGACTTCTGGCGTCATGGCGAAACACCTCCGAAACTGCTGGCCAACGTACCGATGATCAGCGCCCAGCCATCGACGAGCACGAACAGCATGATCTTGAACGGCAGGGAAATGATCAGCGGCGACAGCATCATCATCCCCATGGCCATCAGCACACTGGCCACGACCAGGTCGATGATCAGGAACGGAATGAAGATCATGAAGCCGATCTGGAACGCGGTTTTAAGCTCCGAGGTCACGAACGCCGGCACCAGGATGGTCAACGGCGCCTGATCCGGCGTGGCAATGTCCGTGCGCTTGGACAGGCGCATGAACAGCTCAAGATCGCTGGTGCGGGTCTGGGCGAGCATGAAGTCCTTGATCGGCACTTGCGCCTTGAGCACGGCATCCTGGGCGGTCATTTTTTCCGCCAGGTAGGGCTGCAAGGCATCGTTGTTCACCCGGTCGAACACCGGCGCCATGATGAACAGGGTCAGGAACAGCGCCATGCCGGTGAGGATCTGGTTCGACGGCGTCTGCTGCAAGCCCAGGGCCTGACGCAGGATCGAGAACACGATGATGATCCGGGTGAAACTGGTCATCAGCATGACGAACGCCGGAATAAAGCTCAGCGCGGTCATGATCAGCAGGATTTGCAGGCTGACCGAGTATTCCTGCGCACCCTGCGCATTGGTGCCCAGGGTGATGGCCGGGATCGACAGCGGATCGGCGGCGAACGCCAGCGGCGCCGCCAGCATCAGGGCCAGGGTCAAGACGATGCGGAGCGCACCCATTACTTCTTATCCTTCTGATCCTTGCCCAGCAGTTCCATCAGGCGCTGGGCAAATTCCGGGGTCGATTTTTCCGTCATGCCTGGCACCTGCACCGGTTCCTTGAGCACATGCAACGCGGTGATGGTGCCGGGGCTGAGGCCGAGCAGAATCTGCTCGTTGCCGACTTGCACCAGCATCAACCGGTCGCGGGGGCCCAAGGCGCGGGAACCGATGATCTCGATCACCTGGCCCTTGCCGGCGGGTCCGGCCTGCTGCACCCGGCGCAACAGCCAGGCGAGGAAGAAGATCAACCCCAGCACCAGCAGCAGGCCGAAGACCAATTGCGTCAATTGCCCTGCCATGCCGCTGCTGGCGACCGGCGCGGCGGCGGCCGTCGCAGTGGCCACCGGTTCGGCCGCCAGTGCACTGAGCGGTAACGCCAACACAAACCCCAGAACCTTGTTCACTTAGCGCAGCTTCTTGATACGTTCGCTTGGGCTGATCACGTCGGTCAGGCGGATGCCGAACTTCTCGTTGACCACAACCACTTCGCCGTGGGCGATGAGGGTGCCGTTGACCAGCACGTCCAGCGGCTCGCCGGCCAGACGATCGAGTTCGATCACCGAACCCTGGTTGAGTTGCAGCAGGTTACGGATGTTGATGTCGGTGCTGCCCACTTCCATGGAAATCGACACCGGGATGTCGAGGATCACATCCAGGTTCGGGCCATCCAGAGTCACCGGCTCGTGGTTCTTCGGCACACTGCCGAATTCTTCCATCGGCAGACGGTTGGAGGCCGAGCCACCGGTGTCGGCGGCCAACAGGGCATCGATATCGTCCTGGCCGGCATCACCGGTTTCTTCCAGCGCGGCAGCCCATTCATCAGCCAGTGCCTGGTCGTCCTGGGCGTTCATATCGTCGTTCATCGTGTGTCCTCGGTAACTCTTCAATCAGAAGCAGTCATGTGGCAAATAGGGGTTGGAGCGCCGGTCAGCGGCGCTCGATCGGCTCGATCACCTGCAACGCGAGGTTGCCTTTGTGCGAGCCCATCTTGACCTTGAACGCAGGCACGCCGTTGGCGCGCATGATCATTTCGTCCGGCATCTCGACCGGGATGATGTCCCCCGGCTGCATGTGCAGGATGTCCCGCAGGCGCAACTGGCGACGGGCCACGGTGGCACCGATCGGCACGTCCACGTCCAGCACGTCCTGGCGCAAGGCGTTGACCCAGCGCTCGTCCTGGTCATCGAGGTCCGACTGGAAGCCGGCATCGAGCATTTCGCGTACCGGCTCGATCATCGAGTACGGCATGGTCACGTGCAGGTCGCCGCCACCGCCATCGAGTTCGATGTGGAACGTGGACACCACAATCGCTTCGCTCGGGCCGACGATGTTGGCCATGGCCGGGTTCACTTCCGAGTTGATGTACTCGAAGTTGACTTCCATGATCGCCTGCCAGGCTTCCTTCAAATCGATGAAGGCCTGCTCCAGCACCATGCGCACCACCCGCAGTTCGGTCGGGGTGAATTCACGCCCTTCGATCTTCGCGTGACGGCCATCGCCGCCGAAGAAGTTGTCCACCAGTTTGAACACCAGTTTGGCGTCGAGGATGAACAGCGCGGTGCCGCGCAACGGCTTGATCTTGACCAGGTTGAGGCTGGTCGGCACGTACAGCGAGTGCACGT
>NZ_JBIWEL010000002.1:210532-486551 GCF_044762525.1 Pseudomonas sp. NPDC096950 | reverse complement strand
CGAACTTCATCACCTGCACGCCACCGACGGCAACGTCCGCCGAGCGGCGCAGCATGTTGAACATGCTGATGCGGGTGTAGCGGGCGAAACGCTCGTTGATCATTTCCAGGGTCGGCATGCGTCCGCGGACGATCCGATCCTGGCTGGTCAGGTCGTAACTTTTGACGCTGCCGGGTTCGGAAGCGGTATCGGTCTGTACCAGACCATCGTCGACGCCATGCAACAGCGCATCGATCTCATCCTGGGACAGCAGGTCCTGCACGGCCATGTCGTGTTCCTACTGCAGTACGAAATTAGTGAAAAGCAACTGTTCGATCACCACTTTGCCGAGCTCTTTTTGCGCCACTTCCTGGACGCTGGCGGTGGCCTTCTGACGCAACATTTCCTGGCCGACCGGGGTCGCGAGGGTGGCGAAATCCTGGCCCGAGAACAGCATGACGAGGTTATTGCGAATGACCGGCATGTGCACTTTCAGCGCCTCCAGGTCAGCCTGATTGCGCCCCTGCATGGTGATACTCACCTGCATGTAGCGCTGGCGGCCGTTCTGGGTGTAGTTGGCGACGAAGGCTGGCGCCATCGGCTCGAAAACTGCGGGTTGCTTGCCGGTCGGCGCGGTTTCCGCCGCCACCGCAGGTTTGCTCTGGGCGCTGTGCATGAAGTACCAGGTGGCCCCCACGGACAAACCGATCGCCAGCAGCACCGCCACCACGATCGCAATGATCAGCTTGAGTTTGCCTTTGGTTGCAGGGTCTTTAACCACTGCTGCTGCTTCGCTCTTCGCCATGCCAATAATCCGTCACTATTCAGGTTTTCACAGTCGCACGGCAAGGCAAGAGCAAGTGTTATGCCAGAAGTGTGGAAGAGGAAGTCGAGGTCTTGGAGATGATCGTTCCCACGCTCTGCGTGGGAATGCCTCAATGGACGCTCCGCGTCCGCTTCGACAGGGACGCGGAGCGTCCCAGGCTGCATTCCCACGCGGAGCGTGGGAATGATCAGGAAAAGTGGTGCCCGGGCACCACAAACCAATGTGGGAGCGGGCTTGCTCGCGAAAGCGGTGTAACAGTCGACATAAATGTTGAATGTTGAACCGCTTTCGCGAGCAAGCCCGCTCCCACAGGGTATGGCGTTTGATCAGGCGTAATAATCGACGGCACTGGAGCCGATGACGCTGGTGGTGCTGGCGGCCACTTCGGCAACGCTCGGCACAATCTCATCATCCATGGCATCAACCCGGCCACCGCTGGCACTGGTGCGACCGCCCTGCCCTTGCTGCGCCTGTTGCTCCTGCCCCTGGCCCTGCCAGCCACGGGACTGGTCGGACACGTTGACGTCGACCTGGCCCATGCCCTGCTGCGCGAACATGTCACGCAGGCGATGCATTTGCCCATCCAGTGCTTCGCGAACGCTCGGGTGAGCGCTCATGAAGGTCACTTGGGTCTGCTGGTCCGGGATCATGTTCACCCGAATATCCAGGCGTCCCAGTTCGGCCGGCTGCAACTGAATGTCGGCGGCCTTGAGGTTGGCGCTGGACAGGTACATGACCCGGTTCACCACTTCCTCGGTCCAGCCACTCTGATGCATGGCGATCGGCTGGTTCACCGGCAATGCATTGGCGGTTTTCGGCGTGGCGGCCTGGGTCAATGCCGCGAGACGACTGGCGAAATCATCGACACGGGTATCGCTGCTGGCGGACGTCAGGTCCTTGAGTCCTTCATTGAGCAAGCCACTGAAGGCCTTTTCGCCGCCCTGGCTGGTGCTGTCCTTGTCGGTTTGCACATCGAGCATGGTCGCCATGCCGGCGGCGAAGTTCTGCGCCGAGGTCAACTCGCCATCAGCGGACGCCTGTGCGGGCGTCGTTTTGGATTGAGTCTGGCTGGAGGCCGAGACATGACCGCTCTGTTCCATGGCCATGCGCAGGGCTGGCAGCGCATCGAGGGGATCGGCCTCCGGATCGAAATCCGTGTCGGTGGTCGCGGCAGCTTGCGCCGGTGCGGCAGTCACGGCAGCGGCAACCGCTGGCAACTCGACTTGTGGTTGCGCGGTCGTGACCACGGCCGGCGCCTCTGCCACTGGCGCGGGAGCCACTGGCTGAACGGCTTGCATCAGGGCAGGATCCAGCGCTGGATCGACCGGCGGCGCATCGACGGCGACCGGAGTATCAGTAGTCTGCGCATCGCTGTCACTGTCGCTGGCGCTCTTGTCGTCCGTGGAGGATGGCGCCGGTTTATCGGCGGGCAAGGATTTGCCGCTATCGGCAACTGCCGGCTTCGAAGCGGCAGACTTATCGCTGCTGACGTCCTTTTTGCCGGGGCTGTCCGGGGTCTTATCCTTGCTCGGTTTTACCGGCGCGTCAGCCACCACGGAGGGCTTGTTCTGGGCTTGATTGGCGAAGACATTGGCGAAGCTGGATGCTTTATCCCCAGGCTCAGCGGCCACCGCCGGGGTATTGGCGGGGGCGGCTTGAGGCTTGGCCTTGGCAGCGGCCTGAAGTAGCAAATTGGGGGTAACGGGCATGACGCGGTCTCCGCTGCACTGGGATCGTAGGTACAGTTGCGAGAGATAACTGCAAAGGTCGAGCCAGGCCAGCCAAAAAAGATCTAAAAGCGCCGGACGGTCGCATTGTCGGCCAGTGAGCGTTGACGCTCGGCTTCGTAGAGGGGGCGCACGATGGCGAACTCGCCGTCGATCTCCCCGACCAGTTTTTCGATGCCGGCGAGGCTTTTTTGCCGGGCGCGCTGTTCCAGCTCGTTGCACAGCTCGGCCAGGCGAATGGCGCCCATGTTGCTGCTGCTGCCTTTGAAGCTGTGGGCAGCGTTCATCAGTTGCGCAGCATCTTCAGCTTGTCGCAGGACGCGCAAACGCTCTTCGGAGTCGGCGATGAAGGTATCCAGCAAGGTTGGATACTCGTCCTCCATCACTTCCTGCAACGCGCTCAGCACGTCGCGATCCAGATGTGTGTCAGCCACTTGTTCACTCCTTGATCAAGAATTCGCGGATTATGCCAGAGCCTCCCAGTAAAACTCCACGTGCGCACTACGACCATCGTCGGACCAACTCGCCTTGCGGCTCAACTGGCGGATCAGACTGACGCCGCGCCCCGATAGACGGACGCCCTCCACGGGCCCTTGCATCACCCGCGCCACATCGAAACCCTTGCCACTGTCATCGACCCGGATGCTCAGGCGGCCACCCTCGCCTTCGGGCGTCACCTGCAAATGCAGGCGCACATAGCCGTCCTGCAATTGGTCCAGACGTGTATTGCGCTCCTGATAATAACGCGCAAAACCCGAAGCATCGCGCTTGAGGCCGGAGTCCAGGCCCAGCACGCCGTGCTCCAGGGCATTGGAATACAGCTCGGCCAGAACACTGTACAACGCGCCGCTTTGCGCCCGCAGGCCATGCACTTCCAGCAGCAATTGCAGCAGGTACGGCAGCGGATTGAAGCGCTTGAGGGTGGCGGCGCGGAATTCAAAACTCACCGACCAGTCCAGCGGGCAGGACTGGCCGCTGTCGGAATACACCAGTGCTGGCGGGTTCAGTTGTGCCGCTTCCAGCAGACTGACCTCGACCATGCTCACATCGTCCCGGGCCTCGCCACGGAAGTCGCGCAGGGCCTGCTCGATTTCTTCGAACAACGCATCGGGCTGACGATTGTCGGCAAACACGCCCTCCAACCGCTCGATGCCAAACAATTGCTCGTTGGCATCGCAGGTGTCGATCACCCCATCGGACAACACGAACACCCGATCACCGACCGCCATCGGGAACACTTCGGTGCGGTCATTAAAGGTTTGCGGGCTCAATACGCCCAACGGCAAGTGCCGCGCCTTCAGCGGCGTACGTTCGCCCGTGGTGTTGCTGTGCAGGTAACCGTCCGGCATTCCGCCGTTCCAGACTTCCACCGAACGGCGCTGAAAACTCAGGCACAGCAGCGTCGCGCAACAGAACATGTCCACCGGCAGGATGCGCTTGAGCTTGGCATTCATCTCCCGCAGCATTTCGGACAAGCCGTAGCCCTTGGCGGTCATGCCGTAGAACACTTCCGCCAGCGGCATGGCACCGACGGCGGCCGGCAAGCCATGGCCGGTGAAATCGCCGAGCAGCACGTGCATGTCGCCGGCCGGGGTAAACGCGGCCAGCAACAAATCGCCGTTGAACAGCGCGTAGGGCGATTGCAGGTAGCGGATGTTCGGCGCGTTCAGGCAGCCGGAGTGGGCAACCTTGTCGAATACCGCCTTGGCCACCCGCTGCTCGTTAAGCAAGTACTCGTGGTGCCGGGCGATCTGGTCACGCTGCTCGAGCACGGTGGCTTGCAAGCGTCGCAAGCGATCCATCGCCTTGATCTTGGCGGCGAGGATCACCTGGTTGTAGGGCTTCGCCAGAAAGTCGTCGCCGCCTGCCTCCAGGCATCGGGCCAGGGCTTCGCTTTCGGTCAGCGACGTCAGGAAGATGATCGGCACCAGGGTTTCCCCGGCTAGCGCCTTGATCTGCCGGGCCGCCTCGAAACCGTCCATTACCGGCATCATGGCGTCCATCAACACCAGTTGCGGTCGTTGCTCACGAAACGCTTCGACCGCCTCGGCACCGTTGGCCGCCGTCAGCACCTCATGGCCCTGACGCCGGACGATACTCGACAGCAGCATACGATCAGCCGCGCTGTCTTCAGCGATCAGGATCGTCAGCGGTTCGAACAACGACTGCACGGCGTTCACGCCACGTCGAAGATTTGTTCGAAGTTGGAGATCGCGAGGATCTTGCGCACGTCAGCGTTCGCGTGGGTCAACGAGATTTCGGCATTCTCGCCACCGGCGTGATCACGCAACAGCAGCAACATGCCGAGCGCGGAACTGTCGAGGTAAGTGGCGTCCTTCAGGTTGACTTCGAAGGACTCGGGTTTTGGCTGGAGATTTTCGTAGGACTCACGAAATTCCTGATGCTTGGCAAAATCGAATCGTCCCTTGATCGAAATCGTCAGCTTTTGCCCATCTTGGGAGACTTCTGTAACGACTGACATTTAACGGCTTCCTTGTCATTGGCGAACATGCGTGTACAAGGTTTAGCACTTGGCGGGGGTGGCGGCAAGGTGGGAAGCATCAGTGGTTCGCCAAAGATTTGCTGAATGTGAGGGCCCCTTCGCGAGCAGGCTCGCTCCCACATTGGATTTCTGTCACTCCGAAGATCCCTTGTGGGAGCGAGCCTGCTCGCGAAGAACGATAACGCGGTGAACCTGCTTTAATACGGATCCTGCCGCGGCAACCGTTGGGACAATTCATCCAGCAGCTTTTGCTCGCGCCGGTCTTCGAGCTTGCGCGCCTCGTCCATGTAGCGCTGCACCAGTTTGCGCAAACCTTCGACCCGGGCAAACGCCTGCTGCCAGGAGTCGCGAGCCTTGTTCAGGTTATTTTGGTGCCACACCAGGCTCTGGCGCTGCTGATCGATGGCCGTGCCCAGTTGCGCCAGGAAGCCCTGGTAGCCCAGCAACCACTGGCCGGAAACGCCACTGCTGCCGCGGATGATCCACTGTTCCTGGTAATCGAGGCGAAAGGCTTCAAGGTCGGCGAGTTTGCTTTCGGCCAGACGCACCTGGCCCTGAAAGTGCCCCAAGCGCTGGACAGCGGCTTTCTCGGCCTTCTCGGCCATTTCAACCACCGGTGCCAGGCGCCCCGCGCGACTCTGGGCCATGGCCGGTTAACCGCCAGCCGCAGGGGCGAAGATCGTGCCGAGGTAGGCTTCGCTTTCGCCCAGGCTGATGCTGTCGTTCAGGCCCTGGCGCAGGTAGCGGACCAATTGTGGCTGCAACGAAATCGCCAGGTCGGTTTCGCGATCGCCGCCGGCCACGTAGGCGCCAACGCTGATCAAGTCGCGACTCTGCTGATAACGCGACCACAACTGCTTGAAATACTGGGCACGCATCATGTGTTCCGGCGTGACCACCGACGGCATGACCCGGCTGATAGACGCTTCGATGTCGATGGCCGGGTAATGTCCTTCCTCGGCCAGACGCCGGGACAGCACGATGTGCCCGTCGAGCACCCCTCGCGCGGCGTCGGCGATCGGGTCCTGTTGATCATCACCTTCGGACAGTACGGTGTAGAACGCAGTGATCGAACCGCCGCCCTTCTCCGCATTCCCGGCCCGTTCCACCAGTTTCGGCAACTTGGCGAACACCGATGGCGGATAACCCTTGGTCGCCGGCGGCTCGCCGATGGCCAGGGCGATTTCCCGCTGGGCCTGGGCGAAACGGGTCAGGGAATCCATGAGCAACAGGACGTTCTTGCCCTTGTCGCGAAAATATTCGGCGATACGCGTGCAGTACATCGCGGCGCGCATACGCATCAGCGGCGCATCATCGGCCGGTGAGGCGACGACGACGGAACGCTTGAGCCCTTCTTCACCGAGGATGTGCTCGATGAATTCTTTAACTTCACGACCCCGCTCACCGATCAGCCCGACCACGATGATGTCGGCCTCGGTGAAGCGGGTCATCATGCCCAGCAGCACCGACTTACCGACACCGGTACCGGCGAACAGGCCGAGACGCTGGCCGCGCCCGACCGTCAACAAACCATTGATGCAGCGAATCCCCACGTCCAGCGGTTCGCTGATGGGGTGGCGCTTGAGCGGGTTGATCGTCGGGCCGTCCATCGGCACCCAGTCTTCGGCTTTCATCCCGCCCTTGCCGTCGAGTGCGCGACCGGCACCGTCGAGCACCCGGCCGAGCATGCTCATGCCCATCGGCAAGCGACCGGTATCGGCCAGCGGCACGACACGAGCGCCGGGCGCGATGCCGGCGACGCTGCCGACCGGCATCAGAAAGACTTTGCTGCCGGAGAAGCCCATGACCTCGGCTTCGACCTGCACCGGGTGATAGCTGTCATCGTTGATGACCATGCAGCGGCTGCCCATGGCGGCGCGCAAGCCTTCAGCTTCGAGGGTCAGGCCGACCATGCGCAGCAGGCGACCTTCAAGGATCGGCGCGCCTTCCAGCTCCGTGGCCTCGGCGTAGCCGCTCAGGCGCTTGGCGAAACTGGTGCGTTCAAGGCGCATCGGGGGTGTCCGGTTCCGGCGGCAGGTCGGCTTCCGGCGCGGCCGCAGGCTTTGCCTCCACCGGCAGTTCCAGGCTCAGGTCCGGCGCCGCCGGGTGCAAGGCTTGCTCATGCAGTTGATCGAACAGCTTGTCCATGATCCGGGCGACACGGGTTTCGACGGTGGCATCGATGCGGCTGTGCTCGGTTTCAACCCGGCAACCACCGGGCAACAGCGCCTCGTCCTCGACGATGCGCCAGGTTTCTTCATGGCGCTCGCGCAGGGCTTTGACCTGTTCGAAATCCTGGGGATTGATGTACAGCCGCACATTGCCCACGCCCAGCGGCAACAGCTTGAGGGCTTCGCGCATCACGCTTTCGATCTGCGTGGAGTCGATGGCCAGTTCGCGCTGGATCACCTGTTTGGTGATGTGCTGCACGAGATCCACCAGGGACTTTTCGATCTGCGAATCTTGCTCGGCGATGGGCTCGAACAAATGGCCCATCAGCTGTTCCAGGCTCGCGATCTTGGCGGTCAGGGCCACCTCGGCTTCCTGACGGACCTTGAGCGTGGAGCTGTGGAAACCTTCTTTCTCACCCGTGGCGAAGCCTTCGTTGTAGGCCTCCTGACGGATGCTTTCGAGTTCTTCAAGGGTCAGTGGCTGGACTTCTTCCAGCGGCACTTCTTCCATTTCCGGCGGTTCGGGCTCGGGTTCCGGCTCGGGCTCCGGCACATGCGGGTCGAAGCTGGGCAACGACCACACGTCGAACCCACTGACCCCGGTGCCACGGATCAGGTCAGTGTTGGACTCATCATGTTTGGACGACATAGTGACCTTAGATCATCTCTTCGCCACCCTTTCCACCGAGAACGATTTCTCCGGCTTCGGCCATACGGCGGGCAATGGTGAGGATTTCTTTCTGCGCGGTTTCCACGTCGCTGACACGCACCGGGCCTTTGGCCTCGAGGTCGTCGCGCAACAGTTCGGCCGCTCGTTTGGACATGTTCTTGAAGATCTTTTCCTTGACGCCTTCGTCCGAACCCTTGAGAGCCAGCACCAGCACGTCGGAGGACACTTCGCGCAGCAACGCCTGGATGCCACGGTCGTCGACATCGGACAGGTTGTTGAACACGAACATGAGGTCTTCGATCTGACCGGACAGGTCTTCGTCGACTTCGCGGATCGAGTCCATGAGCTGGCCTTCGATCGAGCTGTCGAGGAAGTTCATGATGTCGGCCGCACGCTTGATGCCACCCAGGGTGGTGCGCGAGGCATTCGAGTTGCCGGAGAACTGCTTCTCGAGAATCTGGTTGAGTTCTTTCAGGGCCGCTGGCTGCACGGTGTTCAACGACGAGACGCGCAGGATGATGTCCAGGCGCACCTTGTGGTCAAAGTTGCCGAGCACTTCGCCGGCCTGGTCCGGGTCGAGGTACGCCACGACGATCGCCTGGATCTGTGGGTGCTCGTAACGGATCACGTCGGCGACGGCGCGCGGCTCCATCCACTTCAGGCTGTCGAGGCCGCTGGTGTTGCCACCCAGCAGGATGCGGTCGATCAGGCCGTTGGCCTTGTCTTCGCCCAGGGCCTGGGTGAGCATTTTGCGCACGTAGTCGTCGGAGCCGACGCCCAGGCTGGTCTGATCGCCGACGATTTCGACGAACTCGCTCATCACCTGCTCGACCTGCTCGCGGTGCACGTTACCCATTTGCGCCATGGCCACGCCCACACGCTGGACCTCTTTGGGCCCCATGTGGCGCAGCACTTGGGCGGCGTCGGTCGAACCCAGGGACAGCAGCAGAATCGCGGCTTTATCGACCCGGGACAGTTTGGCGACAGCGGCTCGGTTATCACTCATCTGCGTTAATCCACTCTTTCACGACCTGGGCCACACGACCCGGATCTTCTGCCACCAAACTTTTGATTGCATTCAACTGTGCGTCATAGCCTTCGCTCGGGCTCGGCAGCAGGATGCTTTGTGGGCCGCCGAGGCTGACGCGGTCGTTGGCCAGTTCGCCGTCCAGGCCGCCCATGCCACCCAACTCGACGTCGCTGCCCAGACCGGCCAGTTGTTTGCCTTTGCCGCCACCGGTGATGTTGTTGAGCACCGGACGCAGCACACCGAACACCAGCACCAAGATGAACAACACACCCAGCACTTGCTTGACGATGTCCCAGAACCAATGCTGGGAGTAGAACGGAATATCGGCAATCACTTCGCCGCGCTCGGCGGAGAACGGCATGTTGATCACGCTGACGCTGTCGCCACGGCTTGCGTCGAAACCGACGGCGTCTTGCACCAGGCGAGTGAAGCGCGCCAATTCGTCGGCGCTCCATGGCGCACGAGTGGTTTCACCGTTGGCCGCGTTGATCTTGACCTGGTCATCCACCACCACCGACACCGACAGGCGATTCAAACGGCCCTGTTGCTGCTTGGTGTGGCTGATGGAGCGATCAAGCTCGAAGTTCTTGGTGGATTGTTGACGCTTGTCCGCCGGGTAAGGTGCAAGCATAGGCTGCCCGGTGGCCGGGTCCATGATTTGCTGACCATTGGCATCGAGCAATGGCTGGCCTGGCTGCACCATGCCGGCCGACGCAGTCGCGCCACCGGTGGTTTGCGGCGCGGAGGCTGGCGATGGCGGCTGGTTGCTCAGGGCACCCGGCACGCCTTGCGGGCCATTGCTGGCGGTGCGTTGTTCGTTGACCGACTGCTCGCTGCGCAACGCCGGTTGATCCGGGTTGAACTGCTCGGAGGTCGATTCGACGGCGCTGAAATCCACGTCGGCCGAGACTTCGGCTTTATAACGATCGTTGCCCAGGACCGGTTGCAGGATGTTGTGCACTCGCTGGGTGAGCATGCTTTCCATGCGGCGGCTGTAATCGAATTGCTTGCCGGCCATGGTCAGTTCGGAGTTCTCCGCCTGATCGGACAGCAGGTTGCCCTTCTGGTCGACGACGGTGATCTGCGATTTGCTCAGCTCTGGAACGCTGGTGGCCACCAGGTTGATGATCGCCAGTACCTGGCCAGGCTCCAGGGAGCGACCGGAATACAGTTCAACCAGGATCGACGCACTCGGCTTGCGCTCATCGCGCACGAACACCGAGCTTTTCGGAATCGCCAGGTGCACGCGGGCACCCTTGACGTTGTTCAGGCTGGAGATGGTGCGCGCCAGTTCGCCTTCGAGGCCGCGACGATAACGGGTCGCTTCCATGAACTGGCTGGTCCCCAGACCCTGGTCCTTGTCGAGGATTTCAAAACCGACGTTGCCATCGCTGGGAGTGACACCAGCGGCCGCGAGCTTGAGTCGCGCACGGGACACATCGTCGGCCTTGACCAGCAAGGCACCGGAGTTGGGTTCCACGGTGTAAGGAATGTCAGCGGCGGCCAGGGTTTCCATGACCTGCTTGGCGTCCATACCGGCAAGACTGCCGTACAGAGGCCGGTAGTCCGGCTGCTGCGACCACAACACCACGGCAAAGCCAATCGCCACGCTCGCAGCCAGGCCGACCAACAGGCCCACCTGACGCAACATGGTCATCTCGGAGAGGTTTTCCAGGAAGGACAACCCGAACAGCGGCGGTTTACCGTCTATTGGAGTGGCCTTGGCCGGAACATTATCGGCGACTGCTTCTGCCATGACTCAATCTCGTCCTTAAACCGGCATCTGCATGATGTCTTGGTAAGCCTGAACCAGCTTGTTACGCACTTGGGTCAACGCCTGGAAAGACACGCTGGCCTTCTGCGAGGAAATCATCACATCCGTCAGATCAACGCCACTCTTGCCAATTTCAAAGGCACTGGACAGCTGATTCGACGCCTGCTGGGTGTCGTTCACTTTATTGACGGCTTGACCGAGCATGTCGGCGAAGCTGCTGCCACCCAGTTCGGGAACGGCGGCAGTCGATTTCGGCGCAGACATGGCATCCATTTGCATGGAGCGCATATCCAACATCAATCGATTAAATTCAATACCTTGGCTCATGGTCTACTCTCTCTGGCGACCCGCAATTTTTTGACACTCACTCGGCGGGTACTGAGGTGTTAGCAACAAGGGTGCCAGCTCGGCGACCTTGTTTCACAAAAGCCGTCCGGACCGCGAATCACTGCAAAACCATTGTGGGAGCGAGCTTGCTCGCGAAGTGGGAGTGTCAGTCGACATTTGTGTACCTGACACATTGCCTTCGCGAGCAAGCCCGCTCCCACAGTGAGATCAAGTGGCGAACAAATAGGCTTCCACATCCATTCCGGCATCGCGCATCTGCGCCAGCTTGTAGCGCAAGGTGCGCGGGCTGATGCCCAGGCGTTCGGCGGCTTCTTTGCGCCGGCCGCGCTCGGAACGCAAGGTGTCGATGATCATCTGGAACTCATGGCGGCGCAGGTCGTCGCCCAGGGCACTGGCCGATTCGACCTCAACCTCCGCGACTCGCACAGCTGCCAATGCGGGCAAAGGCGCACAAGCGACCGGCCCCGACAGGCAGAAATCCTGCGGCTGAATCAA
The DNA here is from genome assembly GCF_044762525.1 of Pseudomonas sp. NPDC096950. Taxonomy (NCBI): domain Bacteria; kingdom Pseudomonadati; phylum Pseudomonadota; class Gammaproteobacteria; order Pseudomonadales; family Pseudomonadaceae; genus Pseudomonas; species Pseudomonas sp. NPDC096950. The sequence continues at coordinate 475,028 of NZ_JBIWEL010000002.1, read as the reverse complement.
CCCGCCCTGCTGCAGAATCAGCGCACGCTGAATGGCGTTGTCCAGTTCGCGAACATTGCCCGGCCACGGATAACTGATCAGACACGCCTGAGCCTCGGGCGACAACCTGGCCGCCGCGTGCTTCATTTTATTGACGTGTTTGGCCAACAGGCGCTCAGCCAGCGGCAGGATGTCGGCGGTGCGCTCGCGCAACGGACGCCAGGCCAGCGGAAAAACCGAGAGCCGATAATAAAGGTCTTCACGAAAACGCCCCGCCGCCACTTCACCCGCCAAGTCACGGTTGGTGGTGGCGACAACGCGGATGTCGAGGCTGATCGGTTTGCGTGCGCCAACGCGCTCGACTTCCCGCTCCTGCAACACGCGCAGCAACTTGGCCTGCAGACCCATGGGCATTTCGGAGATTTCGTCGAGCAGGATGGTCCCGCCGTCAGCCTGTTCAAACTTGCCGGCCTGGGCCGCGATGGCGCCGGTGAACGAGCCTTTCTCGTGACCGAACAACGTGGCTTCGAGCATGTTGTCCGGGATCGCCGCGCAGTTGATCGCGATGAACGGTTGGTTGGCGCGATGGGAATGCTGGTGGATGTAGCGCGCCAATACTTCCTTGCCGGTGCCGGACTCGCCGGAGATCAACACCGTGGAATCACTGCGCGCCACACGGGCGGCCAGTTCCAGCAATTGCGCACTGGCCGGCTCGAACGCAATCGGCCCTTCGCTGTCGCTGGCGCCGAGATTGCCCAAGGCATGCCGCGCCACCAGATCGAGCAAAGCCTTGGGTTCGAACGGCTTGACCAGGTAATCCGCCGCGCCCTGGCGCATCGCATCGACGGCCCGCTCCACCGCGCCGTGCGCCGTCATCAACAGCACCGGCAATTGCGGCTGACGCGCCCGCAATAATCCGAGCAACTGGTGGCCGTCCATGCCCGGCATATTGACGTCACTCACGACCAGACTGAACGCCTCGACGCCGACCGCTGCCAGCGCTTCTTCCGCTGAACCGACAGCCTTGTAATCGTGCCCGGCGAGCAGCAGCGTATCCGCCAGTGCTTCCCGTAGCGCGCGGTCATCCTCGACCAGTAGAACCTTGATTGCCATGCCCTTCACTCCGCATCCGATGCGCTGGAAAACAACGGCAGGGACACCAGCGCACAAGTGCCGCGACCGAGCCGCGAGCGCAAGTGCAATTCTCCCTGATGAGCGCGAGCCACTGCCTTGACCACGGTCAGGCCGAGGCCGGTTCCGGTGGTCTTGGTGGTAAAAAACGGTTCGCCCAGGCGCGCCAGCACCGTGTCATCGATCCCGCTGCCGCTGTCGCTGACGCACAGGCGCAGGTTGTTGCCACGGGTATAGAGGTGAACCTTGAGACGGACTGCACCGCCACTGGCCTGAATCGCATTTTCGATCAAATTCAGAATCGCCCCGACCAGGGTGTCGCGGTTGCACAGCAACTCCCCGGCGTGACTGTCGCACTGCCAGCGGATCGGCAGTTCCTGGACATGGGTCAGCGCCGCCGCTTGCAGCGACTGCATCAATTCCTTGGGGGTGACGCGATTGGTCAGCGGCAGTTCGCCGCGGGCGAACACCAGCATGTCGCGCACTTGATGTTCCAGTTCGTGCAGACGCTCTTTCAAACGACCGGCGAAGCGTTGCTGGGTGGCGACCGGCAGTTCCTGTTCAGTCAAATGACTGGCGTACAGCAGGGCGGCGGAAAGCGGTGTGCGAATCTGATGGGCCAGCGAAGCCACCATGCGCCCCAGGGACGACAGGCGTTCGTGGCGGGCCAGTTGACCTTGCAGTTGACGGGTTTCGGTCAGATCGTTGAGCAACACCAACTGACCGGGCTCGGCATCCAGCGAGCGGGTGGCAATCGACAGGCGCCGACCGTCCTTGAGGGAGATTTCGTGACCGTCGTCTTCACGGGGCGCGAAGCAGCGGGCAATCACCTGGCGCCACAGCTCGCCTTCGAGGGGCTGACCGAGCAACTCGCTGGCCGCCGGGTTGGCTTCGCGCACCATGCCCTGGGCATCGATCACGATGACGCCGCCGGGCAACAGATCAAGGAGGTTTTGCAGGCGGTTGGCCAGGCGTTCTTTTTCCGCCAGTTCCTGCATGCGCTGGGCGCTGACCACCGCCAGTTCGCCCTTGAGCTCGGTGACCCGGGCTTCGAGCATGCTGTAGGAGTCAGTCAATTGGCTCGACATCTGGTTGAACAGGGCAAACGCCTGCTCAAGACCCAGCCGGCTCGCCTGTTCTACGGACGACGGTTGCCCCGAAGCGTCAGGGACAGAAGACATCTGGGCGGCTTGGGGCATCGTGCTCTCTCGCTTGGCTGACCGTCAGTGAAACGGAACGTTGCGAGAGCTGTAGCAATACCCGTGCCTAAAAAAAACCGCCTATAAATGAAGCACTTGAAAAACAGGCGTCAATCATCCGCCTGTTCATCACCATCCCGACGACTCATGCCGTACTTGCGCATCTTCTCCACCAGGGTGGTGCGACGAATACGCAGACGTTCGGCGGCACGCGCCACGATGCCATTGGCATCATCCAGCGCCTGCTGAATCAACCCTTGCTCCAGACCACCGAGGTAGTCCTTCAAGTCCAGGCCTTCGGGCGGCAGCAGTGCATTGGCGGTGAAGTCCGGGGTATGCCCGTTGATGGCCACCCGTTCTTCCAGATCGCTGCGCAAGCTGTCGACCAGTTGCTCGTCTTCATCATCGACGTAGCGGAATTTCTTCGGCAACTCGACCACGCCGATCACCCCGTACGGATGCATGATCGCCATGCGCTCCACCAGGTTGGCCAGCTCGCGGACGTTGCCCGGCCAGCCGTGACGGCACAGGGACATGATCGCGGCCGAGTTGAAACGGATCGAACCACGCTTCTCGTGCTCCATGCGCGAGATCAACTCGTTCATCAGCAGCGGAATGTCTTCGACACGTTCGCGTAACGGAGCCATCTCGATCGGGAACACGTTCAGGCGGTAGTACAAGTCTTCGCGGAAGGCGCCGATCTCGATCATGCTTTCGAGATTCTTGTGGGTCGCCGCGATGATGCGTACGTCGGCACTCTGGGTCTTGTTGCTGCCCACGCGCTCGAAGGTGCGCTCCTGCAACACGCGCAACAACTTGACCTGCATCGGCAACGGCATGTCGCCGATTTCGTCGAGGAACAGCGTGCCGCCGTTGGCCAGTTCGAAACGCCCGGCACGACTGGTGATTGCCCCGGTGAAGGCGCCCTTCTCGTGGCCGAACAATTCGCTTTCCAGCAACTCGGCCGGGATCGCCCCGCAGTTGACCGGAACGAACGGCGCGTCACGCCGCTTGGAGTGGTAGTGCAGGTTGCGCGCGACCACTTCCTTGCCGGTGCCGGACTCGCCGAGGATCAGCACGCTGGCATCGGTGTCGGCCACTTGCTGCATCATCTGGCGCACGTGCTGGATCGCCCGGCTGGTGCCGACGAGGCTGCGGAACAGATTGGGTTCACGGTGACGACCGCGCTCGCGGGCCTGGTCGTACATCTCGCGATAGACCTGGGCACGGTGCAGGGAGTCGAGCAGCTTGCTGTAGCTGGGCGGCATTTCGAGGGTCGAAAGCACCCGGCGACGCTGGTCTTCAGGCAGGTCAACGGAAGAATTATCGCCCATTAACAAAACCGGAAGGAACTCATCCCAGGTTGAGAGTGTCTTTAACAGGCCCAAAAGCGCACCAGGAGCACTGACCGTCCCGATTAGTACGCAAATGACTTCACGACTCGATGACAAAGAGCCGACCGCCTGCTGCCAGTCATGGCTGCCGCAGGGTAAATTTTCTTCACCGAGAAAATTTAAAATCACCGCCAAATCGCGGCGACGGACGCTATCGTCATCAATCAGCAGAATTTTGGTTTCACGCCACATGCAATAGCAACTTCCCTAGTCAACTCAATGCCCGAAATGAGGGGGCAAGCTAGACGCTTGCAGACACGTTATGCCTGTAGACGCCTGAAATCTGGAACCAGCCACTAGTTAAGTCAAAAAACCGTGCACAGTCAAATTTATGGCGCACTATGTTTGGATTAACCTGGGATTAATTAACCAAACAGATGGTAAACCTTTGCAGCGTTTTGCGCTTGGTGGATCTGAGACATCTCGTCGACTATCGCTTGTCTCTCCCCCATCGCCACCTCAAGAAGCTCCTTGTAGACCCCCAGCAACTCCTCAAGATTGGCGCGCAACGCCACCTCGTCCAGCGAAGCTTCACTCAAGACATCTTCCATGCAGGAACGGCAATCAAGGTCCAATTGACCGATAGCTTCCCAGTTGCGTTCGGCCAGTGCCCCGACCAACGCTTCACGGGTTTGTTCGATTCGCTGCAATACAAGACTCATGGTGATCTCCTTAAAACTGCGGACCAGGCGCGGCGATGGCATCCCAGCCTTCTTTGACCGTGCGCAGCAAACCAGCGACTTCATCGAGAATCCGCGGGTCGCTCTTGATGTTCGCCTCGGCGAGGCGCTTCATCATGTAGGCATAGAGACGGTCGAGCTCACCGACGGTATCGGCGGCTTTTTCCAGGTCCAGGCCTTCGCGCAAGCCACCGATGATGCCGATAGCCTTGCTGATCGACGTTCCCTTGCCGGGAATGTCCTTGCGCTCCATCGCGCCTTTAGCCTGGGCAATGCGATCCAGGCCGCCTTCCATCAGCATTTGCACCAGACGGTGCGGACTGGCTTCGGACGTCTGGGCTTGCGCCCCAACCTTCTGATATTGCCGAAGGGCTAACATCGGATTCATGTTCTACCTCATTGCCACTCAATGACTCGTATGACCAGTGTATCGTCTGCGAGCCTGAAAACTTTAGATCAGAAGACAAAAACCCGGCACACGCCGAAAAAGCGTAGCCGGGTTTTTGTCGTCAGCCCATCGCTATTTGGCGGACTGCTGAGCGTTCAACGACGCGAAGAAGCCGGTGATGTTGCTGGCGGTGGCCTTCATCTGGCCGACCAACAGGTCCATCGCGTTGTACTTGGCAGTCAACGAAGCCGTCAGGTTGGTCACCCGCAGGTCCAGCGCCGTCTGCTGGCTGCTCAGGTCTTTCTGGACCTTGCTCAGGCTGGTGTTGCGCTGATCGAGGATCCCGCCAGTCTGGGAGTACGGCGTGATGGCCGCCGACATACGTGCCAGCAGACCATTTTTCGGGTCAGTGCCGGTGAACAGGTTCTGTACCGAACTGCTCATCCCCGGGGTGGCCATCGCCTTGGCGTACTTGGTTGCATCGATGGTCAACGTACCGGTCTTCTGATCGGTCTGGATACCCAGCTGCGACAGCACCGACAATTGACCGCCCGCCCCCGGCGCCACCAGCTCATTGCGCACGGCAGTGATCAGGTTACGCGGCAGGGAGTCACCGGTCATGGCCGCGCCGATGGTCGGGTTGCCCTCATCATCCAGGCTTGGCTTGGTGAGGGTCGTCAGGGTGTTGATCACGGTGTTGTAGGCGTCGACGAACGTCTGCAGCGAGGTTTTCAGGCCGTCGGTGTTGGTTCCGACCGTCACTTTGACCGGTGTCGGGCTTTCCGCCACCAGGGTCATGTTGATGCCGCCGACCGCACCGCTGATGGTGTTGCTTTTGCTGGTAACAGTCAGGCCATCAATGACGACCGTTGCATCCTCGGCCAAACCGCCGATGTTGCCCGATGCGCCAGCAGCAGGGGTCGTCCCCAGGCTGGTGGAACCGTCGATCTCCAGGCCGGCAATACCGCTGACCTTGAGGTCCGAGCCCGCGCCCGTAACGGTCGAACCGATGACCAGGCGCGAACCGTTGGAGTCGGTGACGATGTTGGCGCTGATGCCCTTGCCTTGCAGCGTGGAGTTGATTGCGTCGCGGGTCGACTGCAAGGTCGCGCCGCTGGCAATGGTCACCGGGTAATCAATACCATTTTGACTGATTTTCAAAGTACCAGTCGGAATGGCACTGCTGGCACCGCCGGCAAACGCCGCACTGGCCACTTTCGAACTGGTTGCCAGGTTAGTGACTGTAACGTTGTAGGTACCGTTTACCGCGGTGTTATCCGAGGTCACAGTCAGCGTCGCCGGCGTGCTCGACGTCGCGGTAAAACCGGAAAACGCGGGCGCGTCTTTTTTGCCCAGGTTGGTCATTGCGGTCTGGAATGCTGCCAGCGCCGACTTCAACGAACCGGTAGCGGAAATCTTGGCCGTGTTGATCGTCGTCTGATTGGTGATCAGCGTCTGTTTGGCCGATTTGTCGGAGTTGACCAGCGCGGTCACGATCGCACCGATGTCGAGACCGGACCCTAGACCCGAACCCGGTAGAATTGGACTTGCCATGTGCATCTCCCTATCTGTGTGTCGCCGGTCTTTTGACCACTATGCGCGGACAATGATCGTACAAACACGTTTCATGCCAGTGTCAGGCTTTGGCATCGAACAAAACGTTACTGGCGTTGTGCAGGCTTTCAGCCAGTTTCATGGCCTCAGCCGACGGAATCTGTCGAATCACTTCACCGGATTCGCTGGCAATCACCTTGACGATGACTTTGCCGGACGTTTCATCGATGGAAAATTCGAGGTTACGCTTGACCGACTGAACAAACTTTTCGATCTCCTGAACGGCCATTTTCAACTTATCCGAGTTGTCCGAAGTGTCCGAGTTGTCTGAATTCGAGCTTTTTGCAGTTGCAGCGACAGCCTGGGGGAATTCGGCACGAGGCGCATCCGCCGGCTTATCGGTAGTACTGACCGCCGGTTTCGCGGCCGGGTAAGACAAGTTCAGCTTAACGCTCATGTCCATGACCATCACCTCTTAAACGGAAAAAGCGAGAGAGCACGCAAGCGCACTCCCCCGCCAAAACTCAATCCGATATTACTGAAGCAGTTTCAGTACAGCGGATGGCAGCTGGTTAGCCTGGGCCAGAACAGCGGTGGAAGCTTGTTGCAGAGTTTGCTGTTTGGTCAGGTTAGCGGTTTCTGCGGCGAAGTCGGTATCTTGTACGCGACCTTGAGCAGCAGTAACGTTTTCAGTGATGTTTTGCAGGTTGGAGATGGTGCTGGTCAGACGGTTTTGCGAAGCACCCAGGTTTGCACGGGTTGCACCGATCGCAGCGATTGCAGCGTCGATTGCGGTGATCGCGTTGTCGATGTTGGTTGCAGCGGAGCCAGCACCCGAAACAGCGGTAGTACCGGTCAGAGCTACAGTACCGCTACCTACCGACAGGCTGACGGCGTCGAACTTGGAGCTCAGGGTCAGGTCGATGTGGTTGGCGGTACCAGTGTTGGAACCAACCTGCAGGGTCATGGTGCCAGCCGAACCGTCCAGCAGTTGCTTGCCGTTCAGGTTGGTCGAAGCCGCGATACGAGTCAGTTCGTCAGACATCTGAGCGAATTCAGCGTTGGTTGCGGTCTGGTCAGCAGTGCCATTGGTGCCGTTACGTGCTTGTACAGCCAGTTCACGCATACGTTGCAGAATGTTGGTGGATTCTTGCAGAGCGCCTTCAGCGGTCTGAGCCATCGAGATACCGTCGTTGGCGTTTTTAACCGCTACGTTCTGGCCACGGATCTGGGAGGACATACGGTTGGAGATCTGCAGGCCGGCAGCATCGTCTTTAGCGCTGTTGATTTTCAGGCCGGAAGAAAGACGAGACATCGAAGTCGACAGAGCGTCGGAAGCGCGGTTCAGGTTTTTCTGAACGTTCAACGACGTGGTGTTGGTGTTTACTGTTAAAGCCATGACGAATTCCTCGTTGGTTGGGTACTGCGGCTTCCGGCCCTGGCAACCGCCGGGTATGGCCTAGAGAACCTTCGTAATAGTTATCGTCGGATATGCAGGTTGCTTGAGGGCTTTTTTGAAAAATATTGCCATCACACTGCCACCCCCTAGAAAACAAAGGCTTAGCGGCCTCTCCCCACCCGAAAAATGACGCCATAAAACCGTCCGACACCCAAACATCCCAACCAGAGCCCTTACCCGGCTTTCAAACCTGGACGCTTTCCAGCAAATCCACCAGTTCATATTCCATGAAGTCGGCCAGTCCCAGCCAATCCTGGCGCTCCTGGCACGCGAGCATGTGCGTGAGCACCTGCGTCCATTTCAGTTGCACGGCTTGAGGCGCTGTCGATAACAGTCGCTGCGCCTCATCAAACACATCGACCATGGTCAGTGCCGCTTCGACATCCCGGCCCAGACGAAACAAACCGGCGCACTGCCGGCATTCATTGATGCATTGCGCAAGCGCACTCACTGCACGAACTCCCGATTGAACCGGGTACCGGCGATCATGGCGCCCGCCCGACTGCTGTTAAAGAAGCGCACCTCAGGGTGCCCGGCGATGTATCGCTCCAGCTCACACAGGTAGCTACGGAAATTCAGTTGCGTCCTGACCCGCTCGCCATGCCCGTCGCGCACCCAGTGCCGGGCCAGATTCACCCCGGGCCCCAGATCACCGTCGTTCCAGCCGGCATGGGTCTTGTTCATCGGAAAGGCAAAGTCGGCGCCAAACAGGGTAATGCTGGCCGCCCCCATCTTCACCGCCAGGTCCACGGCTGGATGAATCACGCTGCCGCCCACGTACAGCTGCGCCCTGGCGTGCTGGTGGCGCAACGCGGCGTAGATCGGGCTGGCCGAGTAACCGCCATATCGCTTGCCCTTCCAGGCCTTCAGGACGTGCGGATCACTCATGGGCAGGTACACCAGCGGAATCCCGTCGGACTCCTCGAAAGGCAAATGCTGGAAGCTGATGCGCTGATCGATGGTCACCACCAGGTCGGGCTTGATCCCGTGCTCTCGCAGCGGCCGGTAGGCGGTGTCGACGCAAATGAACAATGGCCGTTGCGCCTGCTCGCGAATCGCCGTCAATTGCTGGAAATGGCTTTCCAGGCTCGGGCCGGTGCCGATCACATAGACTTCCCGGCCAGCACACGTACCGAACAGCTGCGCGACATCATCATCGGCGAGCAGCACTTCAAGGCTGTCCTGCAAACGCTGGAGTATCGCCGGGGACTGCGGATCGAAATCACGGTTGTTGAAGTTCAAGTGCACTTCGCTGACCAGCCGATCGCGAATCTTCGCGTTGAAGTCGTCTGCCAGGACCATCTCCGAGGGCAGCGCAAAGAACGGCGTGTAGATATCCGGCTGATCACCGGCATACAGCAATTCAACGCGCGGGTCGTCGAGCCATTGCCGCTGGTCGAGCAAGCGCAGCACCAAGGCAAACAACGCGCCGTTGAGGATATGCACGTACAGTCGCTCGAGATCGGCGCGCTCCAGCAGGACGGTGGGCAGATCCCCCAGTCCGGTGCCATAGACATGCAACTGCGCCTTGCCGCTGGGCAGGCTGGCCGCCTGAACACGGGCTTCGCGGACACGGTCATGCCGACTGGTGAGTTGAATGCCACCGATACTCAGCGTCGAACCCAGCCCTTCGGACAACTCGGCGTGGACCGACGTGCTGTCCTCCAACATCAATCGCGTATGGAGCGTCGGCCAGCGCCGTTCTATCACCCTCGCATTGTCGTCAAAGCTGTCGCTCATGCTGGCTCGCTCTTCTCACAGGCAAAAAAATAGCGTTCAAGGTTAACCCTTGAACGCTTTTTTTATATCAGGTTGTGGGTCAAGGACGATAGATAATCGCCGAACCCCACGACAGCCCCACACCAAAACCGCTCAACGCCACGCGCTTCCAGTCCGAGTCCAGGACGTGTTTTTCCAGCAACAACGGAATGCTCGACGACACGGTATTCCCGGTCTCGACCATGTCCTTGATGAACTTCTCCGGTTCGCCTTCGAAGCGCCGAGCGACCGCATCGACAATCGCCGCGCTGCCCTGGTGGATGCAGAAGGCATCGATGTCGTCAGCCTTGAGGCCGGACTCGTCGAGCAACTCATGCAAATGCGCCGGGACCTTGAGCAGCGCGAAGTTGAAGACCTGACGGCCGTTCATATAGAACACGCCATCGGTGACCTTCAAATGCGGTGCGCCGGAACCGTCGGTGCCGAACTTGGCCTTGCCCAGTTGCCACGGCGCGCCCTCGCCCATCCAGGTCGCGGTGGCGGCATCGCCGAACAGCATGGTGGTGTTGCGGTCTTCCGGGTCGACGATCTTGGAGTACGGATCGGCGGTGATCAGCAGGCCATTCTTCAGGCCGGCGGCCTCCATGAAGCCCTTGATCGCGTAGATGCCGTAGACATAACCCGAGCAGCCCAGGGAAATATCAAACGCGGCCACGTTGGTCGACAGGCCCAGCTTGTCCTGCACGATGGCGGCGGTGTGTGGCAGGCCTTCTTCGTCGCCGTTCTGGGTGACGACGATCAGCACGTCGACGGCTTCACGTTTCAAATCGGGGTTGTTGGCGAACAGCGCATTGGCCGCTTCGACACACAGGTCCGAGGTTTCTTGCTCAGCGTCTTTGCGCGGCAGGAAGGCCGAACCGATCTTGCCCAGGATGAACTCTTCATCCTTCTCGAATTTTGCACCTTGTGCGTAATTGTCCACGCCGGCTACAGGAACGTAGCTCGCAATGCTTTTTATGCCAATCATTACGGCTTCCCAATAATAAACAGCCCAATACCACCGCTCGCAAGGATTCGAGGGGCGCCGACATACAGAGATTTTCAGCCGCCCGTAATGGGCGACAGCGGGAAGCGTCAAGGGCTATCACTGGACCCGATAAAGGGCCAGGCGCCATCTCCCCGGTCAATACAATACAGTGAAGATGCGCGTTATGACTCACAGGTCACGCTATTTTGCCGAATCAACCCGACAAGGGTTATTCGACCAAGGACCAGTCCAGTGCGGTTCCGCGCTTGATCGCCTGGCGAGCGCGGCGGCCCAGCAGGGTTTCAGCGTGTTTGGGCGCCAGCCCCAGGCCCGGGCGGATGGCCCGCAGATTGGCGGTGGTAAAGGCTTCTCCGGCGGCCATGTCCTGGGTGACATACAGCGAGCGCCGGTACACCAGGGACTTGCGCTCAGCCTCGGTCACGCCGTAATGCACCTGGCCCATGGCTTGCCAGGCGCGCTCGGTTTCGATCACCAGGCTGGCCAGCTCCGACGGCTCCAGGGAGAAACTGGCGTCCACCCCACCGGCAGCGCGGTCGAGGGTGAAGTGCTTTTCCACCACCGTCGCCCCGAGCGCCACTGCCGCGACAGAAACGCCAACGCCCATGGAGTGATCCGACAGACCAACCTCACAACCAAACAATTCGCGCAAATGTGGAATGGTCCGCACATTACTGTTGGCCGGTGTCGCCGGGTAGGTGCTGGTGCACTTGAGCAGCACCAGGTCCTTGCACCCGGCCTCACGGGCGGCGCGTACGGTTTCGTCGAGTTCGGCGATGCTCGCCATGCCGGTGGAGATGATCAGTGGTTTGCCAGTCGCGGCGACCCGACGGATCAGCGGCAGGTCAGTGTTTTCGAAACTGGCGATCTTGTAGGCCGGCACGTCGAGGCTTTCGAGGAAGTCCACGGCGGTGTCGTCGAAAGGCGTCGAAAATGCGAGCATCCCCAGTTCCTTGGCCCGGGCGAAAATCGGCGCGTGCCATTCCCACGGCGTATGGGCCTTCTCGTACAGCGCGTACAGCGAAGTGCCGGCCCACAGGCTGTTCGGGTCCTTGATGAAGAACTCGCCTTCATCGAGGTCCAGGGTCATGGTCTGGGCGGTATAGGTTTGCAGCTTCAAGGCATGGGCGCCGGCCTTGGCCGCGGCTTCGACGATTTGCAGCGCCACGTCCAGCGACTGGTTATGGTTGCCACTCATTTCGGCAATGATGAACGGCGGCGCATCGGCACCGATCAAGCGTTCGCCAATCTTGAAGCTAGTCATTGCGGTGATCCTTTAGAACGCGGGTGAACGCGCAAGCACTCTGGGTGAAACCGGCTTCGCGAAACAGACTCAGCGACGGCTGGTTGGCAGGCAATACCTGAGCAGTGATGGTTTGCAATTGCGGCCAATGGGCCTTCACGAATGCTTCGCCGCGAGCCAGCAGCGCCCTGCCCCAGCCCAGACCGAAGCGACCTTCAAACAGATAAATCGAGACTTCGGCGCTGGCACCGTGAAGGTCGTAGCGCAACGCACCGACCGGGCCGTCACCCGCTTCGGCGATCAACAGCAATCGCTGCGGATTGTCCAGGCTTGCGGCCAGCCAGGCTTGATGCGAAGGCCAGTCGATGACGCGGCTGTCCAGCGACCAGCGCCGCACGGCGTCGGCATTGCGACCCTCGAACAACAATCGTGCATCGTCCAGCGTCGCCGCTCGCACCGGCAACACCGCACCAATCAGCGCGGCCGCCACCCGTTGTGCGCCACGGCCATCGACCCATTGTCGGGAACGCTCTGCCAGGCTCTGGCGCAAACCCTGGTTGCCCGCGACAAAACCGACCGCCTGGCGCAACTGCTCGACGCTGACCTGCTCACGCGCCCCGAGGAACACATGAGCACCGGAAGTCGCCATGACCTCGCCATTGGCCTGCTGATTGTTCGACACCGCAATGCAGATCGTCGGCAACCCCATGGCGGCCCGCTCCCAACTGGTGCCGCCGCCGGCGCCGATAAACAGGTCGGCCTCGGTCATCAATCGGTAAAAGTCGCTGACAAAGCTGTGCAAACGCCAACTCGGACGATCAGCCGCCAGCGCTTGCATTTCGTCCCAGGCCGGGTTGTCGGCACCGGCGACAAAGTCCACTTGCAGTTCATGAAAGTCCGCCAGCGCCCGCATCGCGTGATGGGTTTGTCGCGCCGCATCGAAGCCGCCGAAATTCACCACTACACGTGTGGCCCGAGGTTTGATTTCAATCGCCGGGCAGCGGAATTCATCGCGCAGCATGGCAAAGCGCGGACCGAGCAAGGTCCGGCAATCCGCGCCAATCAAACCGACATAGGCCTCGGGTGTGCCCGACAGATTCTGATTGAGCAGCAGATCGACGCTGTAGGTACGCGTGGCCAGATCATCCACCGCCGCAATCCGTGGCGCCCAGCGCCGCGCTGCGGTTTGCCAGTGATGATCGAGGCCGTAGTGGTCGACGATGATCCAGTCGAAGGTCGCGTGATTTTCCAGTGCCCGGCCCAGCGCGGCAATGTCCGCCTGCCATGGCAGCATGGATTCGATGGCTTGCTGCGGGTCTTCATCGGGATAGCGATCGGGCAAACGCAACGTTTCAAAACCTTCGGCCGCCAGACTGTCCAGTCGATGACCAGGCAACTCACGACAGGCAAAAGCAACGTGCACGCCTTTCTGGCGCAAGGTCCGGGCCAGGGGCAGCAAGCGGGCGATATGGCCGCTGCCGATGGTCGGTGACGCGTCGGAGCGAATCAGCACCCTCATTGCAATTCACCACCCGCCTTCAACGCAGCGTAGAGGTATTCGGCACGTTTCCAGTCCTCAAGCGTGTCGATGTCCTGCACCAGATAGCGCGGCAGGATGACTGGCAGGCTTTGCGTTGAATACAACACCTCGCCGCGCAGCCAGGCACCGGTGCGCCCCCAATAGAACTGTCCGGCGTCCTGATAAGCCGGTGGCAGATCCTGGGAACGCGTCTGGCGGAACTCCGGGTACAACGCGGTCAAGGCGCCCTCTTCATCAAGGGTCAGGGCACGCTGCACCGGAAAACCAAAGTCGCAGACCGAGAACGCAAAGGACTTGTCCGGATGCTGCTGCAACAGGCTCAGACCCTGTTGCAGAAACCGGGGTTGCAGCAGCGGCGCAGTGGCGTAGATGCAACAGGCAAAATCGAACGCCTGCCCCTGCAACGCTTGCAGCGCATGGACAATCACCGCAGCCGTGCCGGTGAAATCATCCGCCAGCGCCGCCGGGCGCATGAACGGCACTTGAGCGCCGCAGTGGCGGGCCAGTTCGGCGATTTCTTCGTCATCGGTACTGACCACCACTTGGGCGAACAACCCCGAATCGAGGGCGGTTTTAATCGAACGGGCAATCATCGGCACGCCGTCGAACGGCTTGAGGTTCTTGCGCGGTATGCGTTTGCTGCCACCGCGGGCCGGGATGATTGCGACGTTGTTCAAAGGCGCTTTTCCAGAAGGAACCAGGTGATGTCATCCACCGGGAATTGCGGGTCGCGGTGGTAGCCGAAGCCGTAATCCACCAGCTGCAAGTCATCATAACGATCGAGCATTTCACCGGCAAAATCACGTTTGAACAACTTGCCGCTGTTGCCGCGATACGAGACTTCCACCGGCGCCGGGTTGTAGTACTCGGCAATCAGGATGTAACGCTGGCTCAAGGCATACAGCTGCGCATACGCTGCCGGGAGTAACTCCGGCGCCAGATGAATCAGCACGCCTTTGCTCAGGGTCAGGTCAAAGTGGCGCTCACGGGGGAAATCAAACAGCGAGCCGTGCCAGATCTGCGCGATCCCCAGTGCCTGGGCCTGGGCATGAGCGCTGGCGTTGATCTCCACACCGAACAGGTCGCATTGGGGCAACAGCTGACGCAGCGCCTGCAAATTGTTGCCGGCATTGGTGCCGAGCTCCACCAGACTTTCAATCCGCCCGGCCCGGGTCAATGCCTTGGCAAACAACGCCAGGTTGGCCGCCACCAGCGGTTGACCGATATTGCGATCGACGTATTGATTGCCGAAGTCGCCCTGCCAGAACTTTTCCTGCTCACTCAATTCACGCATTGCACATTCTCATCTAAAGCACTGGACCCTGTGGGAGCGGGCTTGCTCGCGAAAGCGGTGTGTCAGTCAGCATTAATGTCGCCTGGCACACCGCTTTCGCGAGCAAGCCCGCTCCCACATTGGGGGCTGCGGCGGTTATTCGGTCAGTCGTCGCAATTGCTCTACCACATAGTCCTGTTGTTCTTCGCTGAGCAACGGAAACAGCGGCAGGCTGATGGCCTCGGCGTAGTAACGCTCGGCCTGTGGGAAGTCCCCTTCGGCAAAGCCCAATTCGCGGTAGTACGGCTGCAAATGCACCGGAATGTAGTGCAGGTTCACACCGACCCCGGCCGCTCGCAACCCTTCGAACACCTGCCTATGGCTGAGGCTGATGCGATCCGGCTGCAAGCGCACCACGTACAGATGCCACGCCGACTCGGCTTCGGGCTGAGGGCTGGGCAAGGTCAGCGGCAAGTACGCGAGCAAGCGGTCATAGCGCGCCGCCAGTTCACGTCGGCGCGCGATGAAGTCATCCAGTTTGTTCAGCTGTGACAGCCCGAGGGCCGCTTGCAGGTCGGTGATGCGGTAATTGAAGCCCAGTTCCACTTGCTGGTAATACCAGGGGCCATGGCTCGGCTCGGTCATCTGCGCGGGGTCGCGGGTCATGCCGTGGCTGCGCAGGCGTTGCAGGCGCTCGGCCAGATCCCGGCGATTGGTCAGCACCATGCCACCTTCGGCACTGGTGATGATTTTCACCGGATGAAAACTGAACACGGTCATCGCCGCGAAATCACCGCAGCCTACCGGGCGCCCGGCATAGGATGCGCCGACCGCGTGGGAGGCGTCCTCAATGATCGTGAAGCCATAGCGCTCGGCCAGTTCGGCGAGCAAGCGCATGTCGCAGCTCTGCCCGGAGAACGCCACCGCCACCAGCACTGTGGGCAGCGTGCCGTTGTCCTCCGCCACTTCGAGTTTGGCCTTCAGGGCGTAGGCATCGAGGTTCCAGGTCAGCGGGTCGATATCAACGAAATCCACCTCGGCGCCACAGTAGCGACCGCAATTGGCCGAGGCCAAAAAGGTATTCGGTGTGGTCCACAAACGATCACCCGGACCGAGTCCGGCGGCCAGGCAAGCGATGTGCAGCGCCGCGGTGGCGTTACACACCGCCACCGCGAAATCGGCCTGGCAACGGTCGGCCATGGCCTGTTCGAAACGCTCGATGGTCGGGCCCTGGGTCAGCCAGTCGGATTGCAACACGGCGACCACCGCATCGATGTCCGCCTGATCGAGACTTTGCCGACCGTAGGGAATCATGCCGACAGGTCCGCGTGCAGATCGGCGATCTGGCCGACCGACAGGTAATGCGGATTGGTGTCGGAGCGGTATTCGAAATCCTCACTGACCGGTTTGCCCTGCTCGCCCAGTTTGTCCACGGCAAAATCCACGTCGACGCTGGTAAAGCGAATCGACGGCTGGATCGTGTAGTGATCGGCGAATTCCAGGGTCATGCGCGCATCGTCCAGCGGCACCATCAACTCATGGAGTTTTTCCCCCGGACGAATCCCCACGTGCTTGTGCGGCAGGTGCCCGGCCATGCCTCGTGCCAGATCGACGACGCGAATCGACGGGATCTTCGGCACGAACACTTCACCGCCGTGCATCCGGGCGAAGCTGTCGAGCACGAATTGCACGCCGTGATCGAGGGTGATCCAGAACCGCGTCATGCGTTCGTCGGTGATCGGCAGTTCGGTGGCGCCTTCGTTGATCAGCTTGCTGAAGAACGGCACCACCGAGCCTCGCGAACCCGCCACATTGCCGTAGCGCACCACGGCAAAGCGGGTTTGCTGTTCACCGGCGATGTTGTTGGCGGCCACGAACAATTTGTCCGACAGCAACTTGGTCGCACCGTACAGGTTGATCGGGCTGGCGGCCTTGTCGGTGGACAGCGCGACCACTTGCTTGACGCCATTGTCGATGGCGGCGGCGATGATGTTTTCCGCACCGTTGACGTTGGTGCGGATGCATTCGGTCGGGTTGTACTCGGCGGCCGGCACTTGTTTCAGGGCCGCGGCATGCACCACATAATCGATGCCGCGCATGGCCTGGCGCAAACGCTCGGCATCGCGCACATCCCCGAGGAAGTAGCGCATGCACGGCGCGTTGAACGTCTGCTGCATCTCGTACTGCTTGAGCTCGTCCCGGGAGAACACCACCACGCGCTTGGGCTGGTATTGCTCCAGCAAGCGGCGGATGAAGTTGCGCCCGAACGACCCTGTGCCGCCCGAGATGAAAATCGATTTGCCGTTGAACATGCCGTGAATCCTTTTAGGCGATCAACTGTGCCCAGTTGATCGGAGTGCTTTCACCCAAAGCGAAACCCTTGCCGGTCAGCGCCAGGTTGGCGTTGTAGGCCTGATCCTGCGCAAACGCGTCGGCCCATTTGTCACGCAGGGCGTCGAGTACCTGCGGCGCTTGTGGCACCACACCCGAATGAACGATCTGCACCAGCGGCGTCCACACGGTGAGGTAACCGGCCTGCCCGGCCTTGAGGCACAGATCGACGTCGCTCAAGCCTTCGCCGAACACTTCGTTATCCAGGCCACCCAAGGCGTCGAACAGTTCTTTGCGCACCATCAGGCACACCTTCGACACTGCCGAGTAGTTCTGTTCCAGCACCAATCGCTGCAAATAGCTGCCGCTGGCGTCATAGCGCTGGCCGACAAAGGCCGAACCGACGCCGCCATTCAGACCCAGGATCAAACCGGCTTGCGTGACCTTGCCTTCACGGTCGACCAGTTTGGCGCCGACAATCCCCACTTCCGGACGTTGCGCATGGTTGAGCAGCGATTCGATCCAGTTCGGGTTGACCACTTCACCGTCCGCGGCCAACAGCACCAGGTATTCACCTTGGGCCTGCTGACTGGCGGCGTTGTACAACGCCACATTGTTCAGCGGCCGGTCAGCGCGCAGCACGCGTACTTTGGCGTGCTGGTGAGCGCCGAGCCAATCGTTGACCTCGGCGGACTGATTCGGGTTGACCGCGATCAGTACTTCATAGCGGGTGTAACGGGTACGCAGCAACACACCTTGCAGGCACTGTTGCAGTACAGCCAAATCGTCCCCGGCCGGAATGATGATCGACACCAGTGGACGTTCGGTATGGCGGTAATCAATCTGGTAGGTGCCAGGCGCCGCCGAGGTGACCTTGGCCTTGTAGCCACGGTTGCCCAGATGACGCAGCAACGCCAGGCGCTCATGGGCGTTTTCTTCCAGCACCGGGGCCCGGGCGATCAGCAAGGGTTCGTCGAGGTGGGCCAGACCATTCAGGCCACCCGTCTCGATGATGCGCAGCAGCAGGTCGAATTCCAGCGCCTTGTTGAAGTCGGGCTGGTAGCCACCGGCCTCGATCAACACGTCGCGGCGGATCAGCCAGTGACGCGCCATCAACGCTGGCAGGCTTTGCAGCAGATCGAGGTTGAAGCCGGGACGGAACACATCCACCAATGCGCCGTTGTCGGTGCGCTGGATTTCATCGGTGGCCACGGCGCGCACGTCGGCGGCGGACAGCAGTTCCAGGCTGGCGCGCAAAAGGCCACCGGCAGTGAACTCATCGCCCGCCTCCGCCAGCAGCAGCCAGTCACACGGCGACTGAGCGGCGCTCAGGTTCAGCTTGTCGACGAAATTGCTCTGCGTGACGCGGACAAAGTGCAGGGTATTCTGCGCCGTGGTCGCCGCCGGTGCTTCGCCGGTGGTGAACACCACGACTTTGAATGTCTTGCTGTGACCTTCGAGCAGGCTGTCGAGGGTGACCTGCAGTTTGTCGACGTTGTTATCCAGGTCCAGCAGGAAAATGCCGAACTGTGGGCCGCCGTCGTTGGCCGCCAGGTGCCGGGCAATCGCTTCGGCCTGTTCAGCGTCAGGCTGGCGCGGTTCCAGCCACTTGAGCAGACGACCCGACAGCATCTTGTCGAACGTCGGGCGATGATCCTCGGCCGACACCGCGTCAATGCGCTCGCTCCAGTCGCGCATCGATTGCGCGTCTTCGTCTTCGCCCAGCAGTTCCAGTTGCGCCACCAGGCGCTTGACCACCGTACGGTTGAACGCGTTGGCGTCGTAGGCTTGCCACAAACGGTCGACCACGCTTTCCGGCGTGTCGTTGTTACGTGGGCTCAGCAAGTGTTCCTGGCGGGTCCATACGCCTTCCAGTTCTTCGAGCTGAAGACGGCCGGCGGGCATCGCATGCAAGAGAAATTCGAAGCGGGTCAATTGATCGAAAAAGGCCTGATTGTAGAAAGGCATCTCGACGTATTGCTGCGGCCCGAACCGACGTTTGGGCTCCTTCAGGTCATTGTTCCAGAGGGACCCGAAAATCAACTCCGCCGTCAGCGCCCGACCGGTTTGCAGGCTGTCGATCATGGCATCGAAACTGTCTTGCACAAACGCTTTGCCCTGCGCCGGATCAAGGTCCTTGATGCCGGTTGGCAACGCGGCCAGGAACTCGATAAAGGACTCCCGCTCGGCCACCGATTTGGCATCGGTGTAGGTCAGCGAGTGATACACCTCGGTGTTGTGCTCGGAGTTGCCATAGTTGATCTCGCGCACCACATAAGCGGTCGGCAGGATCCGCGCCTTGGCGCACGCCAGCATGTAGTAAACGTGACCGATTTCCTGCCATTGGAAACTGGTGCCCGGTGGCAACAGCGCGTACCAGGATTTCATCAGCGAAGTGCGGGTCACCGCGTAGAACGGCGGCAGGTACTGGCGCATGTACTCGACCACGCGATCCTGAGGTCGCTCGGAGGAATAGTCCTCGCAGACCTTTTTGTCGCGACGGTAATAGCTCACGTTGCCGGCGAGGGTCAGGTACATCAGGCAATAGCCGTGACACATACCGTAGTCGCGGTTGGCTTCCAGGAAGTCCACCGACTCGGCCAGCGCCTCATGCACGATAAAGTCATCGTCGGCCGCCAGCACCATGTACGGCGTGGTCACTTGCTCCACGCCATAGGCGATCTTGGCCTGGAAACCACTGTAGGCAAACTGCGGCACGTGACGGTATTCGACGTCGGGGATTTCGCCCTGGAAATACTCGGTGGCGGAATCGAGCACCAGGACTTTGCAAGGCAAGTCGCCGTAATACTTCATCGCCCTGCGCAAAAAAGCCGGACGGTTGTGGGAAATCAACACCACCGTCAGCAGCTCATTCAACGGCAACATGTGCTCAGAAACGGACTTGCCTTGCATAACCTCTCCCACGACCGGCGAAACGCCTGGTTAACGCTTTAATGATGTGCCGAAATTAACGAACGCGACGCAGGTAGCCGTCCGGTGCCACGGTGAGCAGCAGTTTGTTCTGCATCTGCTGATCGATCTCGAAATCCTTGTTTTCTTCGAGGTATTTCCACACCGCGGTTTTCGGGTTATCGCCCGGGCCCCATGGACGGTCCGGGAAGAAATCCGCCGGCATGTCTTCGACCACGGTGTCCATCACCACGCAGTAGCTGTCGACGGAAACCAGCGGTGCGTAGAGGCGCAGTTCTTCCAGCACGTGGTCGTGGGTGTGGTTGGAGTCGAGCACCAGAATGACTTTCTTGCCTTCAGCCGCGGCACGCACCTGGGCAGCGATCGCCGGGTCAATGCTCGAGCCTTCGATCATCTTGATGCGCTTGCTCATCGGGTGGCTTTCGATGGCTTCGCGATTGTGCGGGCGGATGTCCAGGTCGATACCCAGCACTTCGCCGTGGCCTTGCAGCTCCAGCAGGGATGCGTAGTAGATGATCGAGCCGCCGTGGGCGATGCCGCATTCAATCACCAGATCCGGCTTGACGTTCCAGATGATCTCTTGCATCGCCAGCATGTCTTGCGGCAGCTGGATGATCGGACGGCCCATCCACGAGAAGTGGTAGCTGTACTTGTGCCTGGCCGATTCGTTGAAGAAATCCCGGGCCAGGCCGGTGAGTTTCTGGTCATCGCCCTGACGTGCGATTTCGGCCTGGCACTCGGCTTCGAAAGCTTTATTGATGGTGTTGTCGGTCATTTTAAAAGTCTCAATAGTCACTGGAACGAAGCGCTGTCTACGGCGTGATAGACGTAGCGTCCACCGGTCATCCGCTTGATTTCTTCGAGGTAGTTGGAGTTCATCACAAACAGGTTGGCGCCTTCGGGCAACGCATCCATGGCCTCTTGCGGCGAGGACACCCGCACGCCACTCAGGGGCAGGTAACGGCCCTGTTTGGCCGGGTTGATATCCACCACGCGATCCACCGCCACCCCGGCCCGTTGCAGGAACAGCGAATAGATCACGCCTTTGGACGACGCGCCCCAGATCGCCGAACCCTGCTGCGCATTGGCCTGGATGATCTGCACGGCGCGCTCAAAGCTGCGGGTGAAGTTGTCGGGCAGATCAAGGCGCGGCACCGGTTGTTCCGGAGTCAGGCGCAGGGTCGCGAGGTCGGCGACGATGTACAGGTATTGGCCACCGAACAGGTGACCGGCCTCGTGCACGGTGCCGAACATCCGGCGCAGGTCATCGAGGCGGAAATAATTGACGTGCTCATAGAACAGGTCGAACCAGGCGCGGTGCTCCAGGATCCAGTCGAAGCACGGCACTTCGATGTAGATCTGCCCGCCCTGATTGGCCTCGGCCATCTCGGCGAGGAAGCTCACCGGATCCTGAATGTGTTCCAGCACATGGCGCAGCACGATGGCGTCCGCCGCCAGGCCCAGGCCACGGGTGAACGGAGCCTTGATCACGTCGGCATTGGTGCCTTCGTAGGCCGGGTCGATGCCGGTGATGGCGTAGCCCAGGCCGTTGAGGAGTTCGAGAAAATAACCTTTGCCGCAGCCGACTTCGATCAGCTCCTGGCCCTTGAAGTGACGGGCAATGATCCCTTCCACATCGCTCAGGTGCTGCTGGAACTGGCCAGAATGCGCTTGTTCGTTCTGGTAGTCGGCGTCGTAGCTGAGCTTGTCGGCATCGAAGGCGTCGTTGAAGATCAACCCGCTCTGTTCATCCTGCACCAGCACCATGTCCGCACTGGCAGAGGCCCGGGCCGATTGCGAATCGGCGAAGGTGCGATTCTGCAACACCGGCAGGTCAGCGACCCGATACAACTCATGCTTCATGATTGCCTCCCAACAGCTGTTGCAAACGGTCCGCCACGCCCCAGAACGCCATCGGTTCGTGGGTCGGGTATGGGTAGTGGCCGAGGTTCAGACCGATGGAGGCGCCGCGTTCACGCAGCCGCTGCTCCACCAGTGTCCTGACCGATATCGGCTGGCCGCTGGAACAATTGACCAGCCCATTGAAGTCCCGCCGTTGCAGGATCGCCGCCAGGTAACCGGCAGCGGTGTCGATGGCCAGGTAATCGCGCAGCTGTTCACCGGCCGACATGTTGAAGGTGGCGTCGCCGGCCTCGATCGCCCGGTCCAGCGCTGCCAGCAAACTGTTGGGGTTCTGGCCTTCGCCGTGCAGGTAGAACAACCGCGCCCATTGCAGGGTGAACGGCTGAACCTTCTGCAAATTTTCCAGAAACAGACGCAGGGTGTTTTTCGCCAACCCGTAAGGATTACTTGGCTGCGGCGCGGACTGCTCGGTGAGCGGCCCGCTCTGCATGCCGTATTCGAAACAGGTGCCGGTAACCAACACTTGCGACACGCCCGCCTCGACCGCGCCCTTGATGAACCGATAATCGGCCATCAGGTTGTGCTCGAAATGGAACAGCGCCTGATAGTTCGGCAAACCGGGCCACGCCAGATGCGCCAGGGCATCGACGCCTGCGGTCAGCGCCGGGAGATCCAGGTCGGCGTGAATATCCGCCGCGATGAATTCCACGTCATTGATCCACGGTAAACCCGCTGCAGTCTCGGCATTGCGCGCCACGGCGCGGACCTCGCAGCCACGGGCAAGCAACGCCGCGACCAGATGCCGGCCGACGAACCCGGTAGCGCCGGTGACCAGCACCTTCACAGGACGGTCAACTCGGGCACGGCGATCACGAACTGGCCGCCCCACTCACGCACCTGGGCCAGTTGCTGACTGACTTCGTGCAGCAAGTTCCACGGCAGCACCAGCACGTAATCCGGTTTCTCGAGTTCGATCCGGGCCGGCGACACAATCGGAATGCGGCTGCCCGGCAGGTACTTGCCCTGCTTGTGCGGATTGGCATCGGCGACCCAGGCCAGCAGATCCGGCTTGACCCCGGCGTAGTTGAGCAAGGTGTTGCCCTTGGCAGCGGCGCCGTAACCGACCACGCGCTTGCCGTCGGCCTTGGCCTGCAACAGGAAGCGCAGCAGTTCGTGCTTGATGCGTTCGGCCGCCGGCGCCAGGGTCGCGTAGTACGCGGGGGTTTTCACGCCCGCCGCGAGTTCGGCCTGCAGCTGTTGCTGCACCGCCGGTTGTACGTCACGACGCTCACCATCGAGGCGCTGCACGAATACCCGCAGCGAACCGCCATGGGTCGGCAATTGACTGACGTCGAACACTTCCAGGCCATTGCGCGCGCACAAGGTTTGCACGGCAGTCAGGGACAGGTAGGAATAGTGCTCGTGATACAGCGTGTCGAACTGCTGGCCAGCCATCAGCGTCAGCAGCTGCGGAAACTCGAAAGTCGCCACGCCGGCCGGTTTGAGCAGGGTCGCAAAACCGCCGAGGAAATCATTGATGTCCGGGACGTGGGCCAGCACGTTGTTGGCGGCCATCAGGTCGGCGGACCAGCCGTCAGCGGCCAATTGTGTGGCAGTGTCGCGACCGAAAAACAGTTCGCGAATCTCCAGGCCTTTTTCCCGCGCCGCTTGCGCGGTGCTGCGGGTCGGTTCAACGCCCAGGCACGGAATGCCGCGCTTGGCGACGTACTGCAACAGGTAACCGTCATTGGCAGCGATTTCCACCACGCGGCTGTCGGCAGTCAGGCCAAAGCGCTCGACCATCTCGGCCACATAGCGCTCGGCATGGGCCAGCCAGGTGCTGGAGAACGAACTGAAATACGCATACTCGGCGTCGAACAGGCTGTCGGCGCTGGTGTAATCCTCGGTCTGTACCAGCCAGCAGTGCTGGCACACCGCGACTTTCAACGGCACCCACTGCTCGGCCTGCTCCAGTTGATCGGCACGCACATAGGCGTTGGACGGCGGCGAGGTGCCGAGGTCGATCAGGGGCAAGGCCAGCGGCGTAGCGCAACCACGGCAATTCATACACGCACTCCGGCGAAGTGTTCATCGAGCACGGGATGGCTGGCGTCCCGGGCTGACAGATTATTGACAGGCAACGGCCAGGCGATCGCCAGCCGTGGATCGTTCACCGATAAACCGCCCTCGTGGGCCGGTGCGTAATCGGCGCTGTGCAGGTAGAGCAATTCCGCGTCGTCGGTCAGCGTCTGGAAACCGTGGGCGAACCCGGCCGGGATCAACAGGCTGCGACCGTCGCCGGCCCGCAGGTGCTCGGCGTGCCAATGCAGGAAGGTTTCGGAGTCGGGACGCAAATCCACCGCCACGTCCCAGACTTCACCGCGCAGGCAGGTGATCAATTTGGCTTCCGGCGCGTTGGCATTCTGGTAATGCAAACCCCGCACACTGCCCCGCGCACGGGTGCAGGAATGGTTGATCTGGCGGATATGAAACGCCTGGCCGAACGCGCTCAGACTGCCTTCGCAGAACAGTCGCGCGAAGTGTCCGCGATCGTCTTCGAAGCGCTTGTGCTGCACGCTGAACAAGCCGTCCAGCGGCAATGCGTTCAAGAGAAATTCGCTCACAGCGCGCCTCGGTACAGGTTCAACTGGCCCAAAGTGATGGCGCGCATGTCGTCGCCGTTTTGCCACGCCAGGTGCCAGTCGAGGGTTTGGGTCAGGCACTGCTGCAACGACCAGCGAGGCTGCCAACCGAGCAATTGACGGGCGCGACTGCTGTCCAGGCGCAACAGGCCAGCCTCGTGCAAATCACTCGGCTCGATGCGCAAGCCTCGGGCCTGCGGCCAGCGACTGGCGAGCAGCTCGACCACTTCGCCGACGCTGCACATGTCCGCTTCGCTCGGGCCGAAGTTCCATGCACCGGCGTATTCCGGGCCTTGTTCGTAGAGGCCGGCGGCCAGTTGCAGATAACCGGCCAGCGGCTCCAGCGCGTGCTGCCAGGGGCGCACGGCTTGCGGGTAGCGCAGGGTCACCGGTTCGTCGGCGGACCAGGCTTTCAGTACGTCAGGAATCAACCGCTCCGGCGCAAAATCACCGCCGCCCAGCACGTTACCGGCACGGGCCGTGGCCAGGGCCAAACCGTGTTCGGCATGTTTGTCGGCCGGGAAGAACGACGCGGCGTAGGACTGCGCCAACAACTCGCAACAGGCCTTGCTGCTGCTGTAAGGATCGTGGCCGCCGAGGGCTTCGTCTTCACGGTACGGCCACAGCCATTCCTTGTTGGCGTAAACCTTGTCGGTGGTCACCAACACGCAGGCGCGCACGCAACCGACCTGGCGGATCGCTTCCAGCAGGTTGAGCGTGCCCATGACGTTGCTGGAATAGGTACCCAACGGATCGCGATAGCCTTCACGCACCAGCGGTTGTGCGGCCAGGTGCAAAACGATCTCCGGCTCGGTGTCGGCGATGATCTCGAGCAAGGCGCCGAGGTCACGCAAGTCGCCACGTTGATCATTGATGCCTTCGTGCACCCGCGCCAGTTCAAACAGGCTTGGCTCGGTGGACGGATCCAGGGCAAACCCGCTGACTTCGGCGCCGAGGCTTTGCAGCCACAGCGTCAGCCAACTGCCCTTGAAACCGGTGTGCCCGGTGACCAGAACCCGCTTGCCGCGCCAGAATTCCGGGCTCAGTCCCATTGTTTCCATGGGGCCTCCCCGCTCAGCCACAACGCTTCGAGGTGGTTCTTGTCGCGCAGGGTGTCCATCGGATGCCAGAAGCCGTCGTGCTGGAAGGCCTGCAATTGTTCTTCGCTGGCCAGTGCCGCCAGGGGCTCGGCTTCCCAGGACGTTTGATCGTCGGCGATGTACGGCAAGACCTTCGGCGACAGCACGAAGAAGCCGCCATTGATCCAGCCGCCGTCACCGCGCGGCTTCTCGATGAAGCCTTTGACGCTGTCACCGTCGCGCTCCAGGGCGCCGTAACGGCCCGGCGGTTGCACGGCAGTCACGGTGGCGAGCTTGCCGTGGGCCAGGTGGAAATCCACCAATGCGCCGATGTTCAGGTCGGAAACACCATCGCCGTAGGTAAAGCAGAAGGCCTGTTCGCCTTCCAGATAGCGCGCGGCGCGGCGCAGACGGCCACCGGTCATGGTGTCTTCGCCGGTATCGATCAGAGTCACGCGCCACGGTTCGCTGTAATTCTGGTGAACGTCCATGCGGTTGTTGCACATGTCGAAGGTGACGTCGGAGGTGTGCAGGAAGTAGTTGGCGAAGAAGTCCTTGATCGCGTAGCCCTTGTAGCCAAGGCAAATCACGAAATCATGGATTCCGTGCGCGGAGTACTGCTTCATGATGTGCCAGAGAATTGGCTTGCCGCCGATCTCGATCATCGGCTTGGGCTTGAGGTGCGACTCTTCGCTGATTCGCGTACCCAGGCCACCCGCCAAAATAACTGCCTTCATCCTCTTCCCCTCTTGTTCGTCACAGGGCCCAGCCAAGCTGTATCAAGCTTTTGCCGGCCTTCTGGATAAAACGCTCAACGCCGCTGTGTGCACTGCCCGCCGAGGCGCGAGTGCTCGTTTTATGGCGATATGAAGGGGGACTTGCAGGAAACGCGCCAGCTCTGTGGGCCTGGAAGCCACCCAGAGGGAAGAGAACCTGTGGGAGTGGGCTTGCTCGCGAAGGCAATCGGTCATCCGACATTGATGCCGACTGACCTACCGCTTTCGCGAGCAGGCTCGCTCCCACAGGGGAGGTGCTTGTTAGCCGAAAATCATTCAGCCAAACATGGCAAAGCCATCAGTGCTGGTCGGCAAATTGAAGGCCTGGCCGTCAGCGGTCTGGATGTGCTCGATGGTGGCGAAACCGGCGAACCAATCCTGGAGCTTCACCCCGTTATCCGGAACTGCTCCCGACGCGGGGCTGGTGTTGCTGAGGTAAAGGTCATTACCCACCCGCATGACATTCAGGTCGGCGGCCGTGGCGACGTTGTTCAGGATCAACGTGTCACCGAAGGCATTGCTGCGGCCGTTATCAAGGATCGTCACCAGGCTGCTGGTGTTGATGACGTAGGTGTCGTCACCGTCGCCTCCCTCGAAGGTGACCCCGCCGATGGAGGTGGTGAACGTGTCGGCCCCGAACGAACCGATGACTTTCTCCACATTGGTCAACGTATCGGCCCCAGCGTCAGCGCCGAGCCCCGGCTCGCGAAGGTGAATGTTCAGCGCGTCGCTGGACCAGGAATAGTCCACGGTATCGAAACCGTCCCCGCCATCGAAGCCGACCAGCCTGTCAATCGCCCGAAAATGATCATCGTAGGTCGAGCCACGAATCAGTTCGATACTGGTGTAGAGATCCCCCACCGCCACGCCTGTGCTCAACTGCCCGGAGACCAGGTCGACCGTGACGCCCTCGGCACTGTCGGCATAGCTCGCGGTGTCCATGCCGGCGCCGCCGATCAGGTGGTCCGCACCCTCGCCGCCCACCAGCACATCATTACCGACGCCGCCGGTCATGGTGTTGTCGCCAGCATTGCCATAACCGGTGAATGAGCCCTTTCCGGTGTAGGTCAGTGACTCAATGTTGGCGTCCATGGTGTAGGAAGCCAGGCCGGTACGAATTTCGTCGATCCCCATCGCGAAGCCGCGCTCGGCAATCGTGACACCCGTGGAGTTGATCACGTAGGTGTCAGCCCAGATGGTGCCAATGACGTGTTCGATATTTTTCAGCGTAACGCCTTCGGCATCGCCGCCAATGCCAGGCTTGCCCGTGCCATTGCGGATATCGAGGGTAATCCCCGCTTCCGACATCGAGTAATCCACCGTGTCAAAACCATCAGCGCCGTCCAGCGCCTTGAAAGCGGCACCGCTGATAAACACGTCGTCATGGTTCGAGCCGCGGATCGCTTCGATGTCGGTGTAGGTATCGCCGAAGGCAATCCCGGAGGTGTAGCCACCGTACTTCAGATCAAAGGTCATGCCCTCGGTGCTGTCGGTGTAGCTCGCGGTATCCCACCCCGCGCCACCGATCAAGTGGTCGGCCCCGCCACCACCCAGCAGCACATCATTGCCCGCCCCGCCGGTGATCACGTTATCGCTGGCGTTGCCGTAACCGGTGAATTTACCGGTGCCGGTATAGGTCAGGCGTTCGATGTTCTCGTCCAACCGGTAGTGGGCCTGATTGGTCAGCACCTGATCGTCATAACCGCCACCCCAACCACTCTCTTCGATGATTTTGGTGCCGCCGGCATTGACGATGTAGGTGTCGTTGCCCCGACCGCCTTCAAGGGTCCGGCCGCCCAACGAGGTGGTGAAGGTGTCGTCGTAATCGCTGCCGATGACCTTCTCGATGTTCTTCAGCGTATCGCCTTCGGCATCGCCGCCGACACCGCGCTGGCTGACGCCGCTGCGCAGGTCGATGTTGATGCCGGCCGAGGACCAGGAGTAATCCGCCGTATCGAACCCGGCGCCACCGTCGAGCTTGTCCGCGCCGGCGCCGCCGATCAGGACATCATCGCCGCGCAGTCCATTGATCACGTCATCCTCGTTCGTTCCGATCAGCGTATCCGTGCCGTTTGTTCCGTTAATAACTGCCATGTTTTCTTCCTTGCCGTGGTGTGAAAAAACCAGATCCTTGGGCAACTATCGACTGCTGAAAGCAGAAGCTTGAACCGGCGGGCAAAAAAAAAGGCGACCCAAGGTCGCCTTCTGTTTAACAGCCAGGTGAAACGATCAGTCCGCCAACCAACCGTTCTCCCAGTAACGCAGGTTGTCGCCGCGCAGCACGTAGTCGCGCAGCACCACTTCGCGCAATTGATCGCCCATGCGGTAGCTGGCGTCCGGGTCGGCGAGGTGCATGCGGATGGCTTGCAGCCACTCATCGGTGCTGTTGGTCTTGATCCGGGTGCACGGCAAATAGCCGCGATACGCCTCGGTGTCGGTGCAGATCACCGGGTAGCCGCACGCGCCGTATTCCAGCAGACGCAGGTTGCTCTTGCAGTCGTTGAAGATGTGGAATTCCAGCGGTGCCAATGCCAGGTCGAGGTTCAGGCTGGCCAGTTTGGCCGGGTAGACGTCCAGCCCGATCACCCCGTGGAACTCGTGCATGTACGGACGCAGATCATCCGGGCACATGCCGAAGAATACCCAATCGACTTCATTCGCCAGCTCGCGGACCACATCGGCAATCACCGCCAGGTCACCGTGGTGACTGGTGCCGCCGCCCCAGCCGACCCGGGGTTTTTTCGAGGTGCGGCGCTGGCTGCGCATGTCGTTCCACAGGTGCCTGGACAGCATGTTCGGCACCACGCGAATGTCTTGGTGCATATCCGACAACGCATTACCCAGCGCTTCGGTGGAGACCACTACGCGGTCGCACATACCGATGGCACGCCGCACCAGGCGCTCCATCTCGTCTTTGTTCGGCATATTGCGGATATGCGCGTTGCGATGGGGAACATGGATGACATAGTCATCCAGTTCATAGATCCGCCGGGCATTGGAGTAGGTTTGCAGCGGCACGATTTCGTTGATCGTGCCTTCGGAGTACCGCCCCTGCAGGATGATCACGTCAGGTGACTGGCGCTCGATTTCAATCATCGTGGGCATGTTGTAGTGAATGCGCCCCTCGGCCCGGCCGGCAGCTTCCAATTCGATCATCGGCTGCGTCACGCGGTAATGGCCAATCGCGGAGGCATTGATCGGAACGGCGAGGATCTTCGGCAACTGCGCTTTGGAAAACGGGCTCCAACCGGTACGCAAACCTGGCTCGAGGCTGAAGCTCGAACCGCCCAGCCCCTGCAATGACAGGTTGATGTTGTAAGCCGGGTCACGGGCGATGATCGGCAGCCAGCGTTTGTAGAACACTTCCTGTTCCTGGCTGCGCAACGCCTGTTCGCCTTCCTGCGGCAGCACGACCGGACGTGCACCCAGCGCCAGCCGGGCATACGGCGTCCACACCACCAGGTAACCGTCC
Source organism: Pseudomonas sp. NPDC096950 (assembly GCF_044762525.1). Lineage (NCBI taxonomy): Bacteria > Pseudomonadati > Pseudomonadota > Gammaproteobacteria > Pseudomonadales > Pseudomonadaceae > Pseudomonas > Pseudomonas sp. NPDC096950. The sequence goes on along the minus strand of NZ_JBIWEL010000002.1, from coordinate 445,330 downwards.
TGGCTGATACGCAAACACAGGTCCGCTTCATTGAGGGACTGGGCCAGGTGCGTTTCATCCAGGCCACCGACCGCATCGAACACGGCCTTGCGCACCATCAGGCAATCACCGCCGACGGCGCTCAGGTTGTGTGCGACCTGCAACCGGAACATGTAGCCCGGCGCCTGCAAGGACTCACCATAAAACGGTACGCCGGCCGGCCCTTGCAAGCCGAGGATCAGCCCCGCATGCAACACCCGACCGTCCGGGTTGAACAGCTTGGCACCGACCACGCCGACCTCCGGACGCTGGGCGTGATTGAGCAGCTCATCCAGCCAGTCGCCCTGTGTGATCACCGTGTAAGGGTTGAGCATCAGGACGTAATCACCGCCGGCCTGCTTCACCGCAAAGTTGCACACGGCCGCGGCATTGCCTTGCTGTGGATACGCCAGCACGCGAATCCGCTCGCTGCCCAGCCCTGCCATGCCAGCCAGCCAGGCCCGTGCCTCGGCAGTTTCGCTGCCATTGTCGACCAACAACAATTCGTAATCGCCGTAGGCGGTTTTCTCCAGCAGGCTTTCAACGCAACGCTGCAAAGCGACGGTCTGGTCCTTGCTGATGATAATGATCGACACCAAGGGCCGGGCCGTGTGCTGATAGTCGACACGGTTGATCAATTCGCCGCTGGCGCTGCGGTTCTCATAGTGCACGCCCAAGCGTTGCAAATGCGCGTCCAGCAACAACGGGCTGTTATCCACCACGTCAGCGTGAGCCAGCCACTTGGCCAGATCGAATGTCGACTCCAGCAACACTTCGGCGATGTGTCCGATCACCTGCGTGCCGTCCTCCTCAACCATGCGCCAAAGCACATCGTGTGGCGCCAGTTCCCCGTGCACCGAGTCGAACCCGCCCAGGGCCAGGAAACGTTCGCGCTTGAATGCCAGGGCTCGCCCGACGTAGGGGTAGCTGCGCATCAGGTCAAGGTTGAAGTCGGGCTTGAAGGCCGGTTCGGCCGATTCCCCCTGACGCAAACTGCCTTCGTCGCTGTACAGGCACGCCAGGACCGGCGACAGGACAATCCGCTCGGCCATGGCCAACAAGGCCGGCGCCACCAGGCGATCACCGGCACGCAGCAGGTAAAACCAGTCAGCACCTTGCAACTGCGGCAACAGTTCATTGACCTGCGCCAGCCAGTCCTCTTGCAATGGCAAACGGAAGACTCGTTCATCCAGCGCAGCTTCGGTGCACGACGCGGACAACACCAGTGTCAGCTCGGGCGCGTAGTCCTGCGCGGCAAGCGACTGCAGGGTCAGCTCCAGGGCCGATCGGCTGCCGAGTTCATCGATGATGACCGGGACGATTTTCGGGGTGTGGGTCCAACCGGCGATGGTGTCCGGTAATAGCAACCGTTGACCGTCATTGAGGACACGGCACGCCAGCCACTGCGCATAGAGCTCGGCAAAACTGTTGCTGGCAATGCCGACAAGCCATTCCTGGGCACTTTGCTTGGTGCCCAGGGTTCGGCTCAAGGGCAATTCTTCCCAGACCCGGGGCGACTCTTCGGTCCGTGTCAACGGCAGATAACGAACCCAGCCCGGTGCCGGCGCGGACTCGCCACTGCGCGCCTTGAGCATCTGCAAAATCCATTCACGCTCAACTTCTACGGCGTCCTTCATCGCTTGCTGAGCGCTCAAGCGCTCCGGGTAAAGGCGCTCGACACTGAGCACGTTGTTGGACATCACCAGATTGCCGCGCCGCAACAGGCACACGTACAAGGCAAAATCGAGGGTCGCCACAAAGCAATGACCCGCCTGGGACAGTGCAGGCAACAACTCCAGCACGTCCGCCCGACGGAACAGCGCATTGCTGAAACCACCGAGGATGTTGACCGGGAAATTCTCGAAAATCGCCAGCAGGTCGTCACCCTTGAACAGGCCGCTCACCGGGGACAGCGACGTGTTCTCCAGACGCGAAGGCAGCAGCATGTCATCGGCGTCCCAGAACAAACGCTGGGCCAGCACCAGGCTCACTTCATCACGCGCCATCAGCTCTTGGGCCTGCTGCTCGATGCACGCGGTGAACAGGTGATCGTCATCACAGAGAAACTTGATGAACTCGCCCTGGGCCTCTTCCAGACAGGCCTGCAAGTTGCCCACCATCCCGAGCGTGCGCGGGTTGCGCACATAGCGCACGGCAACGCCGGATTGCCCGGAGATCAAGATGACCGCCTCTTCGATCTCACTGCCACGGCTGTCGTCGCACACAATGATCTCGAGATTGCCATAACCCTGAGTCACGGCACTGTGCAACGCACGACTGAAAAAGCGCGGATTGAAGGCAGGAATGACGAGGCTGACTAGAGGGAGTGAATTCACGGCGGACTCGCAGGCGGCGTGAGCTCGCCCAGTAAAGCGAGCCCTTTGAACCGCGGAAAAAGACAGTAGATATCAGAGGGGCAGCAGTGACCGGGCGCTTGCGCGCCCGGCTACTGTCAGATCTTGTTGAACAGGCCCAGCGACGTGATCTTGCTGAACGCCAATTGAGCGGCTTGCAGCATGGTCTGTTGCAGGGTCAGGCGAGTCATCACTTCAGCAGGATCGGAGTCACGAATCGAGCCTTGGGTAGCGGTGTTCGCCAGGCTCAGGCTCTGGTTGGTCGTGGACTGATCGTCCAGCGACTGACCGCGCGCACCAATGGAAGTAACGGCTGAGCCCAACTGGTCAGTGGCGCTGTCCAGGTTGGCCAGGCCCGAATCCATGGCGGCCTGGAATTGTTGCTTGGCCACGGTGTTGCCGTCGATTGGCGAGTTCAGAGCGGTGATCATCTTGCCCAGGGTATCGAGCACGTTCTGGGTCTGGTGATCATTGGCCTGCACGGCGAACTGATCGCCGGCAGCCGGTGTGCCGCCGCCCAGCGTGAAGGTCACGCCTGCCGCGGTGGCGGTAGCCGGAGGACCCGCCACCACAGCACCCGACGATACCGGACGGCTGTCGGCCGTCACTGGCGCCGCGTACAAATCGAACGCGGTAGCGCTGGTGAACTTGAGGATCGCCCCGCCCGACGGGAACGCCGCGTTGTAGGCCGTCGGGTTGGTCACCGAGGAACCGGTGACGACCGCGGTGGACGCGTTGCCGGCGCTGCGCACGGCACCGATGGTGTCCGGGTTGGCCGTCAACTGGAAGGTGTGGCCGGCAATGACCGTATCCGGTACGTCGCCCGACTTGAGGTTGATGTTCAGGTTCAGATCGACACCACGGAAATTGACCACCTGGTTGGCGCCGTTGCTGTTGCTGAACGCGCCGTTCTGGCTGGCCTCGGTCGTGACGTCGTTGCCCAGCCCGTCGGTGATCTTCAACTGGGTGCTGCTCAGGAAGGTGACCGTGTACGGCTGGCCGCTGGCAAACTTGGAGTCGTAGGTGGCGCTGTTGGTCACCTGGCCGTTGGACAGGACCACGCGACCATCATCCACCGCCGGCGCGGTCATGGCAGCCTGGGTGCGGCTGGTGTTGATGGTCTGCTGGAACGCGTCCCAACCGGTGGTGTTGCTGGCCACGGTCAAGCCGTCGCCGATGCCCAGGTCGATGTGGGTCTGGTCACCGTTGTAGCTGTAGGTGCCGTCGGAATTCTGGGTGTACGGCGGGGTGTCGGTTTTCGATCCGGAGAACAGGTAGTTGCCAGCCGAATCCTTGGAGTTCATCAGGCCCAGCACTTGCTGCTGGATCTGGCCCAATTCTGCCGCAAAGGCCTTGCGGTCATCGTCGGTGGTAATGCCGTTGTTGGCACTGAGGCCGATTTCCTTGGCGCGCTGCAAGGCGGTGCCGATGGAGTCCAGGGTGGTCTCTTGCAGGCTCAGCGAACTCTTGGTCGAACTGATGTTGGCGTTGTACTGATCCAGCATCGCGCTCTGTTGGCCGAGTTGCAGCAAACGACCGGCACCGATCGGATCGTCGGAGGCCGTGTTGACGCGGGTCAGGCTGCTGGCTTCGTTGCTGGTCGCGATCGCCTTGTTGAAGTTGCGCTGATAGTTGGCAGCGGTTGTCTCGTAATACTGGGCGGTGGAAATGCGCATGAATTACGACTCCTTAAAGGCTGTTGATCAGCGTGCTGAAAGTTTCCTGCGCAGCCTTGATGATCTGCGAAGAGGCGGTGTAGTACTGCTGGTATTTGACCAGGTTGCCGGTTTCTTCATCCAGGTCGACCCCGGACAGCGAATCACGGGCGCCCTTGGCCTGAGTCAGGATCGCCGTGGTGGCGGCACTGTCGGACTTGCCCTGGGCCGCCTTGCTGCCGACGTTGGTCACCAGCGTGTTGTAGGCGTCGGTCAGGCTGATGCCCTTGCTCGCCGAACCGGTGTCCACGGTCTGCTTGGTTTGCAGGCCAACCAGCGCCTGGGCGTTGCGGTTGTCCGAAGACGCCGCGCCGGTCAGGGACATGGAGAAGCTTTCGCCAGTGCCGGGCGAACCGCCCACGGTGGTCTGCACGGTGAAGGTTTTCTGCACCGGCGGCGTACCGCCCATGATCGGCGTACCCGTGGCGTCGACCATCGGGACTTTCAAGCTCAGGGTGTTGTCCTGGCCCGGAACAATGGTGCCGCTGCCCAGCGGGTTGCCTTGGGCGTCGGTCATGCTGTAGGTCTGGCTGCCACCGCTGGGGGCACCGAAGGTGATCTTGACCGGCGTCGAGTATTTGAGCCCGGTCTGCATGTCGGACTGGTTCGTCGAGTTGTAGATATCGATGGTGCTGGTCAGCGTCGGCTGGGTGTACGTGCCGCTGGCCTTGGAGCTGGCCACACCGGTCAACGGCGCGGCGGCGGCGATTTTTTTCGGGTCGGTCAGTACGGTCTGGATGCTGGCTGCGGCGCCGCGGGTCGGGGTCACCTTGAAGCTGTCGCCGGCGCTCAGGGCACCGCCGTTCAGCGACAGGCTGAAACCGTCGATCACCGGAGGCGGAGTCGTCGTGGTACTGAAGGTGCCCATATCGGTGCCATCGGAGCGCTTGACGCTGTAGTCCGTGGCGCTGGTGAAGGTCACCTGATAATCGCTGGTGGTCAGCTTGCCGGTGTCCTTGATGGTGACATCCAGGTTACCGGAACCTGCGCTGTTGCTCGCATTGCCAATACTGCGCTGACTGATCAGCGCGGCACTGTTGATGTTGTTGAAGATCGCCGCGCCGAACTCGCCGTTCTTGTCGATGCCTTGGGCTTGCTGACTGTTGATCTGATCAGCCACCACCAGGGCCACGCGCCCCAGCTCATTGAGCGACGGGTCGAGCACTTCCTTGCGGTAGGTCAGCAGGCCACCGATTTCGCCGCCGCTGACCACCGAGGTAATGTCGATGGTGCTGGAGCCACGATCCATTTGCAGCGCCATGCGCGACGGATCGTCTTTGCTCGGCACGGTGCCCAGGGTGTTCGTCGTGTTGCCGATCACCAACGGCTGGCCGCTGCCGATGTAGATGTCATAGCTGGTGCCGCGTTCGACAACTTGCGCGCCGACCATCTCGGACAATTGGCGCACCGCTTCGTTACGGGTGTCTAGCAGGTCGTTCGGCTGGCCGCCGCTGGTGGAGATTTCGCCAATCTTCTGATTGAGGTTGGCAATCGAAGTGGCCAGTTTGTTCACCTGCGACGCCATGTCAGCCAGGCTGCCATTGATGGTGGTGTTCTGGTCGTTCAGCTGCTTGGCGATGCTGTTGAAGCGGGCGCTCAACGCCTGGGCGCCGGTCAGCACCGATTGACGCGAGGTATCGTCAGTTGCCGATGTCGACACACCTTGTACCGAGGTAAAGAATTTCTGCAACACGCCAGTCAGGCCGGTGTTGGTATCCGACAACGAGGCGTCCAGCGGCGTGGCCTGGGCCAGGTACGACGCGGACTCGCTGTTGAGCGAGGTGGCGGTGCGCAATTGCGAATCGAGGTAAGAGTTGTACACCCGACGCACATCGGCCAGGGTCGTACCGGTGCCAATGAAGACGTTCCCGTACTGTTGCGAGGCCTTGGTGCCCTGCACGGTTTGCTGACGCGAATAACCGGCGGTGTCGACGTTGGCAATGTTGTTGCCTGTCACAGCCAGGGAGGATTGGCTAGCCGCCAGACCCGACATCCCGATATTGAGCAAACTCATGGTTCAGACCTTATGCCTTGTGCCTATAAAGGCGTGGTGGAAGCGCCCGCCGCAGCGTAGTTTTGGTAACTCGTCATCTGCTTGGCTATCTGCGAAATCTTGTTGGCGTAGTTCGGGTCGGTTGCATAACCGGCCTTTTGCAACTCGCGCACAAACTGTTCTGGGTTATCGGCCGACTTCACGACATCTTGATAGCGATTATTGGATTGCAGCAACGTCACAAGGTCATGGAAGCTGTCCTTGTAAGAGGCGTAGGAACGGAACTCGGCCGTCTCCTTGACCATCGCGCCATCCCTGAATTCGCTGGTGATCGCCCGCGCCGAATCGCCCTTCCAACTGCTGCCGGTCTTGATGCCGAACAGGTTGTGACTGCTGCTGCCGTCCTGGGCGCGCGTGACCGATTTGCCCCAACCGGTTTCGAGCGCAGCCTGGGCCACCAGGTAACGCGGATCGACGCCGATGCGGTCGGCGGCTTCCTTGGCCATCGGCAACATGGTGTTGACGAATTCGTCAGCGGAACTGAAGGCTTTCTTCGCTGGCGCCAGAGGAATCTGCGCCATTGCGCGACCGTAAATCTGCATCTGCCCGCTCGACGCCGATGCAGTTGCTGACGGCAACCAGTCGCCGTTGTACAGCGGGCCCGCGCCGGTCGGCGTGGTGGTGGCGCGCTCAGGCAACAGGTTTTTGAGGGAGGTGGCCGCGGTCGTGGTGCTGGACGCGGTGGACGGCACCAGGCCGGCGAGCAAACGGTCGGCCAGTTTCGGCGGCAAGGCCAGACGCCGCTGATTGAGCAGCGCCACGTCATTGCTGTGAGCGGCCGTCGCTGTCGGCGACTTGACCCCGCGCGAAGCCCACAACGGACGCTCGCCGTTAAGGCGCGACAACGGGCCATTCGTGGCGACTGTACCGGCGGCCACCGGCGTGGTGATCGCTTCGGCCTTGGCTTTCGCCGCCTCCTGCTTGGCCGCCGAGTTCGCTGCCGCCTCACCTGGGGCCAGCGGTTTGTTCTTCGACATCTGGCGCATCAGCACGTCCGCCAGGCCAATACCGCCGCCTTCGCGAGACATGGAAACGGCCAACTGCTGGTCGGACATTTCCTGGTATTGCTTGGCGGCCGGGGTGTTGAGCGGATTGTCCTTGCCCAGTTCGTCGGTGGCCGAGCGCATGGACTTGAGCATTTCACCGAGGAACAGCGACTCGAATTCCTGCGCAACCTTGCGCATGTTCCCGTCGCTGTTCTTGTCGCCGATCTTGAGTTGGTTCAGACGATTGAGGTCCGAGTAAGAACCCGAGTCGCTGGTGCTGAGAGTGCCGCTCTTGCGCATGTCCATGGTCGACGTCCTCAGATCACGATCAGGTCGGCTTGCAACGCGCCGGCCTGTTTCAGTGCTTCAAGGATGGCCATCAAGTCACCCGGCGCCGCGCCGACCTGGTTCACCGCACGAACGATTTCGTCGAGGGTGGTGCCTGGGCCGAACTTGAACATGGGCTTGGCTTCTTGCTGGGCGTTGACCCGCGAGCGCGGCACGACCGCGGTCTGCCCATTGGACAGAGGGCCGGGCTGGCTGACGATCGGGTCTTCGGTGATGGTCACAGTCAGGCTGCCGTGGGTCACGGCGGCCGGGGACACTTTCACGTTCTGGCCGATCACGATGGTGCCGGTGCGGGAGTTGATGATGACTTTCGCCACCGCCTGGCCCGGATCGACTTCAAGGTTTTCCAGAATCGACAGGTAGTCGACGCGCTGGCTCGGGTCCAGTGGCGCGGTGACGCGGATCGAACCGCCGTCGATGGCCTGGGCCACGCCAGGGCCGAGCAGGTCGTTGATCTTGTCGACCACGCGCTTGGCGGTGGTGAAGTCGGAACGGTTGAGGTTCAGGGTCAGGCTGTTGCCCTGGTTGAAACCGCTCGGCACCGAACGCTCCACCGACGCACCGCCAGGGATACGACCGGCCGACGGAACGTTGACAGTGATCTTCGAACCGTCGCGACCTTCGGCATCGAAACCGCCGACCACCAGGTTGCCCTGGGCGATGGCGTAGACGTTGCCGTCGATACCTTTGAGCGGCGTCAGCAGCAAGGTGCCGCCGCGCAGGCTTTTGGAGTTACCGATGGAGGACACGGTGATATCCACCTGCTGACCCGGCTTGGCAAACGCCGGCAAGTCCGCACTGATCGACACCGCCGCGACGTTCTTCAACTGCACGTTGCCCGAACCCGGCGGCACCTTGATCCCGAACTGCGAGAGCATGTTGTTGAAGGTTTGCAGGGTGAACGGGGTCTGGGTCGTCTGGTCGCCGGTGCCGTTAAGCCCGACCACCAGGCCGTAACCGATCAATTGGTTGGTCCGCACGCCGGAAATGCTGGCGATGTCCTTCAACCGCTCGGCTTGAGCGGTGAAGGCTGCGGACATCAACAAGGCAGCGACCATGAGACTTCTGAAGTTCAACGTAGCCACCTAGAAAGGGAACAGCGGGCTGAGGAAGAAACGGTCGAACCAGCCTGGCTGACTCGCATCGGCAAACGCACCGGTGCCCGAATAGGTGATACGTGCATCAGCGACGCGGGTCGACGACACGGTGTTATCGGTGGCGATGTCATCGGCGCGCACCAGGCCGGCAATCCGCACCAGTTCATCGCCCGAGTTCAGGGTCATCCACTTCTCGCCGCGCACGGCGATGATGCCGTTGGGCAAGACGTCAGCGACAGTCACGGTGATCGAACCGGTCAGGCTGTTGCTCTGGCCGGATTTGCTGGCGCCGTTGGTAGCGCGGTCGCCGCTGTAGCCGACGTCCAGGCTCAGGTCGCCGCTGCCCACCGGGTTATTGGTGCTCAAGCCGCCACCGAACAGCGAAGACAAACCGATGCCGGTCTTGCTGGTCTTGTCGATCTGCGAGTTGGCGCCTTTGCTGGCCTGGGTCTTCTCGTTCAGGGTGATGGTGATGATGTCACCGACCCGGAACGCCTTGCGGTCGCTGTACAGGTTCTGTTCGAAACCGGCCTGGTAGATCGAGCCGTTATTGGCGGCAGCCGGCAACGGCGTGCGCGGCAACACCGGGGCGTAATAAGGGTCATTGGGCTTGGGCGTCGGCGCGACGCAGCCCGCGAGTGCGACTACCCCACTCAGTGCCAGAACAGATACAAAGCGATTCATGACCCTACCTCACGGTGTTGCTGGCGACCGCATGGCCGCCCCATAGACTTGATTACAGATTCTGCGTTACGAACGAGAGCATCTGGTCGGCGGTGGAGATCACCTTGGAGTTCATCTCGTAGGCGCGTTGAGTGGTGATCATGTTGACCATCTCTTCAACAGTGCTGACGTTGGAACCTTCCAGGGTGTTCTGCAGCGTGGTACCGAAACCGTTCAGGCCCGGGGTGCCGACTTGCGGCGCGCCACTGGCGGCGGTTTCCAGGAACAGGTTGTTACCCACCGCTTGCAGGCCGGCCGGGTTGATGAAGTCGGCGGTTTGCAAGTTGCCGATCACCTGGGAGGCCGGGTTGCCGGGAACGGTGATGGACACCGTGCCGTCAGTACCGACCGTGAAGGTCTGGGCGTTGTTCGGAATGACAATGGCTGGTTCCAGGGCGAAACCGCTGGCGTTCACGATCTGGCCGTTGGAGTCGAGGTGGAAGGTGCCGTCACGGGTGTAGGACGTGGTGCCGTCCGGTTGCAGAATCTGGAAAAAACCGCGACCGTCGACCGCCAGGTCCAACGGTTGCTCGGTGGTTTGCAGGCTGCCGGCGGAGAAGTTTTTCTGGGTGCCGACGATGCGCACACCAGTACCCAATTGCAGACCGGACGGCAGTTCGCTGTCCTGGGTCGACTGGGCGCCAGGCTGGCGTTTGATCTGGTAGAGCAAGTCCTGGAACTCGGCGCGATCACGTTTGAAACCCGTGGTCGATACGTTCGCCAGGTTGTTGGAAATTGTGGTCAGGTTAGTGTCCTGGGCGGACAGACCTGTTTTGGCAACCCATAGAGCCGGAAGCATTTCGATTCTCCTCGTGCGCCTGTTTTACGGCGCGACGTTCTGGTAATTAGCTGATCTGCAAGACCCGAGCCATGGCCTGGTCATCGTCTTTGGCGGTGTTCATCATCTTGATGTGCAGCTCGAATTGCTTCGACAAGGCCAGCACCGAGGTCATTTCTTCCACGGCGTTGACGTTGCTCGACTCCAGGAACCCGGACACCAGCTTGACGCCTGCATCGGCTTGCGCCGGCTTGCCGTCCTTGGTGTGGATCGAACCATCCAGGCCTTTGGTCATGTTCTTCAGGTCAGGGTTGACCAGTTTGATCCGGTCGATTTCGGCCATCACGCGCGGGCCTTCACCCATCGAACGAATGCTGATGGTGCCGTCTTCGCCCACTTCGATTTTCTGCTCGGGCGGCACGGCAATCGGCCCGCCATTGCCCATTACCGGCATACCGTTGCCGGCGCGCAACACACCCAAGGCGTCAATGTTCAGGCTGCCGGTGCGCACGTAGCTTTCGCTGCCGTCAGGGCTCTGCACCGCGATCCAGCCGTTGCCGGTGACGGCCACGTCGAGGTCACGACCGGTTTCCACCATCGAACCTGGCGAGAAGTCGGTGGCCGGACGTTCGCTCATGGCAAAGGCACGCGCCGGAAAGCTGTCACCAAACACCGGCATCGAACGGGCCTGTTCCAGGTCCTTTTGAAAACCGTTGGTGGAGATGTTCGCCAGATTGTTCGCGTGAGCCTTCTGCGCCAGTGCATTCTGGCTGGCGCCGGTCATTGCCACATAAAGGTACTTATCCACACTCAATCCTCTGCATGCCGGACGTTTGCCGCCCACCGCTGTACTGATGAGCCTTAAGCAATTTGCAGACCAACTTTTTTCTGACGGCCCGGGGCCCGGCAAACAAAGGACTTGAGGGGTTTGGAGGGGATGAGGGGATTGTGTCGAAGTCGAAAAACCGGCGGTGTTATGCCGGTAAGTGGCAAAGATTGAACTGCAGGTTGCCAGGACGACCGCCTTCGCGAGCAAGCCCGCTCCCACAGGGAAATGCGATCACCTGTGGGAGCGGGCTTGCTCGCGAAGGGGCCCTGACAGCCCCAACCACTATTGGCTATGACTCAGTCTTGCCGACGTCATACTCGCGCAACTTATTGGCAATGGTCGTATGCGAAACCCCCAACCGCTTACCCAACTGCCGACTGCTCGGATGTTCGGAATACAACCGCTCCAACACCGCTTTCTCAAAGCGCCCGACAATCGCATCCAGCCCGCCTTCCAGCGAGAAATCGCCAAGGGGCTGACGCACGCCGTAGTCGGGCAATCGAATGTGCTCAGCCTTGACCGTCCCGCCCTCGCACAACGAAACCGCCTGGAACAACACATTTTCCAACTGCCGGACATTGCCCGGCCAATGGTAATGGCTGAGCCGTTCCATCGCCGCCGGCGCCAGTTTCGGCAACGGACAACCGATCTGCCGACTGGCCTGGTCGAGGAAGTGCTCCACCAGCGGCGTCAAACCGTCGAGGCATTCGCGCAGTGGCGGGATGTGCAACGACAGCACGTTCAAGCGGTGATACAAATCCTGGCGAAACTCGCCGCGGGCGCACAACTCGGACAAGTCCACCTGGGTCGCACAGATCACCCGCACGTCCAGGTAGACCTCTTCATCACTGCCTACACGGCGGAAGCAACCGTCCTGCAAGAAGCGCAGTAATTTCACCTGCAAGCGCGGACTCATTTCCCCAACGCCATCGAGAAACAACGTACCGCCCGCCGTCAGCTCCAGCAGCCCGAGCTTGCCTTCGGCCCGCGCCCCTTCGAACGCGCCGGGGCCATAACCGAACAACTCGGTCTCGGCCATGGACTCCGGCAGACCGGCGCAGTTAAGCGCCATCAGCGGTGACTGGCCGCGCGGGCTGGCCAAGTGACAGGCCCGCGCCAGCAGTTCTTTGCCGGTGCCGGTTTCGCCTTCTATCAATAGCGGCGCATCCAGCGGTGCCATGCGCCGGGCCTCGCGCACCACCGCAGCCATGACTTTCGAACTCTGGAAGATGCTGTCGAAACCGCGCAGCTCTTGTTTGCGCACGTTATAGATGCGCTCGCCGACCCGGTCCGCCCGGTGCAACGTCAACACCGCGCCGGCCATGGCCTCGCTGTCGTCGTGCTCCGATTGCAGCGGGGCGATGTCGGCGAGAAACACGTCACCCTTGACCTTCACCCGCAGCCCGTTGATCCGCGACTTGTTGGCGCGCACCAGTTCCGGCAAATCGAAATCCTCGGCGTAACGGGACAAGGGAATCCCCGGCACCTCGTCCACCCGCACTCCGAGCAACTGCGCCGCCGCGCGGTTGGCCGCGACGATGGAACCGCCCATGTCGATCGACAGCACCGGGAACTCCAGGGCGCCGAGCAGCGCATTGAGTTCCATATGCCGACGCTCGCTGGGCATCAGTCCTACACGCTTGACGCCGAATACTCCGCCAATCGCTTCGAATTTCGGACGCAGCGCCTGGAACTGGATGTTGATCAGGTTCGGGCAATGCAGGTAGATCGCATTGCCATGCTCACCGCCGACCTCGCCGCGCGCGACGTTGATCCCGTATTCCACCAACAGATTGAGGATGTCGCGCAGGATGCCGATGCGGTTTTGGCAGTGGACTTTGATACGCATATAAAAGGCCTGAAAAAGCGGTGAGTGAATTGGATGCCAAACACTTCACCCTGTGGGAGCGGGCTTGCTCGCGAAGGCGTCGTGTCAGCCAATGATGATGTCGACTGACACTCCCTCTTCGCGAGCAAGCCCGCTCCCACAAGGGGGATTGCGGTGTCCTCGGGGGCATTTTTCTGCAAGGGCACTCAGATAGTCGTCAAGATTATGTGACACCCAGAGCGCTTTTCAAACCCGAAAAACTCAATACCTGCGCCACAGCCATCAATCCGTAACGAAAACTTTACGAAAAACACGGATTTCTCCTACGCGCGATCCGAATCACCTGCTGCATCACCACACGCCTTGGGGTATCTCTAGGTCCATAGCTGTACATAACAAGAACGACTTCCCCCTAGCAGGAGAGCAGCATGAAGCAGACGCAATACGTGGCCCGCGAGCCCGATGCGCAAGGTTTTATCGACTACCCCGCCGAAGAACACGCGGTGTGGAACACGCTGATCACTCGCCAACTGAAAGTGATCGAAGGGCGTGCGTGCCAGGAATACCTGGACGGTATCGAAAAACTCGGTCTGCCCCACGACCGCATTCCGCAACTGGGTGAGATCAACAAAGTTCTCGGTGAAACCACCGGTTGGCAAGTGGCCCGGGTTCCGGCGCTCATCCCCTTCCAGACCTTTTTCGAATTGCTCGCCAACAAACAGTTTCCGGTAGCGACGTTTATCCGTACCCGCGAAGAGCTGGATTACCTGCAAGAGCCAGACATTTTCCACGAGATCTTTGGCCACTGCCCGTTGCTGACCAACCCGTGGTTTGCTGAATTTACCCACACCTACGGCAAACTCGGCCTACAGGCCACCAAGGAAGAACGCGTGTACCTGGCGCGTTTGTACTGGATGACCATCGAATTCGGCATGGTCGATACGCCAGAGGGCCTGCGCATCTACGGCGGCGGCATCCTGTCCTCGCCGAAAGAAACCGTTTACTGCATGTCGGACGAGCCGGAGCATCAAGCCTTCGATCCGCTGGAATGCATGCGCACGCCGTATCGCATCGACATCCTGCAGCCGCTGTACTTTGTGCTGCCCAATCTCAAGCGCCTGTTCGACGTGGCCCATGAAGACATCATGGCGATGGTCAAGCAAGGCATGCAGCTGGGCTTGCACGCACCGAAATTCCCACCCAAACCCAAGGCCGCGTGAACCGCGACTTTTACTGACAAGTGAGCCTGTCAGTCGGCGCGGCTTTGGTTTAGCGTGACGGCATTGACGGCCGATATAGCCCATATAAAAACTCGATACAGGAAACAGACCATGTCCGCTTTGAACCAAGCCCATTGCGAAGCCTGCCAAGCCGGCGCCCCTCAGGTCAGCGACGAAGAGTTGCCGGTACTGATCAAACAGATCCCGGACTGGAACATCGAAGTCCGCGACAGCGTGATGCAGCTGGAAAAGGTTTTCCTGTTCAAGAATTTCAAGCACGCCCTGGCCTTCACCAACGCGGTGGGTGAAATCTCCGAGGCCGAAGGTCACCACCCGGGCCTGCTGACCGAGTGGGGCAAAGTCACCGTGACCTGGTGGAGCCACTCGATCAAGGGCCTGCACCGCAACGACTTCATCATGGCCGCGCGCACAGATGACGTGGCCAAGGATGCCGAGGGCCGCAAATAATGCATTTCGACGCCATCGGCCGAGTACCCGGCGACCCGATTCTCGGCCTGATGGAGGCCTATGCGCAGGACCCCAACCCGCGCAAATTCGATCTGGGTGTGGGCGTCTATAAAGATGCCCAGGGCCTGACGCCGATTCCGCAATCGGTGAAACTCGCCGAGGCGCGCCTGGTGGATCGCCAGACCACCAAGACCTACATCGGTGGTCATGGTGAACCAGCGTTCGGCAAAGTCATGAACGAACTGGTGCTCGGCGCCGATTCGGCACTGATCGCCGAGCAACGGGCCGGCGTCACCCAGACGCCGGGCGGCACCGGCGCATTGCGCTTGAGCGCGGACTTCATTGCGCAAATGCTGCCGGGCCGTGGCGTCTGGTTGAGCAACCCGACTTGGCCGATCCACGAAACGATTTTCGCCACGGCCGGGGTCAAGGTCAGTCACTACCCGTACGTGGGCAGCGACAACCGTCTCGACGTTGATGCGATGCTCGCGGTGCTCAACGAAGCCCCCAAGGGCGACGTGGTGCTGCTGCACGCCTGCTGCCACAACCCGACCGGTTTCGATTTGTCCCATGACGATTGGCGTCGGGTGCTCGACGTGGTACGACGCCGCGAGTTGTTGCCGCTGATCGACTTCGCCTACCAGGGTTTCGGCGACGGTTTGGAACAGGACGCCTGGTCCACCCGTTTGTTCGTCGACGCGTTGCCGGAAGTGCTGATCACCAGTTCCTGCTCGAAGAACTTCGGCCTGTACCGCGACCGCACCGGTGCGCTGATTGTCTGCGCGAAAACCGCCGAGAAATTGGTGGATATCCGCAGTCAACTGGCCAACATCGCCCGCAACCTGTGGTCGACCCCACCGGATCATGGTGCCGCCGTCGTGGCGACCATCCTCGGCGACCCCGAGCTGAAAAGTCTGTGGGCCGACGAAGTAGAAGCCATGCGTTTGCGCACCGCGCAACTGCGCACTGGCCTGGTGGAAGCCCTTGAGCCCCACGGCTTGCGCGAGCGCTTTGCGCACATCGGCGTGCAACGCGGGATGTTCTCCTACACCGGGTTGACGGCGGAGCAGGTCAAACAGTTGCGCGATCATCACAGCGTGTACATGGTCAACTCCGGCCGGGCCAACGTGGCGGGGATTGATGCGACGCGTTTGGCGCTGCTGGCCGAGGCGATAGCTGAAGTCTGCAAGTAACCTCGAGCCATTACACATCCCTATGTGGGAGCGGGCTTGCTCGCGAATGCGGAGTGTCAGTTGACATCAACTGACTGATACACCGCATTCGCGAGCAAGCCCGCTCCCACATTTGATTTGTGTGACTGCTGTAGACCTGTCTAGACAATCCCATTCGTCGAAACAAATGGATATAAAAGTCTGTTTGTCATTTCTCCTGCTGTATCCTGCCCAAGCTTTTTAAAAGCGCGGATCTACCAGATCTATCAACAGACTTTGCGAGGAGCGCGAACATGCACGAGATCCCTAATCTCCCCTTCCCAAGCCTGCACGAAACTGAGCAGACACCCCCGCAACAAGCCAGTGCCCAACAGCCTGAGCCGAAAGAAGCCACTGACAGTCGAAAGGCTGACAGCGAAGACTGAAACACCTGCAATGCCAGACCGTGTGGAAAGCGCTAACATGCGCTTTCCACACCGCCTGAACCCCGAGCACCCTGCCATGACCGATGACTTTTCTGAAACCCAGGCCAGCGTTCTGATCGGCACCGCCGAGAAAATGATCGAGATCTGGAATCGCCTCTCCCCGGAAAAACAAGCCGCCCTGCTCGCCCGTTTCGGCAGTGAAGAAAACGCCCTCGCCGCCCTGGTCACCACGCAACTGGTCGCCCCGGCCAAATCCTGACTCATCCCGCCCAACAAATAGTTTTACTTTTCCACGACCGCTCGCCCCTCGCGCCGCTATCATAAGCAGCCTATCTATCCTGCTGCCCCGTGGACTTTTACCCATGTCAGAAAACCAGCGCCCCCTGGCGGTCACGCTGCAAGTCGTTTCCATCGTCCTGTTCACCTTCATCGGCTACCTCAACATCGGCATTCCCCTGGCCGTATTACCGGGTTACGTCCACAGCGACCTGGGTTTCGGCGCGGTCATCGCCGGGCTGGTGATCAGCGTGCAATACCTGGCCACCCTGCTCAGCCGGCCTTACGCCGGGCGCATTATCGACAACAAGGGCAGCAAACTGGCGGTGATGTACGGCCTCGCCGGTTGCGGTTTGAGTGGGGTGTTCATGCTGATTTCAGCCTGGACCCAAAGCCTGCCGATGCTGAGCCTGATCAGCTTGCTGATCGGCCGACTGGTGCTCGGCAGCGCGGAAAGCCTCGTGGGCTCGGGCTCGATCGGCTGGGGCATCGGCCGGGTCGGCGCGGCGAATACTGCCAAAGTGATCTCCTGGAACGGCATCGCAAGCTACGGCGCCATCGCCATCGGTGCGCCGCTGGGCGTGCTGCTGGTCGATCAAATGGGTTTGTGGAGCATGGGCGTGAGCATCGTGCTGCTGGCGGTGCTGGGCCTTGCGCTGGCCTGGCCGAAAACCGCCGCGCCGATTGTGGTCGGTGAACGCCTGCCGTTCATGCATGTGCTGGGTCGGGTGTTGCCCCACGGCTGCGGCCTGGCGCTGGGCTCGATCGGTTTCGGCACCATCGCCACCTTCATCACCTTGTATTACGCCACGCAGCATTGGTCGAACGCGGTGCTCTGCCTGAGCCTGTTCGGGGCCAGCTTCATTGGTGCGCGGCTGCTGTTCGGCAACCTGATCAACCGCCTCGGCGGGTTTCGCGTGGCGATTGCCTGCCTGTCGGTGGAAACCCTGGGCTTGTTACTGCTGTGGCTCGCGCCGGACGCCCACTGGGCACTGGCCGGTGCGGCACTGAGCGGTTTCGGCTTCTCACTGGTATTCCCGGCGCTGGGCGTGGAAGCGGTCAACCTGGTGCCGGCCTCCAGTCGCGGCGCGGCGGTCGGGGCTTATTCGCTGTTCATCGATTTGTCGCTGGGGATTACCGGGCCACTGGCCGGTGCAATTGCAGCGGGATTCGGCTTTGCGTCGATCTTCCTGTTCGCTGCCCTCGCCGCGCTTAGCGGTTTGGCGCTGAGCGTTTATCTGTACCGGCAAGCACCGAAGTATCGCGAAGAAAGAGAGCCCCGCTAGAAGTCGATCTTACCGCGCCCGGCCTTGATGCTGCCGCGCTTGGTCTTGGACTCCAGCCGACGCTTCTTCGAACCGAGGGTCGGCTTGGTCGGGCGGCGCTTCTTTTCGACTTTGGTGGCGCTAAGAATCAATTCCACCAACCGTTCCAGCGCATCAGCGCGGTTGGCTTCCTGCGTGCGATATTGCTGGGCCTTGATGATCAACACGCCGTCGCTGGTGATACGGCTGTCCCGCAACGCCAGCAGCCGCTCCTTATAGAACTCGGGCAACGACGAGGCCGGTATGTCGAAGCGCAGATGCATGGCGCTGGAGACCTTGTTGACGTTCTGCCCTCCCGCGCCCTGGGCACGAATGGCAGTCAATTCGATCTCGGCATCCGGCAGATGCACGTTGTTGGAGATTACCAGCATGGAAAAGCGTCCGGGTTCAGGACGTGCAGGATACCGCGAATGCGGCTTTGAAAAACGGATCGCTACGGTTGCACCCTAGCCAGTCTTATGCGTGCCCACGCATTCTCGGAATATAAAAGCGCAAACCAAAAAAAACCAGAATTGAGTAAGTGACCAAGTAGGCGACATTCAAGCCCCAACCGCCCAAAGGAATAACCTCAGTTATGCACCAGACTATAATTCCCGTCGACAAGCCTGAGCAGCCTAAAACCAGGCAAGTAACAGAAAGGTAATATCGAACATTTTCAAGCATCAGTAAGCCCTTTCATTGCTGACAGGATCGAATCTAAAAAGTTGCGCAGATTCAGGATGCTGACTGTCGCGCAGCGCCATCAACCGCTCCTTGTAAAATTCGGGCAAGGAAGAGGCCGGAATATCGAACCGCAGGTGCATCGAGCTAGGGACCTTGCTGAAGTTCTGACATCGGCGCCTTGGGCGTGGATGGCGGTCAATTCGATCTCGGCATCCGGCAGGTGCACTTTGTTGGAGATTACCAGCATGGAGACGCATCCGAGTTTCGGGGTGTGCAGGATACCGCGAATAACGAACTGAATATCTGACAATCATTGGAACAGGCCTTTCCGAATCTTTCAGAACCACAATTAACAAACCTAAAAAAACAGTTGCTTTTATTCGCCCAACTTTACTAACCTAACAAATCATATCAATGAGGCTTCACAACTAATGCTCCTTGAAAAAATTCGATATTATCTTGCCGTCACTCTCCTAGTACTAGGCTGCTCTGGACTACCCTCAGGGCTGATTGTATTCGGCATAAGAAAAATAATTCACATAGATGAAAAATACTTAAACAAAGTTTACCTAGCAACATATGCTATCGTTGTTTTTTTTGGATTGATTATATACATCCCAAGAATGCACGGAAAAACATAGTAACTAAACCCTCATAGCACCCCCACTTAAGAACCTGACATCTCTTGAGATCTAATTATATTTATCGTGAGAAAGTCAACAAACACCTCAAAGGCCAGCGTTAGTTTTCCCGTCTGTTGGTAAGCTCTTTCGTAGTTTATCGGGTCACGCCTGAAAAGTTCAAAAGCCTCAGGCCTTTGAACTCTCCTAAAAACCCCATACGCTGACAAAATCAAATCCAAGGAGTAATAAGCCACATCCCCCCTGTCATCATCAAAGGCAGTTCTGTAGATATTCCTAATGGGTCCAACAGTGCCGGACGCGTCCGGCCCATAGTAGATATTCGCCATCCCTTCATAAATGTTATTCGCTCCGTGTCCAACCATCAGCGCTCCCGGAACAACACCTAATACGCCAACTCCCGGGGTAGCAGCGATTGAAACCCCCGTTTTAATCTGCATTGCACCCGCCGCCACCCCAATACCATTCTGCAGGTAAAACCGCGCCCTTGAAGCCAACGCCTCATACTCAGCCCTGATTTCCTGACCCCCTTCCCAAGCGCTGATCAGCCCTTCATCGACTGCCTGAATAACTTCATTGGCAAACGAAGAAATCATCGATCCAAATCGCAGCCGCATAAGACCGTCAGGAAAATGCGTCATGCCAATGTTGCATCCGACTGCAACCAAATCGGAAGCCGCTCGCGTTACATCATGAATATCACAAGCGTCTTCATTCACCCTCTTCCCTCCATGAACTATAAGCGCTTGTCGCTGCGGTTACATGGGCCCAGGCGATTTCTCTATATCGAATCGCTACCTGCTCCTGCGGTTCGGCATCATTCATGCGAATAGCGTGGGGCACTTGCTGACTGATATGCGCAATTCGCGCACCGTTGAGGTGTATTGAGTAATAGCGCTCCTGTCCTCCAGCCGAGGCGGTGCGGTAGAAGTTGATCGTACATTCAACCTCCTCACGCTCATGCAACGCACTCGCCAGCAGGGGTGATGCTTTATCAATCGCTTTGGTGATCACGATCGGCATGTGTTTACCACGATCACCGGCCATGTTGCCTTCATTACCAGTCGTCATATCGTGCGAGAACGCCAACACCAGGATCTCATCTTCGTGATCAAACTGGCATTTGTGACCAATAGAGCTATTACCTGAGCAACCGGCAGAGATAAAACCTTGACGTTTACCGGTAATCGTCATGTAGCTGTTACTGGCCATATACGCCGCTCGTTAATGTTTTCGGGACGCCAGACTAAGATAAAAAAGACCCTGTAGGTTGTAGTCCACTTCCGAATTAACAAGCTTCATTCTGTTTTTGCAATTTTCCGAAGCCACTGTAGTACATGGCAACTACACATGTAGGAACCAGGCTTCAGAAGCCCATCCGCAATATATCTTTATATATCTACACCTGGCCTTCTGACGGCAGCCTTCTACGCTAAAGCCTCCGGATCACGCCGATCAGTCGCTTAAATGGAGAGACCTATGCCTCGTCGCTTGCTTGCTGCTTTCTGCCTGCTGCTGTCATTCAACGCGGCTCACGCCGTCGAACGCTGGGAAACACTGCCGGACACCCCCGCTCCAATCACCAGTGCAAAAACCGGCCGTGCCGACGTCAACGGCATCAAGCTCTACTACTCGATTACCGGCCACGGCTCTCCTGTCGTGTTGCTGCACGGCGGTCTGGCCAATTCCGATTACTGGGGCAATCAGGTCAAGGCTCTCTCGGCGAAGCACACCGTCATCACACTCGATAGCCGTGGCCATGGTCGCAGCTCCCGAGATGCGCGACCTTACGGTTATGACTTGATGGCGGACGACGTCATCGCGGTGCTCGACAAGCTGAAGATCGAGCGCGCTGATTTCGTGGGCTGGAGTGACGGCGCGATTCTCGGGCTGGATCTGGCGATGCGCTATCCGCAGCGTGTCGGCAAAGTGTTCGCCTTCGCCGCCAATACCCAGACCTCGGGGGTCAAGGAAGGCGTAGAGAAGAACCCGACCTTCGCCGCCTACATCGAACGCGCCGGCAAGGAATACGCGAAGCTGTCGCCGACGCCCAAGGAATATGATGCGTTCGTCGAGCAAATCAGCCACATGTGGGCGAGCCAGCCGAACTGGACCAGCGAAGACCTGGCGAAAATCAAAAGCCCGGTGTTGATCGTTGACGGCGACCATGACGAGGCGATCAAGCGCGAACACACCGAATACATGGCATCGGCCATCCCCGGTGCCGGCCTGCTGATCCTGCCGAATGTCAGCCATTTCGCGTTTATCCAGGACCCGGCGTTTTTCAATGCGTCGGTGCAGAGCTTTCTGGATGAAAAGTAATCACTGACACCACAGCCTCACTCCCACAGTGGTTGTGTGCTGTTCTCCGGCAGTGTGTTCAACACAAATCCAGTGTGGGAGCGGGCTTGCTCGCGAAGAGGGCGTGCCAGACGACATCTTCATCGTCTGACACGACGCCTTCGCGAGCAAGCCCGCTCCCACAGTGAGTTTTGTGTAAACCCTGAAAACAACAAACCCGGCACAAGGCCGGGTTTGTTGTTTTTGCACTCTGCGTTACTTCACGCTTGAGCTGGCAGCCTGCAGCGTGTGTTGGGCGCTGCGCTTGTTCTTGATGCCGTAGCAGATCCACATGAACGCGACCCACACCGGGATCGCATACACCGAGATCTGGATCCCCGGAATCAGCAACATCACGCACAAGATGAACGCCACGAACGCCAGGCAGATGTAGTTCCCGTATGGGTACCACAGGGCCTTGAACAGCGGCGTCTGTTGGGTCTTGTCCATGTGCTGACGGAATTTGAAGTGCGAGAAGCTGATCATCGCCCAGTTGATCACCAGGGTGGCCACCACCAGCGACATCAACAGTTCCAGCGCATTTTGCGGGATCAGGTAGTTCAGCAGCACGGCAATCAACGTCACTGCCGCCGACGCCAGGATCGAACGCACCGGCACGCCGCGCTTGTCGATCTTCGCCAGGGCTTTCGGCGCATCGCCCTGCTCGGCCATGCCCAGCAGCATGCGGCTGTTGCAGTAGGTGCCGCTGTTGTACACCGACAATGCTGCGGTCAGGACCACGAAGTTGAGGATGTGCGCAGCGGTGTTGCTGCCGAGCATCGAGAACACTTGCACGAACGGGCTACCGCTGTAGGAATCGCCCGATGCGTTCAGGGTCGCCAGCAGACTGTCCCATGGCGTCAGCGACAGCAGGATGACCAGGGCGCCGATGTAGAAAATCAGGATCCGGTAGATCACCTGGTTGATGGCTTTCGGGATCACGGTTTTCGGCTTGTCGGCTTCGGCTGCGGTGAAGCCGAGCATTTCCAGGCCACCGAAGGAAAACATGATGATCGCCATGGCCATCACCAGACCGCTGACACCGTTCGGGAAGAAGCCACCGTGGGACCACAGGTTGCTCACCGACGCTTGCGGGCCGCCATTACCGCTGACCAGCAAATAGCTGCCCAGGGCGATCATGCCGACAATCGCCACGACCTTGATGATCGCGAACCAGAACTCGGCCTCGCCGAAGACTTTGACGTTGGCCAGGTTGATCAGGTTGATCAGCACGAAGAAACCGGCGGCCGAGACCCAGGTCGGGATGTCCGGTGCCCAGTAGTGGATGTATTTGCCGACCGCGGTCAGCTCCGACATGCCCACCAGGATGTACAGGATCCAGCAGTTCCAGCCCGACAGGAAGCCAGCGAAACCGCCCCAGTATTTGTGCGCGAAGTGGCTGAAGGAACCGGCGACCGGCTCTTCGACGATCATTTCGCCGAGCTGACGCATGATCATGAAAGCAATGAAGCCGCAGATGGCGTAGCCGAGGATCATCGACGGGCCGGCGGATTTGAGGACGCCCGCCGAACCGAGGAACAGCCCGGTACCGATCGCGCCACCGAGGGCGATCAGTTGAATATGGCGATTTTTCAGGCCGCGTTTCAGCTCGCCTGAATGCGAGTTTTGTCCACTCATGAAAAGGGTCTCACGCAAGGTTTGATGATGTTCAGTAGACGTTGCTGCTCAGTTGCAATTTCAAGCAGCGCCGATCAAACCCCAGCGCAAGCACCAGGAGTTCAGCGTATTTACAACGGTCATGCGTCACCTGTTTGTTTTTATCTGTGACGAAATCGAACCCGACACGCTTGTGGCGCGGCGGAGTGAACAAGACGGGTAGCCTTGAAATTTACGCAGATGCGCAGGAGATCACAGTTAAAACGCGGCGCATTGTACACCGCTAACCCCCTGCTGCCAGACACGCGAGTCAGCGCGTCTGTTGCCGGGATTGCCTGTGTCCGCCCTGGGAGTGCCGGGCGGCTGCAAAAAAGAGGTCAGACCTTTGCAGGTCATCGACGCGGGCGAGCAAAAAACCGGCCCACGGGGAGAGATGGAAATGCGTCACGGCGTTCATTGCGCCTCCTTCTTGTTATGCACCTGCACGGCAGGCATGGGGGGCATCTCACCCTTCCTGTGCTGCTGAAACAAGCGCGCCAGAGCCTTGCAGGGTCGTTAAAGAACGGACTTTCGGAAGGTTTTCCTTACAGTCCTGAAAAGGGCCTCATTCGAAGGGTATTGACGGTGGAATTCGTAAAACGTCCGTTACATGCCGTAACGAAAACTTGCCAAATCAGATCTTTCCGCAGGCTGACTGCAAATTGACGTTAGGAAGCTTCCTAAGGAAAAGGTCGAGTCAGTTTTCTGTTTTTTATAAAGAAATTCGCAGTCAAAAAATGGAATAAAAAATTCAAACAAATCTTATTTAATTATTTTTTTGCATTCCAAAACCCTGTGAACTAGGTTTTCAGCGACTTGCCGGACCGCATCGATCGGCAAGTTGGCGGGTTATTCACTGATTGAAAAACACGCCGCTGTTCCTATTCAACAGTCGTAAAAGTCATCTGGGAGATTCACTATGCAACTGGACAAAGACTTGGAAACTGAACTGCAACTGGACGATTGGTTTGAAGCGCCGACCCATGACGCCGCCGTTGAAATGATGCAAGCCGACGCGGTTGTTCCGTTCGGCACGGCGATGTGGCCTCTGTAAGCCATCCCGGCGGGCACGATCCGGCCGGTTGTGCCTGCCCCATTTGCTCGGTTTGTCAGGGAGGACTACATGGATAAGCAACGCGCTATCTCGCATTTCCTTTACTACCTCGAACAACACCCGGCCCTCGTCGGCATCAACCCGGCGAAGGTCTTGCTCGGCCACACCGCGGATTACGAGGCACTGACCGGCGCCATCGCCGAACAGGCGGGTAACAGCTCACCGTTCAGCTTCAGCGCCATGCGCCTGGATCTGGAACCCACGGATTTTCTGGCTCAGGCGATTGCCGACAGCGATCTGTACATTTTCTTCTACGACTCTTCCACCCTGCCCAACCCACGCCCCGAAGGCCCGGAATTTCTCCGCGCACTGCAAGGAGTGATGGCGCAAAACTGGAAGAAGTCGCTGCTGTTCAAGGATTACGGCGATTACTTCTACGACACGTTCAGTGTCACCCCGCAGCGCATTGCCGGGTTGAACAGCCACTTGATCCAGCGCATGTCCCACGCGACAACCCTCAGTTTCAAAGATGACCATGGCTCGTGGTTTGAAACACCGCTGAGCAGTATCAAGAAGTGGACCGACATCAACGGTGTCGGCAACTTCGACCTGGCACCCGGTGAGATCGCCACCCACAGCGAGGAGATCAATGGCCGGGTGAAGTTCATGGGGACGTTCCTCAGCACCATTCCGTTTGCCCGCAAATACGGGGTGCTGGAGTCGCCGCTGGAGTTGTGGATCGAGAACTCGACCATCAGCAAAATCGCCACGGACGTGCCGGGGCTTGAGCACGATTTCAATAAATACCTGGATGCCAATCCGTCGAACCGGCGGATCGAAGAGTTGGGCATTGGCACCAACGAAGGCGTGAAGGATCTGTATGCACGCAACGCCGGGTTCGAGGAGCGCCATTGCGGCTTGCACCTGGGATTGGGCGGCGGGGCCAAGGGCAGTCATCACCTGGACCTGATCTTCTCCGGTGGCGTGTTGGCGCTGGATGATGAGCCGGTGTTTGATGGGCGGTTTGTGTTTTAACTGCTGAAATGGCGGTGCTGCTTCTGGCGCCTTCGCGGGCAAGCCCGCTCCCACATTTGATCGCATTTCTGCGAGACAACTCGGTCACCTGTGGGAGCGGGCTTGCCCGCGAAGAGGCCCGACCATTCACCGAACCACTACAGCCAGACCAAAAAAAACGCCAACCCGAAGGTTGGCGTTTTTTATGCGGCGCTTACCGATTACTCCGGCTTGCGACGCCCAAAGCCCGGACGCTGGCCCGAACCGGCTGGCGCGCCACGGCGTTTGCCCGATGGCGTGTCCTTGTCGACCAAAACGATGCCTGGGCGTTTCTTCCCGACAGGCTTGGCCGGACGCTTGGTGTCGGCCGGACGGTCTGCCACTGGCGTACCGCGACTCGAATCACCACGAGCTTCACCACGAGGAGCACCGCGATCGCTACGACCACCGCTTGGCGCACCACGGCCTTCACCGCGCTCGGTGCGGCCATTGGCCGGACGTGGCGTGCGTGGACCGCGCTCGCCATCAGCGCGTGGCGCTGCTGGTTTGCGGGCTGGACGCTCGCCTTCGATTTGCGGTTCACGGGAGTCACGTGGCGTCGCAGCGGTCTGGTTACCGATAGCAGGACGCAACGAACGCACGCGCTCGGTCTTGCCCATCGGACGCGACGATTTACGCTGCATGCGATCGAGCTTGTCTTTGCTCTTGGCGTTCATCTGCGGCATGGCCACAGGCGTCAGGCCCACTTCAGCACTCAGAATGTCGACTTCGTACTGGCTCATTTCGCGCCAGCGACCCATCGGCAGGTCGGAGTTGAGGAACACCGGACCGAAACGCACGCGCTTCAGACGGCTGACCACCAGGCCCTGAGATTCCCACAGGCGACGAACTTCGCGGTTGCGACCTTCCATCACCACGCAGTGATACCAGTGGTTGAAACCTTCGCCACCCGGCGCCTGTTTGATGTCGGTGAACTTGGCCGGGCCGTCTTCGAGGACGACGCCTGCTTTCAAGCGCTCGATCATCTCGTCATCGACTTCGCCACGCACACGTACCGCGTATTCACGGTCCATCTCGTAGGAAGGGTGCATCAGGCGGTTGGCCAGTTCACCGTCGGTGGTGAACATCAGCAGACCGGTGGTGTTGATGTCCAGGCGACCGATGTTGATCCAGCGACCTTCTTTTGGTTTCGGCATCTTGTCGAAAACGGTTGGACGGCCTTCCGGGTCGAGGCGGGTGCAGATTTCGCCGTCGGGCTTGTTGTACATGATCACGCGGCGTACCGACTCGGCGGCTTCTTCGCGCTTGATCACCTTGCCATCGATGGTGATGGCGTCGTGCATGTCGACGCGCTGCCCGAGGGTGGCGTCTTTGCCATTGACCTTGATGCGGCCGTGGCTGATCCAGGCTTCCACGTCACGGCGCGAGCCGACGCCGATACGGGCGAGGACTTTCTGCAGTTTTTCGCCTGCTGGGCCGATTTCCTGGTCGTCTTTCTGGTCGTTGATACTCATCTGGGCACCTCCCGGTGTGGTCTGTTCAGGCCTTGCCTGAAGCGATGTAAAACTGGTTCTCGGGCGAAGGGATCGCCGGAGGGTCGCGAATCATACGCTCATGCAAGCGTTCGCGCATCAGAGACTAGCTGATCAATGGATACTTACTTGTGTTTCCGCCGACCGGTGGCACCGAGTTTGATCAGGCGCAGCGCCGCTTCGGCCAGCACCGTGCGCTTGTCGGACTTGTCGAGTTTCTTCCAGGCCTTGATCTCGCGCTTGCTGCGGCCACAGCCGAGGCAGATATCGTCGGTGAACTTGCAGACGCTGATGCAGGGGTCTTTGGTTGAGCTCATACCTACTCCAGAAAACGCCACAAACCCTTGTGGGAGCGGGCTTGCTCGCGAAGGGGGCGCGTCAGTCGACATCATTGCCGCCTGAAGCACCGCATTCGCGAGCAAGCCCGCTCCCACAAGGGGATCTGCATTGACCGCAGGTTTGGGGTCAGTCGTCGAATTCCCGGCGTTCGGCTTCGATCGCTTCGGCGAGGGCGCGGGCTTCGGCTTCTTCGTCGCTCAGTTCGGGTTCGGGTTCGGGTTCGGGTTCGGGTTCCGGTTTGTGCTGCTCTAAAGCGGCGACGGCGGCCAGGAGTTTCTCTCGCGCTTCGGCGACACCGAGGACATCGTCTTCCAGCTCTGCTTCCGGCTCTTCTTCGATTGTGGCTTCAGGCTCAGGCTGAAGTTCAACTTCAATCTCCGGCTCGGGCTGTTCCAAAACCTCCTCAGTCTCGGTCACCGCCCCATCCCGCAACAAATCGTCGAAGTCAGTCTTGATCCCCTGCTCCATGTCATCCAGTTCCAGCAACAGCGTGTGGAAACTGGTTTCTTCCTTGGGTTCTTCCGGCTCGGCGCTGGCGTCGGCCAGTTCCTGCAAACCGGCCGGGACCGGCGCGTCGTCGAAGTCGAGCACCGGGTCAGGCTCCATCTCCCGCAGTTCGGCCAGCGGCGGCAGGTCGTCGAGGTTTTTCAGGTTGAAGTGATCGAGAAACACCTTGGTGGTGGCGAACATCGCCGGTTTGCCCGGCACATCGCGGTAGCCGACGATGCGAATCCACTCGCGCTCCAGCAAGGTCTTGACGATGTGGCTGTTGACCGCCACGCCCCGCACATCCTCGATCTCGCCCCGGGTGATCGGCTGGCGATAAGCGATCAACGCCATGGTTTCGAGCATGGCCCGGGAATAACGCTGCGGCCGCTCTTCCCACAAACGGCCGACCCACGGCGAAAACTTCTCGCGAATCTGCAAGCGATAGCCGGACGCGACTTCCTTCAATTCAAAGGCGCGGCCGTCGCAGGACTTGGCCAGGATCGTCAGGGCTTTCTTGAAAACCGGCGGCTCCGGCCGTTCGCCCTCTTCGAAGAGTTCGAACAGGCGTTCCAGTGATTGCGGTTTTCCCGAGGCCAACAGAAAGGCTTCAAGCAGTGGCGCCAGCTCGCGGGGTTCAGTCAGGTTCATGATTCAACTCGTTATTCGGCTCGGGCCCGCACATGGATCGGCGCGAACGCTTCATTCTGCACCAGCTCGACCAAGGATTCCTTGACCAGTTCGAGGATCGCCATGAAGGTCACCACCACCCCCAGCCTTCCCTCTTCGGCGGTAAACAGCTCGACAAAGGGCACGAAACCGCCGCCCTTGAGCCGTTCCAGCACATCGCTCATACGCTCGCGGGTGGACAACGCTTCGCGGCTGACCTGGTGACTTTCGAACATGTCGCCACGGCGCAGGACCTCGGCCATGGACATCAGCAATTCTTCCAGGCTCACGTCTGGCAACAGCTTGCGCGCCCGGGCTTCCGGGGCGTCGAGCTTGGGCACCACCACGTCGCGGCCCACCCGGCTCAGGCCATCAATGCCTTCGGCGGCGGCTTTGAAGCGTTCGTATTCCTGCAAGCGGCGTATCAGTTCTGCCCGGGGATCGTCTTCTTCGGCTTCGATGGTTTCCGCGCGCGGCAGCAACATCCGCGATTTGATCTCGGCCAGCATCGCGGCCATCACCAGGTACTCGGCGGCCAGTTCCAGGCGCACCGACTGCATCAACTCGACATAGCCCATGTACTGCCGGGTGATTTCCGCCACCGGGATGTCGAGGATATTGATGTTCTGTTTGCGGATCAGGTACAGCAGCAGGTCGAGGGGGCCTTCGAAGGCTTCGAGGAATACTTCGAGGGCATCCGGCGGAATGTACAGGTCCAGCGGCATTTCCATGACCGCCTGGCCATAGACCATGGCGAAGGGCAGCTCTTGCTGGGCTCCGGCCTGACTGTCGACGGGTTCTACTGCGGACATCTACGCCTCGGCCATAAACGGCGTCGGGTCACCGCAACCGACGCGGATCACTTCAGGTTCGCCGTCGGCCAGATTGATCACCGTGGACGCCTTGATCCCGCCGAAACCGCCGTCGATGATCAGGTCCACCTGGTGTTCCAGCAACTGGCGCATTTCATGGGGATCGCTCAACGGATCGGTGTCGCCGGGCATGATCAGGGTCACGCTCATCAACGGCTCACCCAGCTCCGCGAGCAGCGCCAGGGCGATCGGATGGCTTGGCACCCGCAGGCCGATGGTGCGCTTCTTGGCGTGCAGCAACAGGCGCGGCACTTCCCGGGTGGCGTTGAGGATAAACGTATAAGGCCCAGGTAAATGGGCCTTGAGGATGCGGAAGGTGCCTGTGTCGATCTTGGCGAACAGCCCCAGTTGCGACAGGTCACTGCAGATCAGCGCGAAGTTGTGCTTGTCGTCGAGCTGACGCAAGCGGCGCACGCGCTCCACGGCGTTCTTGTCGCCAATCTGGCAACCAATGGCGTAGGACGAGTCTGTGGGATAAATCACCACCCCGCCTTTGCGGATGATCTCGACAGCCTGTTTGATCAGGCGCGCTTGCGGGTTTTCCGGATGAATCTGGAAAAATTGACTCACATTCTCTACCTGTTCAGACGGCGGCAATAATTGGGTCATGTTTGAATCGACACCATAACGGTGGCAGATCCTCCGGAACCGGGCGGTATTCACCGATTTCCGACCAGCCTCCAGGGCCATGAAAATCACTGCCGGCGCTGACCAGCAGACCGAACTCCCGGGCAAGAATGGCCAAGCTGCCCACCTGTTCGGCGGGCTGATGGCCATTGACCACTTCGATAGCGTGGCCCCCAGCTTGAATATAGTCGGCAATCAGGCGCCGACGCTTGCTGCGCGTGAAATCGTAGTGCCATGGATGCGCCAGGCTGACCCAGGCACCGGCGACGCGCAGGGTCGCGACGGTGTCTTCGAGGGTCGGCCAGTGTTGCTTGACGTCACCCAGTTTGCCGGCGCCCAGCCATTTGCGGAACGCTTCGGCGCGATCCTTGACGAAGCCTTCGCGCACCATCCAGTCGGCAAAATGCGGACGGGCCGGCGCGTTACCGCTGTCGCCGAGCGCCTGCTGCATCTCGCGGGCACCGTCCATCGCGCCAGGCATACCTTTGAGCGCGAGTTTTCGGCTTATTTCTTCGGACCGTAGCCAACGGCCATCGTGCAATTTGGCGATCGCCTCGACCAACGGTACGGCATTCACGTCGAAACCGTAGCCCAACACATGAATAGTCGCGCCGCCCCAGGTGCAGGACAATTCGACGCCGTTGACCAGTTGCATCCCCAACGCCGTCGCGGCGCTGCGGGCCTCATCGAGGCCTTCAAGGGTGTCGTGATCGGTCAAGGCCAGGACTCGCACGCCTTTCTCGAACGCACGCGCAACCAGTACCGCAGGCGCCAGGGCGCCATCGGAGGCCGTGCTATGGCAGTGCAAATCAACATTCACAGGGCTTTGTAACCTCAAATCAGCTGGCGCTATCGCGCGCCAATATGTTTGTTATTATGCCGACACATCCTGCTTCTGGCTGCCACTGTGAAACAATTCATCGACTTCATCCCGCTTCTGCTGTTTTTCATTGTCTTCAAAATCGATCCACGGGTCGTCGACATTGCCGGTCATGAGGTCACTGTAGGCGGTATTTACAGCGCCACCGCCATGCTGATCATCAGCTCCCTGGTGGTTTACGGCACATTGTTCATCAAGCAGCGCAAGCTGGAGAAGAGCCAGTGGCTGACCCTCATCGCCTGCCTAGTCTTCGGTAGCCTGACCCTGGCGTTCCACAGCGAAACCTTCCTTAAGTGGAAAGCCCCGGTGGTCAACTGGCTGTTCGCCCTGGCCTTCATTGGCAGCCACTTCATCGGCGACCAACTGCTGATCAAGCGCATCATGGGTCACGCACTGACCCTGCCAGATCAAGTCTGGACCCGCCTGAACATCGCCTGGATCGGGTTTTTCCTGTTCTGCGGCGCCGCCAACCTGTTCGTTGCGTTCACTTTCCAGAACTACTGGGTCGACTTCAAAGTGTTCGGCAGCCTGGGCATGACGCTGCTGTTCCTAGTCGCGCAGGGCATTTACCTGTCCCGCCACCTGCATGACGCCGATACCACCACGCCAAAAACCGAGGACTGACATGCTTTATGCAATCGTTGCTACAGACGTCGCCAACTCCCTGGAAGCTCGCCTGGCCGCACGCCCGGCGCACCTTGAGCGCCTGCAAGTGCTCAAGGGCGAAGGCCGCATCGTGCTGGCCGGCCCGAACCCTGCCGTGGACAGCAATGATCCGGGCGCCGCAGGTTTTACCGGCAGCCTGATCGTCGCCGAGTTCGAATCTTTGACCGCCGCTCAGGCTTGGGCCGATGCCGACCCGTATATCGCCGCAGGCGTCTACGCCAACGTTTCCGTGAAGCCGTTCAAGCAAGTCCTGCCGTAAATTTCCCCCACGCGATGAACCTTGTCGGTTCATCGCGCTCTCAATCGCTCATTATTCTCGTTTGCCTGCCGACAACTTGCCTAATAACTCGATTGGAATCAGGAGTCGTGATGCGCAAGGGTCCGTTGTGTCTGATGTTGGTGACGTTGTCGATCGTGGCTCCCGCACACGGTGAAGAGGCTGCCACTGGCAGCAATTCCACGCCGCTGTCCTTGAGCGCCGGCAGCCAGATCGCCGAGTTGCAGCAACGCTTGAAAGTCAGCGAGCAGCAACGAGAAGAACTGAACAAACAACTGCAAAATGCCGATGCCGAGCGTGAAAGCGCCCAACTGGCCCGGTTGCGCCAAGAGAACCAGCGCCTGAAGCTGCAACTCAAGGAAGCCCAGGCCAACGGTCCGCTGCCACGCTTGCTGACTGATCAGCAGCAATGGTTCGTCACCGGAGGCGGAGTAGCGCTATTGGCCCTGCTCTGCGGTATCTTTGCCAGTGGAGCAAGTCGAAAACGTCGGCAATGGCTAAATTGAGTGAGTCATGAGCGAGCTGTTATTAATTGATGATGACCAGGAGCTGTGTGAGCTCCTGAGCAGTTGGTTGAGTCAGGAAGGTTTTGTGGTCCGTGCCTGTCACGACGGCCAGAGTGCCCGCCGTGCGCTGGCCGAAACCTCCCCCGCCGCCGTCGTGCTGGACGTGATGCTGCCTGACGGCAGTGGTCTGGAATTGCTCAAGCAACTGCGCAACGACCATCCGGACTTGCCCGTGCTGATGCTCTCGGCCCGGGGCGAACCGCTGGACCGCATCCTTGGTCTGGAACTCGGCGCCGACGATTATCTGGCCAAGCCCTGCGACCCACGAGAACTGACGGCCCGGCTGCGCGCGGTATTGCGCCGCAGTCATCCGGCGGCAGTGTCCAGCCAGCTCGAACTCGGCGACCTGTGCTTCAGCCCGGTGCGCGGCGTGGTCAGCATCGATGAACAGGAATTTACCCTCACCGTCTCCGAAAGCCGCCTGCTCGAAGCCCTCATCAAGCAACCCGGCGAACCGCTGGATAAACAGGAACTGGCGCAGATCGCCCTCGGCCGCAAGCTGACCCTGTACGACCGCAGCCTGGACATGCACGTCAGCAACCTGCGCAAGAAGATCGGCCCGCATCCGGATGGCCGTCCGCGCATCGTGGCGCTGCGTAGCCGCGGTTACTACTACAGCCTCTGAAGCCGACTATCGACCCGTAGGGGCACGGCTTGCCGGCGATGGCGATCTCAGGGATGCCTTCGCCGGCAAGCCGTGCTCCTACGCAGCCTGTAAGTTTTGTCAGGTCGGCACAAAACTGTCTTTACCCAAGCTTTACGCTCCGCTGACCGCCGCTGACCTTGATCTCCGTAATCTGAACTCATCCGGAACGTACCGGGAACGAGACAAGGA
Source organism: Pseudomonas sp. NPDC096950 (assembly GCF_044762525.1). NCBI lineage: Bacteria > Pseudomonadati > Pseudomonadota > Gammaproteobacteria > Pseudomonadales > Pseudomonadaceae > Pseudomonas > Pseudomonas sp. NPDC096950. The sequence continues at coordinate 412,598 of NZ_JBIWEL010000002.1, read as the reverse complement.
GATTCACCATGCGCAAGACTCTTATCGCTCTGATGTTCGCCGCCGCCCTGCCAACCGTTGCCATGGCCATGCCTGAAGGTGCCGGCCCGATGGGTGGCCCGATGGACGGTCCGCGCCACGGCGGTCAGATGTACCACCACGGTAAAGGCGGCCCGTACAGCCAGCTGGACCTGAGCCGCGAACAGCGTGAGCAGATCCGCAAAATCATGGGCGAGCAGATGCATGATCGCAAACAACTGGTCGAGAAATACCTGGAGAAACTCTCCCCGGCCGACCAGAAAGCCATGAAGGATGAAATGGCCACCAAGCATCAGAAAGCCCAGGCCGATGTGCGCGCCGTGCTGAAACCGGATCAACAGAAGAAATTCGACGAGATCCAGAAAAAACAAGCCGAGCGCCGCGCCGAGTGGGCCGAGTTCAAGGCCTGGAAAGCGCAACAGCCGCAAAAAGCGCAATAATGTGTTAACCCCGGACCCAACGGCCAACACCGTTGGGTCTTTTGCCATTCTGTACAATGTGGGAGCGGGCTTGCTCGCGAAGGCGGAGTGTCAGGCACAGCACTTATTGACTGACACACCGCCTTCGCGAGCAAGCCCGCTCCCACATGGCGTTCTTTGTTCGAGGATTTTCTGTGCGCTCATTGTTCTGGCGTATCCTGGCCAGCTTCTGGCTGGCCATCGCTCTGGTTGCAGGGCTTTCGATTCTGCTGGGGCACATGCTCAACCAGGATGCGTGGATCCTCAGTCGCCATCCGGGCCTCAACACCCTGGCCGAAGAGTGGACGCAAACCTACGAAGCCCAGGGCGAAGACGCCGCCCAGGACATCCTCGAACAGCGCAAACGCCAATATCACATCGACGTCCAGGTGCTCAACGAGAGCGGCGACCCGGTAGTGCGCGGGACTTTCCCACGTCGGGCCGCGGCGTTTGAAGCACGGCAGAACGACGACGATCGTCGCCTGCCATGGCGCCGCCTGACCGCTGAGTACACCAGCGAAAAAACCGGCAACACGTACCTGCTGATCTACCGCATCCCGCACCCGGAACTGGATTCCTGGCACCGCGAAAGCCTGCTCTGGCCATTGAGTGCGCTGGGTATCGCATTGGTGGTGCTGACACTGTTCAGTCTGCTGGTGACTCTATCGATCACCCGCCCCCTCAGCCGTTTGCGCGGCGCGGTGCATGACCTGGGGCAAACCACCTATCAACAGAACAGCCTGGTGAAACTGGCCAACCGCCGCGATGAATTCGGCGTGCTCGCCAACGACTTCAACCGCATGGGTGCGCGCCTGCAAAGCTTGATCGGCAGCCAGCGGCAATTACTGCGGGATGTGTCCCATGAATTGCGCTCGCCCCTGGCTCGATTGCGCATTGCCCTGGCTTTGGCCGAGCGGGCTAACCCTGAGGAACGGGAAAAACTCTGGCCACGCCTGACCCGCGAATGCGACCGACTGGAAGCGTTGATCAGCGAAATTCTGGTCCTGGCACGGGTCGATGCAGACAACGCCAGTGCCGAAGACGTCGATCTCAACGCCTTGCTGCACACCCTGCAAAAGGACGCGCAATTGGGTTTCCCGGAACAGACCGTGCACTTGGAAGCCGAGCCGCAACTCAACCTCAAAGGCTGGCCAACCATGATCGAGCGCGCCGTGGACAACCTGCTGCGCAATGCCCAACGCTTTAACCCGGCGGGCCAGCCGATTGAAATGCAGGCCTCGCGCCAGGGCGAGCGGATGGTGGTGAGCGTGCGCGACCATGGGCCGGGGGTCGAGGCCGAGCACTTGAACCTGTTGGGAGAACCGTTCTACCGCGCACCGGGGCAAACCGCCGCCGGGCATGGCCTGGGCCTGGCCATTGCACGCCGAGCCGCAGAACGGCATGGCGGCAGCTTGATCCTGGCCAATCACCCGGACGGTGGGTTCATCGCCAGCCTGGAATTGCCGTTGGTGCCGGGGGCTGTGGTTCAGCTCTGACCCACATGGATCACCAGCAAACACAACATGTATGCACAACCTCACCCCCTGTGGGAGCGGGCTTGCTCGCGAAGGCGTCGGGTCAGTCAACATCTCTGTTGAATGTGATGCCGCTTTCGCGAGCAAGCCCGCTCCCACATTGGATCTGTGTCGTCAGGCCTTACCAGGCCAGGCGCTGACGAATTCGGCCAGATCAACTTTCTCTGCAACCCGCGGTTCTTTCTGCGGTGTGCCGAGATAAAGGAACGCAATCACTTCCTCCCCTTCCGCCAACCCCAACCCCTTGGCCACATGCGTCGAGTAAGCCAGTTCACCGGTCCGCCATACCGCACCAATCCCCTGTGCATACGCCGCCAGCAAAATCCCGTGGGCCGCACAGCCCGCTGCCAGCAGTTGCTCGGATTTCGGGTATTTGACGTGATCCTGCAACCGCGCAATGACCACAACCACCAATGGCGCGCGCAGCGGACCATTGCGGGCCTTGTCCAGCACCGCTTCGGGCGCCTCACTGTCCTGCAGCTTCGCCGCTTCAGCCAGCAACTCACCCATTTGCTCACGCGCCGCGCCTTCGACGGTCAGGAAGCGCCAAGGCTGCAAATGGCCGTGGTCCGGGGCACGCAGCGCAGCGCCGAACAGCACTTCCCGCTGTTCGGCGGTAGGGGCCGGTTCGACCAGTCGGGGAACGGAAACACGGTTGAGCAAAGCGTCGAGAGCCTGCATCGGCCACCTCCTGTAAAAAATGTTTGGCTATTCTAGCTGCAACCCTGCGGGAGTGCCGGTTTACATGGCAGACCCCACAGGTAGAATGGCGCCCTCCCCACTTTCAGCCCGAGCGGACTTCATGGCGTTGCCGACCTTACGGACTATTGGTTTCATCATCGGCATCTTCCTGATCACACTGGCCATCGCCATGGTCGTGCCCATGGCCACCCTGGTGATATTCGACCGCACCGGCGACCTGCCATCGTTCCTCTGGGCCAGCATGATCACCTTCGTCGCCGGCCTGGCGCTGGTCATCCCCGGACGCCCCGAACACGTGCACCTGCGCCCCCGGGACATGTACCTGCTGACCGTCAGCAGTTGGCTGGTGGTGTGTATCTTCGCCGCGCTGCCGTTCCTGCTGACCCAGCACATCAGCTACACCGACTCGTTCTTCGAAAGCATGTCCGGCATCACCGCCACCGGCTCCACGGTGCTCAATCACCTGGATGACATGTCCCCTGGCATTCTGATGTGGCGCTCGCTGCTGCACTGGATCGGCGGCATCGGTTTCATCGGTATGGCGGTGGCGATTTTGCCGCTGCTGCGCATCGGTGGCATGCGGCTGTTCCAGACAGAATCGTCGGACCGCTCCGAAAAAGTCATGCCCCGCTCGCACATGGTGGCGCGCCTGATAGTGGCGGCCTACGTCGGCATCACCATCGTCGGCAGCCTGGCTTTCTGGTGGGCCGGGATGAGCCTGTTCGATGCGATCAACCACGCGATGTCAGCGATTTCCACCGGCGGGTTCTCCACTTCCGACGAGTCCCTGGCCCACTGGAAACAACCGGCGGTGCACTGGGTTGCGGTGGTGATCATGATTCTCGGCAGCCTGCCGTTCACCCTTTATGTGGCGACGTTGCGCGGTAACCGCAGGGCGCTGATCAAGGATCAACAGGTCCAGGGTTTGCTCGGCATGCTGCTGGTGACCTGGCTGGTGCTCGGCACCTGGTACTGGTGGACCACCAACCTGCATTGGCTGGATGCGCTGCGGCACGTGGCGCTGAACGTAACGTCGGTGGTCACGACCACGGGGTTTGCACTCGGGGACTACAGCCTGTGGGGCAATTTCTCGCTGATGCTGTTTTTCTATCTGGGCTTTGTCGGTGGCTGCTCGGGCTCGACGGCGGGCGGGATCAAGATTTTCCGTTTCCAGGTCGCCTACATCCTGCTCAAGGCCAACCTTAACCAGTTGATTCACCCGCGAGCGGTGATCAAGCAGAAGTACAACGGTCACCGGCTTGACGAAGAAATCGTGCGTTCGATCCTGACCTTTTCGTTCTTCTTCGCCATCACCATTTGCGTGATCGCGTTGCTGCTGTCGCTTCTGGGCGTGGACTGGATGACCGCGTTGACCGGCGCGGCGAGCACCGTGTCCGGCGTCGGTCCCGGCCTGGGCGAGACTATTGGCCCGGCGGGTAACTTCGCCACCCTGCCGGACGCTGCCAAGTGGATTCTCTCGTTCGGCATGCTGCTGGGCCGACTGGAGATCATTACGGTGTTCGTTCTGTGTATTCCGGCGTTCTGGCGTCACTGACCTGTTTCGGCGCATCCATCAATCGCGCCCGATACTCACCGGGCGTCGCGTCGAACCAGCGGCGGAAGGCGCGGAAGAAATTGCTCGGGTCAGCAAATCCCAACAGGTAGGCAATTTCCAGCAGGGTCATGCTTGGCTGCGCCAGGTACTGCTCGGCCAGTTCGCGGCGGGTGTCGTCGAGCAAGGTCTGAAAACTCGTGCCCTCTTCCTGCAAGCGGCGCTGCAAGGTACGTTGCGACAGGTGCAGGGTCTGCGCCACCGTATCGCGCTTCGGCTCGCCCTGGGGCAGTAAACGGCAAAGTACTTGCCGGGCCTTGTGGGTCACGCGACTTTCAGAAAACCGCGCCAGGTACTCGCCGGCAAACCGGTCATGCAGCAGCGCCATCGCCTCGTTGGCGGTCGGCAGCGGCGCTTCCATGTCGGCACGTTCGAAGATCAATGCGTCGTACGGCGCGTTGAACACCAGCGGCGCATGGAAGGCTTGTTTATAGGGTTCCAGGTCAGCGGGTTCATCGCCCTGCACCAACACCTTGCGCGGCTGCAGGGTGCGGCCGGTCAACCAGCCGCACAGCGCCAAGGCACAGGCCAGTGAGGCTTCGGCGCTCTGCCGGGTCGGCGGCAGGTGGTCGCCGTGGACGGTCAGAATCAGCGCATAGCCTTCTTCCAACAGGCGGAAACTCAGGTCGGCACTTTCGGCAATGATCCGCTGGTAGCGCACCAGCCGCTGGAAACCTTCTGCCAGGGTCTGGCTGGACATCAGCGCGTAGCCGGCGACATGAAAGGATGCCGGTCGCACCACTTTGCCCATGTTCAAGCCGATCGCCGGGTTACCGGACAGCTCGACCGCGCGCTGCCAGAGCCGCGTCATGGAATCTTGCGGGAAGCGCGCATCCGGATCATCCAGTGCCGCGTAGTCGAGCCCCAGCTGTTTGAACAGAACCCGGCAATCCAGGCCGTCCATTTCCAGTGCTTTGACAATCCCCATCGCCCAGCTTGCAGAAGTCGTTCGTTCGCTCATGGCGTTTACTTACATGATGAGCCGCATCTCACGGCCAATTACCGAAGGATACTAAAGTGGCGCCTATTGTCACTGGCTGATGCCAATGATCACTCTAGACTCAAATAAGCTACCCGCAGAACAACTTGCCATCAGAACAATAACCACAGAGATCGCAGTCGTGGAAAATACCAAGCGTTTCAATAGCTTCGCTGAGTTCTACCCGTATTACCTCAGCGAACACAGCAACAGTACGTGCCGACGATTGCACTTTATCGGCACCTCCCTGGTTATTTTCATCCTGGCGATGACCATCGGCAAAGGCGCCTGGCTGCTGCTGATCGCCCTGCCCCTAGCCGGTTACAGCTTCGCCTGGGTCGGGCATTTCTTCTTCGAGAAGAATCGTCCTGCCACCTTCCAGCACCCGTTCTACAGCCTGCTCGGCGATTTCGTCATGTACCGCGACATGATTCTGGGCCGCGTGCCGTTCTAGGCTTCCCGGGCCAGCAAAGCGTCCCGTGCAGACAGTGCACCAGTGGATCCAAGTTCTACACTCAATCCGTCACTTCGCAAATAAGAAGATCGCCGATGAACGCCAATGCCCGCTTCACCCACATGCAGGACGGCACGCAGGAGGACTGGGCGATCATCGCCGCGGACTTCAGTGCCTACGCCCGACAATTGCCGACACGGATTGTGGCGCACCTGAAGTTGCTGGAGGGTGATTTTGGCGGCTTCCCGGTGGATCGCCTGACCCATTCGCTGCAAACCGCCACCCGCGCCTGGCGCGATGGCCGCGACGAAGAATACGTGGTCTGCGCCCTTCTCCACGATATCGGCGATACCCTCGGCTCCTACAACCACCCGGACATCGCCGCGGCGATCCTCAAGCCCTTCGTCAGTGCAGAGCATTTGTGGATGGTGGAGAAACACGGGATTTTCCAGGGTTACTACTTCTTCCATCACCTGGGCATGGACCGGCACCTGCGCGAGCAATTCAGCGGGCATCCGCAGTATCAGGCGACCATTGAGTTCTGCGCCAAATACGATGCGGCGGCGTTTGATCCGGCGTATGAGACGCTGCCGCTGAGTTTCTTTGAGCCGATGATGGAACGGCTGTTTGCGCAGCCGAAGAACTCGATCTACAAAGCGGCGATGGAAGAACACGCGCCGGCCTGAAAACACACCACAACCCAATGTGGGAGCGGGCTTGCTCGCGAAAGCGGTATCACATTCAACATCTTCGTTGACTGACACACCGCTTTCGCGAGCAAGCCCGCTCCCACAGGGGATCTGTGGTGGCCATCAATGTGTTACGCCGGTTCGGCGACTTTCACCGCTTTCAACTCCGCCTCCCGCGCCTGGGCATCCGCCAGTCGATACAACTCGATCGAGCCGTCCCAGTGCTCGATCAACGCCGTGCACGACTCCACCCAGTCCCCGCAATTCAGATAATCCACCCCGCCGACCTTGCGAATTTCGGCATGGTGAATGTGGCCGCACACCACGCCATGCAACTCGCGCTTGACGCATTCGTGGGCGATGGCTTCTTCGAAGTCGCTGATAAAGCTGACTGCGGTTTTCACCTTGTGTTTGAGGTACGCCGACAGCGACCAGTAACCGTAGCCGTAGCGGGCACGCCAGTGATTGAGCCAGCGGTTGAGGGTCAGGGTGAATTCGTAGGCCGAGTCGCCGAGAAAGGCCAGCCAGCGGTGATAACGGGTGATCACGTCGAACTGGTCGCCGTGGATCACCAGCAGGTGCCGGCCATCGGCGGTCACGTGCACCGCTTCGTCCACCAACTGGATATTGCCGAGGATCAGCTTCGAATAGCGACGTAGGAATTCGTCGTGGTTGCCGGTGACGTAGATCACTTCGGTGCCGCGCTTGCTCATGGTCAGCAAGCGGCGGATCACGTTGGTGTGGGCCTGGGGCCAATACATGCCGCCACGCAGTTTCCAGCCATCGATGATGTCGCCCACCAGGTAGATCTTGTCGGTGTGGTAGCCCTTGAGAAACTGCGACAGGTGCTCGGCCTGGCAATCCCGGGTGCCCAAATGCACGTCGGAAATCCATAAGGTGCGGACACGTTGTTTACGACTGGGTTTGGCGAGCTCGGCGCTGGTCATGGGCAACCCTCTGGGATGTTTTTACAAGCTTGCGCCGGTCGGGTTAATTGCCCATGACAGTGACGAGTCAATCCTGTGACAGCGCCCGGCCGGTGTAGACTGGCCGCATCTTGCCCCGGAGACCTGCGATGAGACCGATCCTCACGCTTCGCCAATACAGCCACGACCTGATCGTCCACAGCCACGACCACGCGCAACTGGTGTTCGGCTTGTCGGGCGCGCTGGATTTCGAGGTCGGCGGCCAGGGCAGCCAGGTGGTGCAGCAGAGTTTCGTGGTGATCCCGGCCGGCATGCATCACGCCTGTGGCAGCCCCAACGGCAGTCGCTGCCTGGTGCTGGATGTGCCCGATGATCAATGGGTATCGCAATCCCTGGGAGAACACGCCGACGCCAGCCGCCGCTTGCTCGACAACGCCGGCCGCCTGCCGCTGGATGCCGGGCAAAGCCAATTGGTCAGTTGGCTGGCGGGCAGTCCGGTGAGCGATCCGCTGATTGCCCAGCAAGGTGCGGTTCTGTTATTGGCCAGCCTCAACCACATCAAACCGGATGTGATCGGTGGACGACGCCTGCCGTATGCAGCGCTGAACGCACACATCGACCAGCATGCGGCCTATCCGCTGCAAGTGGCTGATCTGGCGCGCATCGCCGACCTCTCCAGCGCGCGCCTGCATGCGCGGTTCGTGGCCGAGTGCGGGCAGACGCCGATGGACTACATTCGCAGTCGGCGGCTGCACATTGCAGTGAGCTTGTTGCGGGATTCGGCGCTGCCGATTGGCGAGATCGCCAGTCGGGTCGGTTACAGTTCCCAGAGTGCGTTTGCGGCGGCGGTGTTGCGTGAGTTTGGTGCTTCACCCGGCACATTGCGCCGCGAGGCGAATGCCGGTTAGTGAATGTTTGTGAATACAGGATCTGTGGCGAGGGGGCTTGCCCCCCGTTGGGTCGCGAAGCGGCCCCTGCATTCGTACGTCAGACCTCATTTGCCGGATTGACGACTGCTTCGCAGCCGAACGGGGGCAAGCCCCCTCGCCACAAGGTATTGCGCGAGGCTGGCGACAAAAGTCGATAGTTTGCCGACAGACACAGCGAGTCGTTACGCGGTTCAATGGTCGGGTTCAATACGTTTTCCAAAGGATTGCAATGACTCCCCGTACTGCCCTTGGCGCCCTGCATATCGGCGCACTGATGTTTGGCCTGACCGGTGTGTTCGGCAAACTCGCGGCCGCCACCCCGGCGGTCATCGTCTTCGGTCGTGCGGCGTTCGCGGTGCTGGCACTGGCGTTCTTTGCGCGGTTCGCCAGCAACACCCGTTGGCAGAAACTCGAAGCCGTGGACTGGCGCCGCCTGCTGCTCAGCGGCTTGCTGCTGGCCGGGCACTGGGTGAGTTTCTTTATTGCGGTGAAGGTCGCAGGGGTGGCGATTGCGACCCTGGGTTTTGCCAGTTTCCCGGCCTTTACCGTAATCCTCGAAGGGCTGATCTTCCGCGAGAAAATCCGCGCCAATGAAATCCTGCTGGTGGTGCTGGTCAGCGTGGGCCTGGTGCTCGTCACGCCGTCCTTCGACCTTGGCACCGGCGCGACCGTCGGCCTGCTGTGGGCGGTGGGCTCCGGTTTGCTGTTCGCCCTGCTGTCCCTGACCAACCGCGCCAGTTCCGCGCGCATCCCGGCGGTGCAGGCTGCGCTATGCCAGAACGTGGTGGTTGCGCTGTGCCTGCTGCCAGTCGCCGCGCCGCAGTTGAGCGAAGTGCGCGCCATCGACTGGTTGTGGATCGGCTTGCTCGGCGTGTTCTGCACCGGCGTGGCCCACAGCCTGTTTGTCGCCAGCCTGGCGGTGATCAAGGCGAGGACCGCCGCAGTGGTGTTTGCCCTGGAACCGGTCTACGGCATCACCATGGCCTGGCTGCTGTTCGACGAAACCCCGACCCTGCGCATGCTGCTCGGCGGCGCGCTGATCATCGTCGCGATCGTGGTCTCCAGTCGCCTATCCGGCAGCTCAAGCAAAAAAGCCGTGGCCGCGGAAGCCGCCTCTCACTGAGTGCGGTCGTTGTGGCCGAGGTCGCGGTCCGGGTCGATCTGATCCCGGACCCGCTGCTTCAGCACCTTGGCTTCCGGAAAACCGCCGTCCGCCTTGCGCTCCCAGATTTGCACGTCGTTACAAAAAATATGAAAGACCCCGCCCGTGCCCGGCACCAGGGACACTTTGCCCAAGTCGTCGCCAAAGGTGCTGAGCAGTTCCTGGGCCAGCCAGGCGGCGCGCAACAGCCACTGGCATTGCGTGCAATAAGTGATGACGATTTCCGGTTTTTGCATGGTCATGATCGCTGAAACTCCTGAGCCAGAGGGGCGCCGCTATAATAGCCGCCTTTATCGCTTGCCCCGAGATTCACGATGCGCCGTTTACTGTGCTGCCTGTTGCTTTGCCTCTTCCCTTCAATCGTCCACGCCACTGACGCACCCCGACCGAAAATCGGCCTGGTGCTGTCCGGCGGCGCGGCCCGTGGCCTGGCGCACATCGGTGTACTCAAGGCACTGGAAGAACAAGGCATCAAGATCGATGCCATTGCCGGCACCAGCATGGGCGCGGTAGTCGGTGGGTTGTACGCCTCAGGCTACAAAATCGATGAGCTGGAAAAACTCGCCCTCAACATCGACTGGCAACAAGCCCTGTCCGACGCCCCGCCGCGAGAGGACGTGCCGTTCCGCCGCAAGCAGGATGACCGGGACTTCCTGGTGAAACAGAAACTGAGCTTTCGCGACGACGGCAGCCTCGGCCTGCCACTGGGCGTGATTCAGGGCCAGAACCTCGCCCTGTTGCTGGAAAGCCTGCTGGCCCACGCCAGTGATACCCGGGACTTCGACAAACTGCCGATCCCGTTCCGTGCGGTCGCCACCGACATCTCCACCGGAGAAAAAGTCGTGTTCCGCAAGGGCCACCTGCCCCAGGTGATCCGCGCCAGCATGTCGATCCCGGCGGTGTTTGCGCCGGTCGAACTGGGCGGACGCTTGCTGGTGGACGGCGGCATGACTGACAACATCCCGCTCGACGTGGCACGTGAGATGGGCGTCGACATCGCCATCGTGGTCGATATCGGCACCCCGCTGCGCAATCGCAAACAACTGACCACCGTGGTCGATGTGCTGAACCAGTCGATCACCCTGATGACCCGGCGCAACTCCGAAGAACAACTCGCCGCCCTGCACAAGGACGATGTGCTGATCCAGCCGTCACTGGCGAGTTTCGGCGTGACCGACTTCGGCCGCGCCCAAGACATGATCGACGCCGGTTACCGCGCAACCAAGGTTCTTGAAGCGCGCCTGGCCCAACTCAAACCGGTGCAACCGCTGGACGCCGAACTGACCGCCGCCCGGGCCCCGAGCCAGCGCACACCGATCATTACCGCGATCAAAGTGGAAAACGACTCGAAAGTCAGTGACGACGTGATCCGCTACTACATTCGCCAACACGTCGGCGAGCCGCTGGACATCGGCCGCTTGCATACCGACATGGGCACCCTGTACGGCCTCGACTACTTCGAGCAAGTGCAATACCGCGTGGTGCACAAGGGTGAGGATCACACCCTGGTAATCAGCGCCCGGGGCAAACGCAGCGGCACCGATTACCTGCGGGTCGGCTTGAACCTGTCGGACGATATGCGCGGCGACAGCGCGTTCAACCTCGGAGCCAGCTACCGGGTCAACGGCATCAATCGCCTCGGCGCCGAATGGCTGACCCGGGCGCAGATCGGCGACAAGCAGGAACTCTACAGCGAGTTCTATCAACCGCTGGACGTCGGTTCGCGCTACTTCATTGCGCCCTACGCTGCATTTGAAGCGCAGAACGTCGACGCGGTCCTGGACAACGACCCGATCGCCCAGTACCGCGTCGAACGTTATGGTTTCGGCCTGAATGTCGGCCGGCAGATTGGCAACAGCGGCGAGATCCGCTTCGGTGTCGGCGAGGCCTGGGGCAAGGCTGACGTGCGCATCGGCGATCAGGATCTGCCGAGTGAAAGCTTCAACGAGGGCTTCTATGAGCTGAAGTATTCGTTCGACTCGTTCGACAACGTCTACTTCCCCCACGAGGGCAAGGAGATCGGGTTGGCGTTCCGCCAGTTCGAACCGGGCCTGGGCTCGGACAAGCGTTACCGCCAATGGGAATTCAAACTGGACAAGGCCATGAGCAGTGGCCCGGACACCTTCATTCTGGGTGGGCGTTATGGCCGTACGCTGGACGATGCCAACGTTGTCACTTCAAGCTTCCTGCTCGGCGGCGCGCGGCAGTTGTCGGGGTTTCGCGAAGATGCGATTTCCGGGCAGAACGTCAGCCTGATGCGCGGGGTTTACTACCGCCGCCTGACGCCGCGTTCGTATTTGCCGCTGGATTTCCCGTTGTACATCGGCGGCTCACTGGAGCGCGGGCGGGCGTGGAACAACGATAATGAGTTCGACAGCGGTTACATCAATGCGGCCAGTGTGTTCATCGGTTTCGACACACCGCTGGGGCCGCTGAATTTCAGTTATGGCTTTAATGATGCGGATGAACAGGCGGTGTATCTGAATCTGGGGCAGACGTTTTAGCCGGAGCACCACTGTCCAATGTGGGAGCGGGCTTGCTCGCGAAAGCGGTGTGTCAGTCAACATAGATGTTGAAAGTCAGGCCGCCTTCGCGAGCAAGCCCGCTCCCACATTAGAGATGTAGTGACCGTGCTAGCGGATACCAGCCAACAAAGTCCGCGCAGTCTGCTTCAGGGGCTCATCGCCTTCCTTGAGCAATTCGTTGAGCAACTCGATGGCGCTGTCCAGATCGCCGTCATCAATGCAGTTTTGGGCTTGTTCAAGTTTGCCAGCGCCGGCCGGCACGGGTTCGGGCAGTGGCTCCAGTTCCAGCGACTGGCCGGGCTCGCTGAATGCGTCGAGAAAGTCATCGTCCAGCGTTTGTGCTTCGGGTTCGGCGTCCCACTCCAGTTCAGGTTCGCCCAGTGCCGGTTCGTCGGGCATTTCGTAGACATCCGGCATAACGTGCAGATTTGAAGTGAACGCCGGCTCATCCGGCAACGGCGGCTTGACCATCGGCGAGGGCGAATCGTCGAAGGGGCTGACCAGATCCCAATTGGAGTCCATCGACAGGTCGTCAAGGTTCAACTGGAAGTCATCGCCGGGTGGCGCTTCGGGGACCGCCGCCGCGACAGTCGCAATGACCGGCGCAATGGCCGCGACCGGTGCGGCATTCGCCAGTTTAGGGAATCGGGCGCGAAGGTCCGCCAGTTGCTGCGGATTAACCCCGGCGTCACGCAGACTGCTTTCCTGCGCGTCATAGGCCGGCGTATCACCTTGCTTGCCCAGCACTTCCAAAAGCTGCAACGCCAGATCGGTGCGCTGCGGTTCCTTGAGCAACGCCTCACGCAACAAACCCACCGCTTCGGAAAACCGACCATAGGCCAGGTAAATGCCAACGCCTTCCAGCACATCGCCGGCGGGGGTCTCTTCGCGGTGATCGGGGACTGCCGCGACACGGGCAGGTTGTGGCGGGATCTCACGTTCAGGTTCATCACGTACCGGCGCCGTCGATAATGGCTCGGTCAACGCTTGCTGGCGTTGCCGGCGAACAAACAACCCAAGCAGCACCAGCACCACCACCCCCAGCAGTCCGGCAATCAGTAACCAATTGCTGCTCTCGGGTTCCTGAACCACGACCGGCGCAGGCGCCACGGCGACCGGCGCGACGTCAGGCTTCTGCGCGACCTCGGACAAGCGGGTCTGCAAGTCGCTGACCTGCTTTCTTTCATCGGCAATTTGCCCGTCCTGGGTCTTGATCCGAACGTTCAACTCATCAATGGTTTTTTGCAGCTGCTGGTTTTGCAGGACGCTGGCGGCCAGTTGCTCGGCCACCTCATCGTTTGCGGGTGCGGCCGCCGGAGGAGCAACGCTGGCGGCGGGTGCAGGCGCCTTGCTCTTGGGGGACTGTATCGGTGCAACGGTCGGCTCGACGCTCGGAAAACCGGAGCTCGGTTCTTTGGCCGACGGCTCGTCCGTCGCAGGGACAATCCCCGGTGAACCCGGCGGATCGATCAACACCGTGTATTCGCGCAGCAATCGGCCGTTGGGCTGATTGAGCTGCACCAGGAAATTCAGAAAGGGTTCTTTGACTGGCTTACTGGAAGTCACCCGGATCAGCGTGCGGTTGCCCCGCAGGATCGGTGAGAATTTCAGGTTATTGAGGAAGAACACACGCTCGACGCCCGCTCGGCTGAACTCCTCGGCCGTGGCCAGGCTGACCGACAGATCGCTTTCCGCCAGGCCCGCCGCATCCACCAGGGCGATATCCGCGCTGAATGGCTGGTTCAACGCCGAATGCACGGTGATGTCACCCAAGCCCAGGGCCGGTGCCAATGCCGAGTAAGTGACCGCAACGCCGGCCAGAAGCAGCCGAGTGCAATACCGCAAAACCACGTGCCAACTCTCGAGCATGAGCATCCCTTAGATTAAGCAGAACCAACCTGTACGTGTTCGCACATCCGGTACGAACACGATATTGCCTAGTAGTTCTTTATAGTCTGCCCAACGGGGTATCTCAAAAACACGGCCTAAGGTTTTGCCTCAAGACTTTTCGAGGTTGGCCAGAATGTGACCGTGAACACGCATGCAGACCTTCAGATCGGCCTCATCGACGCCTTCGAACAGCTCGTGGCGCAGTTGAGTCGCAATGGTTTCAATTTGTTCGATCAATGGCCGGGCCGGGGCACAGAGGACGATTTTTTTCGCCCGACGGTCTTCCAGCACCGCTTGGCGTTGCACCAGGCCCTGGGTTTCCAGGCTGTCGAGCAGCCGGGCCAGGGTCGGTCCTTCGACGCCGACGCTTTGCGCCAGTTCGCGCTGGGTCGGGGCTTCCTCGAAACGTGCCAGGTGCAGCAGCACCAGCCAACGGGCCTGAGAAAGTCCCAGACCGGCCAGACGGCGGTCCAGTTCGGCGCGCCAGCCACGGGACATCTGGGCCAATTGCATGCCAAAGCGGTGTTGATCGGTTAACGGCATAAAAAACTCATGGTTAGACTGAAATAGAGAAAAACTAATTATTAGTCAGCTAAGCATGACCTTTGGCTATAGGCAAGGTTTGCTCTGTACTGAATCGTTACATCTATGCTGTCGGTCACTTAAATCTCGAATTCGGATTGCAGCGCCGCCCGCACACAGTACAAAACCCCTTCCGGCACGCGACCGGCAAACAACGCGGCAATCTCCGCGACCGGCGGCAGCTCGCCTTCGCCGTCGAGGAACGCGTCCTGGATTTCGCCCATCAATTCCTCGGGCAGGTCCAGCGCCTGTTCCAGCGACAACTGCTGCTTGCCGATGGCCTCGGCGAGCATGGTGTAGACGTTCTTTTCCGAGCATTGCAGCTGACCGGCAATCTGCAACGGCGTCATGCCGGCCCGGGCCAGGGTGATCAGCTCGTGGCGCACGTCGGCCACCACTTTCGGTGCCTCGACCTGACCACCGAGCACTTCGAGGAATGCCTCGCCGTAACGCTCCAGCTTGCGTGCGCCGACGCCGCTGACCGTGGCCATTTCCGCCAGGGAAGTCGGCTGGCTGCGGAGCATTTCCAGCAAGGTCGAGTCGGGGAAGATGACGTACGGTGGCACGCCG
Source organism: Pseudomonas sp. NPDC096950 (assembly GCF_044762525.1). Lineage (NCBI taxonomy): Bacteria > Pseudomonadati > Pseudomonadota > Gammaproteobacteria > Pseudomonadales > Pseudomonadaceae > Pseudomonas > Pseudomonas sp. NPDC096950. The sequence continues at coordinate 397,567 of NZ_JBIWEL010000002.1, read as the reverse complement.
TGTTCTTCCGCGAGCTTGCGACGCAGGGCACGCAGGGCTTCCCATTGTTCGCGCTCTTCGCCGCGGACCAGCTGGCTCGCCTGGCTCTTGCTGCTTTTCGCGGTGGTTTGGGGCTTGAGGTCGCGGCGCAGTTCCAGGGTCACTTCGCCCTTGAGCAGCGGCCGGCAGGTGTCGCTCAGGCGCAGGCCGCCGTAGCCTTCGAGGTCGATGTCTGCCAGACCACGGGCCACCAATTGGCGGAACAGCGAACGCCATTCGCTCTCGCCCATCGCCTTGCCGACGCCATACACCGACAGATGCTGATGGCCGAAGCTGCGGACCTTTTCGTTGTCCTTGCCCAGCAACACATCCACCAGATGGCCGACGCCGTAGCGCTGGCCGGTGCGGTAGATCGCCGAGAGTGCCTGACGGGCCGGCTCCGTGGCGTCCCAGGTCTGCACGCCGTCGACGCAGTTGTCGCAGTGGCCGCACGGCTCCGGCATGTCTTCGTCGAAGTAGGCCAGCAGCGTCTGGCGCCGGCAGCGGGTTTCTTCGCAGAGCGAGAGCATCGCGTCGAGCTTGTGCTGCTCCAGGCGCTTGTGGCGCTCGTCGCCTTCGGAGTTCTGCAGCATTTGCTTGAGCATCACCACGTCTTGCAGGCCGTAGGCCATCCACGCGTCTGCCGGCAGACCGTCACGACCGCCGCGACCGGTCTCCTGGTAATACGCCTCAAGGGATTTCGGCAAGTCGAGGTGAGCGACAAAGCGCACGTTGGGTTTGTCGATGCCCATGCCGAACGCCACGGTGGCGACCATGATCAAGCCTTCCTCGTTGAGGAAGCGTTTCTGGTGATGGGCCCGGGTTTCGTTGGGCAGGCCGGCGTGGTACGGCAGCGCCGGGAAACCCTGTTCGCTGAGGAACACCGCCACTTCGTCGACTTTTTTGCGCGACAGGCAGTAAACGATGCCGGCATCGCTGCGCCGTTCGGCGAGGAACGCCAGCAATTGCTTGCGCGGCTGCTCCTTGGGGACGATGCGGTAGAAAATGTTGGGACGGTCGAAACTCGACAGGAAACGCTCGGCGTCCTGCAAATGCAGGCGATCGACGATTTCTTCCCGGGTGCGCTTGTCGGCGGTGGCGGTCAGGGCAATGCGCGGGACGTTGGGGAACAGTTCCGCCAACTGGCCCAGTTGCAGGTATTCGCGGCGGAAGTCGTGACCCCATTGCGACACGCAGTGCGCTTCGTCGATGGCGAACAGGGCAATCTCAAGGCTTTGCAGGAAGGCCAGCATACGCGGCTGCACCAGGCGTTCCGGCGCGAGGTACAGCATTTTCACTTCGCCGCGCTTGATCCGTGCGGCCAGGTCGCGCTGTTGTTCGGCGCTCAGGGTCGAGTTCAATGCGGCGGCGGCCACGCCCAGTTCTTCGAGGGTCGCGACCTGGTCGTCCATCAACGCGATCAGCGGCGACACCACCACCGCCAGGCCTTCGCGCAGCAGCGCCGGGACCTGGAAGCACAAGGACTTGCCGCCACCGGTAGGCATCAATACCAAAGCGTCGCCGCCATTGGCCACGCGCTCAATGATTGCACCCTGGCGGCCACGGAAACTGTCGTAGCCGAAGATGTCCTTGAGGACGCGTTGAGCCTGTTCGAGCATAAAAACTCCAAAAATCACCGAAACATCCCTGCAAGGCTGGTTCAGAACCACGCACGCTGCACTGACAAATCGTAAGTGCGCATTGCATGACGCTTCACATCTCAGCCGCGACGCCGGCAGGGCATCACAAAACGCGGGAGTATACCCGACCCCTCCGTTGCAAAGGGTGCCGCTGAGAAGACACACAATGACAAACACCGGGCAACCCCTGTGGGAGCGGGCTTGCCCGCGAAGGCGGCTTAACATTCAAGATTTACATTGACTGACCCACCGCTTTCGCGAGCAAGCCCGCTCCCACAGGGAATAAGGCGCAAATATCCCGCGCGGCTGGCCTGGGGGCTCAAGAAGGCCTAGAATTCCCGCATCTGTTTAATTCCCCAAGGTAGCTTTTAATGTCCTTCGCTGAGCAACTAACCCGCCTGCAAGTCTTCCTCGACGCCGATGAACTGCATGACGAGGCGCTGGACTACGTGGCCGCCCACGGCTACCTCACGGCGCTGTCGATCTGTTCCGAAAGCGTTCCCGACCGTGAATGGATCGACGCCCTCTTCGCTGAAGAGCCGCATTACGCCGACGACACCGAGCGTGAAGCGATCGAATCCACCCTGTTGGCCCTCAAGGCTCACATCGCGCGCCAACTGGCGTCCGACGAAGAGTTCGAGTTGCCGTGCGACCTGGACCTGGGCGAAGAGCCGGATGACTCCGACCTGCGCGGCTGGTGCATCGGTTTCATGGAAGGCGTGTTCCTGCGCGAAGCGGCCTGGTTCGAAACCGCCGAAGACGAAGTCAGCGAAATGCTGCTGCCGATCATGGTCGGTTCGGGCCTGTTCGACGAACAGCCTGAGTTCGAAGACATCGCCAAGGACGCCAACCTGATGGACGACATGATCGTGCAGATCCCGGAAGCCCTGACCGCGCTCTACCTGCTGTGCCAGGCACCCGACGAAAAACCGGCGATCCTCAAGCCACGTCACCACTAAGGTCTTGCCTATGGACAAACCCATAGGCAACCGCTCCCTGATGTTGCGCTACGTGCTGCTGGCCATCGGCTGGCTGAGCGTAGCGTTGGGGGTGATCGGGATTTTCCTGCCGGTATTGCCCACCACGCCATTCTTGCTGCTGGCGGCCGCTTGCTTCGCCCGCAGTTCGCCACGTTTCTATCAATGGCTGGTCGAGCATCCGCGGCTTGGGCCGTGGATTCGCGATTACCTGGACGGCAACGGCATTCCGCTCAAGGGCAAGGTCTACGCCATCGGCCTGATGTGGGTGAGCATCCTGTTCTCCTGCTACCTGGTGCCGCTGCCGTGGGCGCGGGGGTTTATGTTGACCAGTGCGGTGCTGGTGACGATCTACATCCTTCGGCAGAAGACGTTGCGCAAGACTTGATCGTTCCCACGCTCTGCGTGGGAATGCAGCCCGGGACGCTCTGCGTCCCTGCGAAGCGAACGCGGAGCGTCCGTTGAGCCATTCCCACGCAGAGCATGGGAACGATCATGCGCCGCTCGCCCGACAATCAACCCTCCCCCTCCCGAAACTGCGCCTAGACTTCAGTCATCTGCACCCGAGCAGCCAGACATGTCCAGCAGTCGGCGTCGTCCAGGATGGCCAGCGCTCCGACTTCGGTTCGGCGGCTGGCTGCTGGCGGGTTTTCTGCTGGCCGGGCTGGGCAGTGTGTGCGCCGACTGGGATTTCGGGCAGATCCTGCAAACCGCCAAAAATCGCTACGGCCCCCTCGGTCCGGCACAGGGGCGAATCGAGGCCTGGAACCAGATGCTGCAAGGCGAACGCAACCAGCCAGAACGCGAGCAACTGAACGCGGTCAATCGCTTCTTCAATCAGCAATTGAGTTTTCAGGACGACACCCGCATCTGGCAGCAGATCGATTACTGGGCCACGCCGGAAGAGTCCTTGATCAAGGGCGCCGGTGACTGTGAGGACTACGCCCTGGCGAAATATTTCAGCCTGCGTCAGCTCGGGGTTCCCAGCGAGAAACTGCGCATCACCTACGTCAAGGCCCTGACCCAGAACCAGGCGCACATGGTGCTGACCTTCTACAGCAGCCCCACGGCCGATCCGCTGGTGCTGGACAACCTGATCGGCGACATCCGCCCCGCCTCCCAACGCAAAGACCTGCTGCCGGTGTACGCCTTCAACGCCGAAGGCCTGTATTTGCCCGGTGCCAATGGCGGCAAGCGCAGCAGCGACTCGAAAAAATTGTCACGTTGGCAAGACGTGTTGAAAAAGATGCAGGCCGAAGGGTTCGCCGTGGGCGACGGCTAGCCGCCACAGCAAGGAGCGTTTTATGTCACTGCGCAAACAGTTGTTTCTCGCCATTTGCCTGTTTCTGCTGGTGGCGTTCAGCGGCAGTTTTTTTGTCAGCCTGGAAAGCTCCCGGGAACAAATGCTCGGCCAGCTGCGCTCCCACGCCCAGGACGCCGCCACCGCGTTGGGACTGTCCCTGACCACGCAGATCGACGACACGGCGATGATCGAATTGATGGTCAGCTCGATTTTCGACAGCGGTTATTTCAGCAGCATCCGCATCGTCAACATCGCCGATGAACAAGTGCTGGTGGAGCGTGATGCCCCCGCGCGAATCGAAGGTGTGCCCGACTGGTTCGTGGACCTGGTGAACTTGCATCCACAAGGCGGGGACGCGTTAATCATGCGCGGCTGGGAGCAAGTGGCGCGGGTCGAAGTGTTGAGCAATCCGCAATTCGCCTTGGCCAAACTCTGGGACAGCACCCTGGGTAGCCTCGTCTGGCTGCTGCTGTGCGGATTGCTCAGCGCGATGTTTGGCGGCTGGCTGCTGCGTCGGCAATTGCGCCCGCTGGACAAAATGGTCAAGCAAGCCGAAGCCATCAGCAAACGGGAGTTTCTCAGCCTGCCGAAACTGCCGCGCACACCGGAGCTGAAACGGGTGGTGCTGGCGATGAACCAGATGGTCGAAAAGCTCAAGGCACTGTTTGCCGAAGAAGCGGCGCGCAGTGAAAAGCTGCGGGCTGATTCCTTTCAGGACAGCCTCACCGGATTGGCGAATCGACGCTTGCTGGATGAGCAATTGGCCGACCACTTGTTGGTCAGCGAACAGAGCAGCGACGGCCACTTGCTGATGTTGCGGATCAACGACCTTGCAGGCCTCAACCAGCGCCTGGGCGGTCAACGCACCGATGCCTTGATCGGTGCCGTCGGCGAACTGCTCAAACGCCTGACGCAACTTCCGGAGCGGCGCACCTGGCTGGCAGCGCGCAATCGCGGCGGCGAGTTCAGCCTGCTGACCCCAGGCCTCGACGACAAGGACGCCGCGCGCCTGTGCGCCGAGATCAGCGCCACCCTGGAAAACCTGCGCCTGACCGGCGCCAGCGACAGCATGCCGGTGGCGCACCTGGGCATCGTCGCCTTTCAACCGGGCGAGCCGGCCGGCGCTGTACTGCTGCGCCTCGATCAGGCCTTGACCCAGGCCCAGCAGCATCCCGAGCGGCCGTGGGTGCATCTCGATCACGCCAACACCGCGCCGAACCAGTCCCAGCACGACTGGCGCAACTGGATCGACGACGCCCTGACCCACGGCAAATTGCAGCTGTACTTCCAACCGGTGGTGCAATGCGCCGACACCAGCCAGGTGATGCACCACAAAATCCTCGCGCGGTTATTGGACCCAAATGGCGAAGCGATTGCCGCCGGGCACTTCCTTCCGTGGATCGAACGCCTCGGCTGGTCAGCCCGCTTCGACCTGGCGATGCTCGACGCCACCCTCGACTACCTCGCCGTCAATCGTTGGCCCCTGGCGCTGAGCCTGTCCGGCACCACCCTGCGCGATCCTGCGTCACTGCAACAAATTCTGCGGACGCTCGACTCCCTGCCGGAACTCGCACCGCTACTGATCCTGGAAATCGACGAACGCCAACTGCCGCCCCCGGATGAATTGCAGCGCCTGAGCCACAGCTTGCTCCACACCGGCTACCGCATCGGGTTGCAGCATTTTGGCGGGAGCTTCAGCCAAATCGGCAACCTCAGTCAGTTGGGGTTGGCGTACTTGAAGATTGATGGGAGTTACATCCGGGGGATTGATGAGCAGAGTGACAAGCGACTGTTCATCGAAGCGATTTTCCGGGCGACGAACAGTATTGATTTGCCGTTGATTGCGGAGAGGGTCGAGACACAGGGAGAGCTGGAGGCGATCAAAGAGCTTGGGTTGTTTGGGGTCATGGGGCGGTTGATCGGGCCGCCGGAGCCGATGTGAGATTGCCAGCGAAACCGCGTTATTGTTCTTCGCGAGCAGGCTCGCTCCCACAGGGGAATGGTGTCGTGCACAACATTTGAGTACGGCCCGGATCCAGTGTGGGAGCGAGCCTGCTCGCGAAGGCGGTGGGTCAGCCGACATCTCTATCAACTGACATGGCCTCTTCGCGAGCAAGCCCGCTCCCACAGGGGAATGGTGTCGTGCACAACATTTGAGTACGGCCCGGATCCAGTGTGGGAGCGGGCTTGCTCGCGAAGGCATTCCTACAGTCACCGCATGACTAAAATCCAGAGCACAAAAAACCCGCCACTCCCTTTCGGAAATGGCGGGTTTGTCGTTTCAGCCCTACCGCATCAAACCGTGTCCACCTTCAGCGAATGGTCGTTGAGCATGCCGGTGATGATGGTCGCCGTGTCGTGCCCGCCTGCGACTACCCCGCCCGCGCCTGGTGTGACGCCGTAGTGGCTGGCCAGGTTGACGCCGGCCAGGTCGATGGTCTGGGTTGGCGTGGCGCCGGCCATGGCGCTGACGTCGATGCTGGTGACCAGGCTCGCACCGCTGCCGGTGACGGTGAAGTGCAGGTAGTCATCCAGCGACGCGGTGGTGCCGTTTTCGCCTTGCAGCAGTTGTGACAGGTCGAGTTTGTCGGTGCCGGGGGTGAAGTCGGTGACCACGTCGTGGCCACTGTTGCCGGCTAGCCACTGGAAGGTGTCGGCCCCCGAACCGCCGGTGAGGGTGTTGTTGCCCAGGCCACCGATCAACAGGTCATCGCCGCCACCGCCATTGAGCGTGTCATTGCCCAGGCCGCCGTTGATCACGTTGTTGTTATTGTCCCCCGTCAGTGTGTCGTTGAAGTTGGAGCCCACCAGGTTCTCGATACCGGTGAGTGTGTCGGTGCCCGCGCCGATGGTGTTTTGCGCGCCGAGCAGGCCCAGGTTGACGGTGACGCCCGCCGTGGCATGGGCGTAACTGGCGGTGTCGATGCCGGTGCCGCCGTCCAGCAAGTCGTTGCCTGGTCCGCTGTACAGCAAGTCGTTGCCGGCGCCGCCGTGCAATTCGTTGTTGCCACTGCCCGCGGTGAGCACGTCGTTGCCGTCACCGGCGTTGATGATGTTGTTGCCGGTGCCGGCCACCAACACGTCATCGCCCGAGGTGCCGGTGAGGGTGTGGCCGTCCTGGTAGCTGATGGTCACGTTCGCCGTGTCGCTGCCGCCATGGTTGTCGTTGGCGGTGTAGGTGCCGTGGTAGTCCGGGGTGAGGTCGTGGGCCCCGGCGTAGTTGACGGTCATGGTCAGTTGATAGTTCTCCGACCCAGTGGTGTTGCTGCCACTGGTGTTGGTGATGTTGGTGACGTGGATCTGGTAGGTGCCATCGGATGTCGCCGTGATGGTCCCGCCATCGGCGATGCTCACGAACGCACCGCCATTGAGCGAGTACTCCAGGGTGACGTGACCGGCCGCCAGGTTGTGGTCCAGGTTAAGGGTTTCGCCCTGTTTCAGTTTGACGGTGATCAGGTCTTCATCGTTGGCGTTGGACGTCGTCACTGCGCCCAGGTAGCCGCTGATCACCAGCACGGCGGTCATCGCTGCCGAGTTCGCCGCGAAGGAATTACGCACATCCGCCAATGCCTGGTTGGCGGCGTTGTTGCCGGTGCCAGTGAAGCTGATGGCACCGGTGCCGGTGAAGTCCGCGCCTTTCGCTGCCCAACCGGTGTTGAACGTGGTCGGGGTCGCCGTCATTGGATCGCCATTGGCGTCGGTGTCGTTGGCCAGCAGCAGCTCGCCCGGCACCGTAATGGTGCCCGACAGCACGTTGGTGATGATGTGGTCATCGACCGCCACCGGTGGTGCATTCGGGATGACTTTGACGGTCAGCGTCGAGCTGGCCAGGTCGCCGTCGTTGTCACTGGCGGTGAAGCCGATGTTTTCGGTGATCACCACCGCCGTGGTTTTCTGCGAGGTGTAGGTGTATTCGCCGGTGTCGAGGTTCACCACCAGCGTGCCGCTGTTGTTGGTGGCGATGCTGATGGTGTTGTTCACCGTGTTGAACGTGCCGTGGTTGGTGCCACTGAATGTCAACGAACCCTGATTGCTGTTGCCTCGCGGGTCATAGGTGTACGTAGTGCCATCGACCACAAGGGTTTTGATGAAACCGCCATCGGCGCCGAACGAACCGCCCTCCATCAGCGTGCCGGTGACCGGTGCGCCCTGCACGGTGCCCGAGAGCACCGAGTTGAGTTGGTTGAGGTCAGTCACCACTACCGCGTTGGTGTTGGTGTGGGTGCTGCCGTCATAGGCCAGCGGGTCGAGGTTGGCATTGCTGACGCCGCTGCCCAGGCCAATCGCGTAGTTTTTGATGCCGTTGGCGTCGAGGAAGTTTTTCAGCGCCGCCTCGTCCGATGTACCGATGTCCTGGCCGGACGTCGGTTTGCCGTCGGAGAAGAAATACCCGACGTTCTGCGCCCCGGTGAGTTTGCCGTCCGTATTGAACGCGGTTTGCAGGGCCGCCACAGCCGCGTCGTAGTTGGTGCCACCGCCAGCGGTGAGGCCCGCGATGATCGACTTGGCTGTCGCCACATCGACCCACACCGAGGTTTTGTCGGTGGCGCTGCTGCTGAAGGTGACGATCTGTACTTTCACATCACCCAAGTCATCGTATTTGTCGAGCAAGGCACTGATCGCCTGCTTCGCCAGCGCCAGCCTCGACAGGCCTGGCACCCCGGAGGCGTCGGCCATACTGCCGGAAACGTCGATCACCAGCAGCAGGTTGGAATCGACTTCCACCGCGGTTACCGAACGGTCAGACGCCACGGCTTTTGGCACGTCATCGACAATGTTCACCACGATGGTGCTGGTGGTGCTGTTGCCCAGCGCATCGGTGGCTTTGTAGGTGAAGCTTTCGCTCAGGGTGTTTGGCCCGTCATTGGCGCCCGGCGAGGTTTTCGGCGCCGAGGTCAGGGTGTAGGTGTAGCTGCCGTCCGGGTTGATCAGGATTTGTCCGTAAGTCCCGGTGGCGCTGCCGACCACGCTGTAAGTGAGCGGACCGGTGCCGCCGGTGACCGATCCGACCAGCGTACCGGTGGCGGTTTCGCCAGTACTTGTCGGGTCGCTGCCGGTGACCGTGCCGGGTGCCAGGTCCAGGCCATCCTTGCTCAGGTCGAGGGCTTTTTCGAAGACCGTCACGTCCTGATCGACCACTGCTTTGAGGCCACTGTCGTTGACGTTAATGGTGATGGTGGTGGTGCTTTCGTCACCGTCGGAATCGCGCACGGTGTAGACGAACGTATCGGTGGCCCCCGCCACGCCGACCGAGTTCGGGTTGCTGTGGTACACGGCGTTGCCCGCCGCATCCAGGGTCAGGTAGCCGTAGGTCCCGTTGATGTTGGTGCCCAGGCCGCCCACCGCCGAAGTGCCGGTGTTGCTGCCGGCGCGCACGCCGATCACCGCCCCGCCCGCTGAGGCGCCGTCGGCACCCAGCACGTCGTTGCCGAGCACGCTGAGGTTGATGGTCGCGCCTTCGGCGGCAGTGCCGGTGTCTGGCGCTGCGGTCGGCAGGTCATCGACGATGTTGACGTTGATCTGCCCCGACGCGGTGCTGCCGTCGGTGTCCGTCGCCACCACGTTGAAGTTCTCGGTGAGGCTGTTGGCGCCGTTGGCGGTCGGATGGGTTTCGTTATCCACCAGGGTGTAGCTGTAGCTGATGACGCCGGTGCTCGCGTTGTAACCGGTGATGGTCAACGTGCTGCCCAACGGCGTCACGATCGATTGCGGGAAGCCTGCCGCCACGCCGCCCGCGACCACATGAATGCCGCCGACGTCGAGGGTTTGCAAACCGTCCAGCGCGGTGACGGTGAAGGTGCCGCTCTGGGTCAGCGCCGGGGTGTTGGGGCTGGTGCCGTCGCTGAGGTTTTTCTCGTAGACGGTCAGCTCGCCGCCATTGACGTTGAGGCCGTTGAGGGTCACCGGATCGTCGTTGTTGTGGATGTTCAGCACCAGGTTGGCGGTGCTGGTGTCGCCGTCCGAATCGGTGATGGTGTAGGCGAAGGTCTCCGTGCCGTTGCCGCCGCCGTGCAGGTTTTTGAAGTCGGCGTCGTTGGTGTTGAGGGTGTAGGTGTAGGTGCCGTTGGCATTGAGGACCAGCGTGCCGTACGTCCCGGTGAAGGTGCCAGGAGTCACAGGGCCGGCGTTCGGGCCGGTGGCGACGAGGTCTGCGCCCTGAATGTCGTTGGTCAGCACGTTGCCATTGAGCGTCAACGCGCTCTCCGACGCTATACCGACGTTGCTGTCGTTGACGGCTTTTGGCACGTCATCGACGATCTGCACGACGATGGTGCTGGTGCTGATATTGCCCAGGGAATCGGTGGCCTGATAAGTGAAGCTTTCGGTCAGCGTGTTGGCACCGTCATTGGCATGCGGCGTGGTGCTCGCCGGGGATGTCAGGGTGTAGGTGTAGGTGCCGTTGGGGTTGAGCTGGATCTGGCCAAAGTTACCGTTGGCGCTGCCCACCAGGGTGTAAGTGATCGCGCCGATGGCGCCGGTGACCGAACCGACCAAGGTGCCACTGGCGGTTTCGCCGGTGCTGGTCGGGTCGCTGCCGACCACGGTGCCAGCCGCCAGGTCCTGGCCATCTTTGGTCAGGTCCAGGGCTTTTTCGTAGACGGTCACGTCGGTGTCGCTGACAGCCTTGATGCAGCTGTTCGAGACGTCGATGGTGATGGTGGTGGTGCTTTCATCGCCATCGGCATCGCGCACGGTGTAGACGAAGGTATCGGTCGCACCGGGAGCGTTCACCGCGTTGGGATTGCTGTGATAGACCGCGTTGCCGTTGGCATCCAGCGTCAGGTAACCGTAGGTGCCATTGATGTTCGAGCCCAGGCCACCGATGGCCGAGGTCGAGGTGTCGCTGCCGGCGCGAACGCCCACCACGGCACCGGTGACCGCCGGGCCGTCAGCCCCGCCGATGTCGTTATCCAGCACGTTGCCCGACACCGTCCCGCCCTCGGCCACAGACGCGCTGTCCGCGTGAGCAGTGGGCAAATCGTCGACGATATTGACGTTGATTTGATTGGTTGCCGTGCTGCCGTCGGTGTCCGTGGCCACCACGTTGAAGTTTTCGGTGATGCTGTTCGCACCGTTGGCGGTTGGGTGGGTTTCGGTGTTCACCAGGGTGTAGCTGTAACTGACCACGCCCGTGGTCGCGTCATAACCGGTGACGGTCAGCGTACTGCCCAGCGGTGTCACGATCGATTGCGGGAAGCCCGCCGCCACGCCACCGACCACCACATGAATACCGCCCACGTCGAGGGTTTGCAAACCGTCCAGTGCGGTGACGGTGAAGGTGCCGCTCTGGGTCAGTGCCGGCGTGTTGGGGCTGGTGCCGTCGCTGAGGTTTTTCTCGTAGACAGTCAGCTCGCCGCCATTGATGTCGAGGCCGTTGAGGGTCACCGGGTCGTCGTTGTTGTGGATGTTCAGCACCAGATTGGCGGTGCTGGTATCGCCGTCGGCATCGGTAATCGTGTAGGTGAAGGTTTCCGTGCCGTTGCCATTGCCGTGCAACGCTTTGAAGTCGGCGTCGCTGGTGTTCAGGGTGTAGGTGTAGGTGCCGTTGGCATTCAGGACCAAGGTGCCGTAAGTGCCGGTGAAAGTGCCGGGGGTGATCGGGCCGCTGGCCGGGCCAGTCGTCACGCGGTCGGCGCCTTGCACGTCGTTGGTCAGCACGTTGCCGTTGAGGGTCAACACACTTTCCGAGGCGGTGCCGGCGTTGCTGTCGTCCAGCGCTTTGGGCAGGTCGTCGATGACGTTGACGTCCAGGGTCGCGTTGGCGGTGGTGCCGTTGTCATCGACCACGGTGACGGCGAATTGCTCAGGCAGGTTGTTAGCGCCGCCCGCTGTCGGATGCGCTTCGTTGCCGTTGAGGGTGTAGCTGTAACTGACGACGCCAGTGGTCGCATCGAACCCGGTGATGGTCAGGGTGTTGCCCAAACCAGTCGGAATCGATTGTGGGAAGCCCGCCGCCACGCCACCGCTGACGACGGTAATACCGCCGACGGTCAACGTCTGCACGCCATCCAGCGCGGTGATGGTGAAGGTGCCGCTTTGGGTCAATTGGGTGCTGTCCGGAGCGCTGCCGAGACTGAGGTTTTTCTCGTAGACCGTGAGCTCGCCGCCCTCGACGTTCAGGCCATTGATGATGACCGGGTCGTCGTTGTTGTGGATCTGCAGGACAAGGTTGGCGGTGCTGGTGTCGCCGTCGGAATCGGTGAGGGTGTAGGTGAAGTTTTCCGTGCCGTTGCCACCGCCGTGCAGGGCTTTGAAGTCTGCGTCAGTAGTGTTCAGGGTGTAGGTGTAAGTGCCGTTGGCGTTGAGCACCAGGGTGCCGTAAGTCCCGGCGAAAGTGCCGGGCGTCACAGGGCCGGTGGCCACGCGATCCGCGCCTTGCACATCGTTGGTCAGCACATTGCCGTTCAGCGTCAGCAGAGTTTCCGACGCCGTGTTCGCATTGCTGTCGTCCACCGCTTTTGGCACGTCGTCGATCACATTGACGTCCAGCGAACCGTTGGCCGTGGTGCCGTTGTCATCAACCACCGTCACCGCGAATTGCTCAGGCAGATTGTTCGCGCCGCCCGCAGTTGGGTGTGCGTCATTGCCGTTCAAGGTGTAGCTGTAGCTGACCACGCCGGTGGTTGAGTCGAACCCGGTGATGGTCAGGGTATTGCCCAACCCGGTGGAAATCGATTGTGGGAAACCAGCCGCCACACCGCCGCTGACGACGGTGATCCCGCCGACGCTCAACGTCTGCACGCCATCCAGTGCGGTAATGGTGAAGGTGCCGCTTTGAGTCAGCGCGGTGGAATCCGGTGCACTGCCCAGGCTCAGGTTTTTCTCGAAAACGGTGAGTTCGCCGCCCTCGACATTCAACCCGCCAATCGTCACCGGATCATCGTTGTTATGGATTTGCAGCACCAACGTTGCAGTGCTCGCATCGCCGTCGGAATCAGTGATGGTGTAGGTGAAATTCTCGGTGCCGTTGCCGCCGCCATGCAAGGCCTTGAAATCCGCGTCACTGGTGTTGAGGGTGTAGGTGTAAGTGCCGTTGGCATTCAGCACCAGGGTGCCGTAAGTACCGGCGAAAGTACCCGGAGTGACCGGACCGCTCTCAGGACCTGTCGCCACGCGATCCGCGCCTTGCACGTCGTTGGTCAACACATTGCCATTCAGCGTCAGCAGGGTTTCCGACGCCGTGTTCGCATTGCTGTCGTCCACCGCTTTTGGCACGTCGTCGATCACATTGACGTCCAGCGAACCATTGGCCGTGGTGCCGTTGTCATCGACCACGGTGACGGCAAATTGCTCAGGCAGATTGTTAGCACCACCAGCGGTTGGGTGCGCGTCATTGCCGTTCAGTGTGTAGCTGTAACTGACCACGCCCGTGGCGCTGTCAAACCCGGTGATGGTCAGCGTATTGCCCAACCCGGTCGAAATCGATTGCGGAAATCCAGCCGCCACGCCACCGCTGACAACGGTGATCCCGCCGATGCTCAACGTCTGCACGCCATCCAGCGCCGTGATGGTGAACGTGCCGTTCTGGGTCAACGCCGTGGCGTCTGGCGCACTGCCCTGGCTCAGGTTTTTTTCGAAAACGGTGAGCTCGCCGCCCTCGACGTTCAACCCGCCTAAGGTGACCGGGTCGTCGTTGTTGTGGATTTGCAGCACCAGGTTGGCGGTGCTGGAGTCGCCGTCGGAATCGGTGAGGGTGTAGGCGAAGGTTTCGGTGCCGTTGCCACCGCCGTGCAGCGCTTTGAAATCCGCATCGCTGGTATTGAGCGTGTAGGTGTAGGTGCCGTTGGCGTTGAGCACCAGGGTGCCGTAAGTCCCCACGAAAGTGCCGGGAGTGATCGGGCCGCTGGTTGGGCCAGTCACTACGCGATCAGCACCTTGCACATCGTTGGTCAGCACGTTGCCGGTCAACGTCAGCAGCGTTTCAGACGCGGTGCCGTTGTTGTCGTCCACAGCCTTGGGCACGTCGTCGGTGATGTTGATGTCCAGTGAACCGGTGGCCGTATCGCCATTGGTGTCCCCGGCGACCACGGTGAATTGTTCGCTGAGGTTGTTGGCGCCATCGCCGGCCGAATGGGTATCGTTGCCGTTGAGGGTGTAGCTGTAACTCACCACGCCAGTGGCCGGGTTGTAGCCGGTGATGGTCAGGGTGTTGCCGAGTTGAGTGGTGATCGATTGCGGGAACCCTGAGGCCGCCCCGCCGCTGACTACGTTGATGCCGCCGATGTTGAGGCTCAGCAAACCGTCGGGGGCGGTCACGGTGAACGTGCCGCTTTGAGTCAGGGCCGCTGGATTGGCCGCCGAGCCGTCGGGCAGATTGGATTCGTTGAGGGTCAGTTCACCGCCCACGGCATCGAGGCCGCCGAGGGTCACGATGTTGTTCACCGGAACGACCACCGGGGTGTTGTCGTTTTGCTGGACATCGGCGTTGTGCCGTTCTTCAGGAATCTCTGGAATACCGCCAAAACCGGCAGTCGGGAAACCGATGGTCGGATCGACCCGCCCGCCCACTTCTTCCAGCAGCACGAAATTGTGACCGCCACCCAGGGCACCACCCGGTGCACCTGTCGCCTGCGGGCCGGCCGCAGTGGCTTCACCGGTCTGGGTCGGGTCGGCACCAGCCGCGATGGCTTGCTGGAGTTTTTGTACGTCGGTCAGTTGTGCTTCGGTAGGCGTCACCGCTTCAGGCGTGTCCACATGGGGCGCCTGATGCGCGAGCAATTGAGAGGTCATTTGCAGACTGCTGCCACGCCCCAGTGTCAGCTCCTGGCCATTTTGCAGATGCACCGCCACCGCGCCTTCGGCCCCGGTGACCAGTTGATCGCCGGCAAACAAGCGGTCGCCCTCGACCAACGCACGTCGAGTACCGTCGGCCGCAACCGCGAACACCTGACCAATTACCTTACTGACGATTCCGATGAGCGTAGCCATGTGCATCTCCTCCGCTGCCAACACCTGTCGGCACCTGTTTGCGCGAAGAGCGTGCTCATGGCGAAAAGCGGGCTACCAGGCGGATCGTCTACCGGAATGCGTGTTTACCTAAGTAAACCGCATTCCTGGCGACGCTCACGCCAAGCATGTCACTCGCGGGCCATTTGTCCGGCTCGGCATAAAACCCTATGCAATCAATGGCATCGGGCTCCCATTGCGGAACAACCTCCCTGCGAGCGATGCGTAACGGTTCTGAACCACCAGAGTGACAAAAAAATGTCGCTCTAAAACCGTCCCACTTCCCTCCCCTCCAGCACTTCTCCGCCCTATGTCGCTAAGTGGATGGAACTTTCCTCAAACCCTCTGGAGCTCCCTAAGGCTCATGAATCAAGGGCTTTCGCTTTGAACAATGTGCTGGATTTTTCAGAGCGCATAAGTTTTTTTTGACATAAGCCTTATGAGAAATAGTTCTTAGGTTTTTCCTAGAATGTTCTTAGCTCTGTTGTTACAAGAGTGAAACGGTTTCGCCTATAAATAGCGTCAAGTATTTGACGACAAGTAAGCACCATCAGGAAACAGGGAGAAGTACCCATGCGCCTTTTAACCCCCCTCTGCAGCGCGGTTTTGCTGGCCATGGCCTGCACTTCTCAGGCTCAGGCCATGTCGTTGACCGACGCGATCCAAAGCACCATTGCGACGCACCCCGAACTTGCATCGCGCGTGGACGCGCGGCTGTCGGCGGATGAGCAAGTGAAAGTTGCCAAAGGGGGCTTCTATCCATCAGTCGATTTGAACGCCGCTTACGGGCGCGGCTACAGCGATAACACCAACACCCGGGCCTTCGGCAATCACCACACCGAAATCCTCAATTACACCCAGTCGGAATTGCGCCTGCGGCAGATGCTGTTCGACGGGTTCAACACCGCCAACGAAGTCGAGCGCACCAAGGGCGTGTCCAACTCCCGGGCCTATTACGCCCAGGGCACCGCCCAGGATCTGGCCTTGCGCACCATCGAGGTCTACCTCGAAGTGCTCAAGCGCCGTGAACTGGTGACGCTGGCCACCAACAACCTGCAAGCGCACATGCGGGTCAACGATCAGATCGGCCTGCGCACCCAGCGCGGTGTCGGCAGCAACGCCGACTCCGATCAGTCCACCGCTCGCCGGGCACTGGCGCAGAACAACCTCGACACCGCCGAGGTCGATCTGGCGGACGCCGAGTCGAACTTCTACAGCGTGGTCGGGCGTATCCCCGATGAGCTCGAAGCACCGCCGTCGACCCGTGGCGAGTTGCCGACCAGCCTGCCGGAAGCCCAGCAGAGCATGGTGGAAAACAACCCGTACCTGAAATCCGCCCAGGCTGACGTGCAATCGGCCGAGAGCCAGTATGAAGTCGCCAAGTCGCCGTTCTACCCACGTTTCGACGCTGAAGCCGCGGTGGGCGCGAACAACAACGTGCAGGGTGACGAGGGCCACGACAACGAATGGCGCGTCGGCGTGATCATGAACTACAACCTGTTCCGCGGCGGCAGCGACAAGGCGCGCCTGGCCTCCGATGCGCACCAGATCAACCAGGCGATGGACATCCGCAACAACGCCCTGCGCCAGCTCAACGAGAACATTCACCTGGCCTGGAACGCCATGGTCAACGCGAAGAAACAAACCCCGACCGCGCGTGAATACGCGGAAACCACCAAACGCGTCCGGGCGGCCTACCAGGATCAGTTCGGCCTCGGCCAGCGGACCCTGCTCGACTTGCTCGACAGTGAAAACGAGCTCTACAACGCCAACCGCCGCTACACCGAAGTGCGCTACACCGAGGAGTACTCGATGTACCGCGTGCTGGCGAACATGGGTCAGTTGCTGAGCAAACAACGGGTGGTGCTGCCCGCCGATGCGATCGCCTCCTCGGAAGTGAAAAACGAAGCACGTTTGCCTGAACTGAAGTAACCCCCGCGCAGGAGCAGCCGCAGGCTGCGATCTTTTGACTTTGGTTTTTAAGATCAAGATCAAAAGATCGCAGCCTTCGGCAGCTCCTACACGGTGAGGTGTATGGATGTCTGTACCAACAACAGGAGCGATCAATTTGACCAGCATGGAACCCGGCAACAGTGGTGTCGATCCGCGCCTGAGCTTCGATGACCCGCTTCTGGACGGTCTGTTGATCCTCTGCAAACTCCACGGCGCGGCGGTCAGCCGCGCCAGCCTGAGCGCCGGCCTGCCCCTGAACAAGCAACGCATGAGCCTGGACCTGCTGCCCCGCGCAGCGGCCCGGGCGAGTTTGCAGGCGCGTTTGCTGCGTCGGGACCTGGCGGATATTTCTGCCCTTAATTTGCCGGTGTTACTGATCCTCAACGATGGCCGCACCGCCGTGCTGCGCCGCTTTGGCGATGACGGTCAGTTGCTGATTCTGCCCTGCGAAGCCGAGGGCGGTGAACAATGGGTCAGCCGTGAAGAGCTGACCGCCAATTACAGCGGCCAGGCGTTGTTCGCCCGGCCGCGCCATGAACTCGAAGACTTGCGCTCCCCCCTCGTACCGCGTGTCGAGGCGTGGTTTCGCGACACCCTGAAGCTGTCGAAATGGCTGTACAGCGATGCGATCCTCGCCAGTTTCCTGATCAACCTGCTGGGGCTGATGGTGCCCTTGTTCGTGATGCAGACCTACGACCGGGTGGTGCCGAACCAGGCCACTTCGACCTTGTGGGTGTTGGCCATCGGCTTGCTGATCGGCACCGGTTTTGAACTGGTGCTGCGGGTGGTCCGCGCGCACCTGCTGGACACCGCGGGCAAGAAAACCGACGTGATCCTTTCCGCAACTCTGTTTGAACGCATCACCGGCATGGCGATGAAAGCCCGGCCGGCGACCATCGGCGGTTTCGCCCAGAGCATCCATGACTTCCAGGGCCTGCGGGAATTTCTTACCGCCGTGACCCTGACCAGCCTGATCGACCTGCCGTTCGCCGTGCTGATGCTGGTGGTGATCGGCCTGCTCGGCGGCTGGCTGGTGGTGATTCCGCTGCTGGCGTTTCCGATCACGATCATTTTCGCCATGGTGATCCAGGTACGCCTGCGCGACACCGTACAAAAAAGTCTGAGCCTGGGCGCCGAACGCCAGGCATTGCTGATCGAAACCCTCGGCGGCCTGGAAACCCTCAAGGCGTGCAGCGCCGAAAGCGAGCGCCAGCACAAATGGGAAAGCACCCACGGCGCCCTCACCCGCCTCGACAGCCATGCGCGCAATCTTTCGGCCCTGGCCACTAACGGCACGCTGTTCATCCAGCAATTCTCCGGCATGGCGACCATCGTCGCCGGGGTCTACAGCATCATCGCCGGCAACCTCAGCGTCGGCGCGCTGGTAGCGACCTACATGCTCGGCAGCCGCGTGCTCGCACCGCTGGGGCAGATTGCCGGTTTGATCACCCGCTACCAGCAAGCGCAACTGACCATGCGCAGCACCGATGCGCTGATGTCGTTGCCGCAAGAGCGCGATCCGAAACAACGGCCACTGGAGCGCACGCAACTGCAAGGCGCAATGGACGTCAGCGGCGTGACCTTCCACTACAACGGCCAGAACGCTCCGGCATTGGCCAACATCAGTTTCAGCGTCAAACCCGGCGAACGCATCGGCATCATCGGCCGTAGCGGCTCGGGCAAAAGTACCCTCGCACGGTTGGTGATGGGTTTCTACGCACCGGAAGAAGGCCAGTTGCTGCTTGATGGCCTGGACTTGCGGCAACTCGACGTCGCCGACCTGCGCCAACAGATCGGTTATGTCGCCCATGACCTGCCGCTGTTGGCCGGCAGCCTGCGCGACAACCTGACCCTCGGCGCCCGTTACATCAGCGATTCGCGGATGCTCGAAGTGGCGGAACTGACCGGCGTTACCGAACTCGCGCGCCAACATCCCCAAGGCTTCGACCGGCCCGTGGGTGAGCGCGGACAATTGCTGTCCGGCGGTCAACGCCAGGCGGTGTTGCTCGCTCGGGCGTTGTTGCTCGACCCGCCGATCATGCTGCTCGACGAACCCACCAGCGCCATGGACAACAGCAGCGAAGACGTCCTGCGGCAAAAACTCCACAGCTGGGTCCAGGGCAAAACCTTGCTGCTGGTGACCCACCGCACCTCGATGCTGAGCCTGGTGGATCGATTGGTGGTGCTGGACAACGGACGGATCGTCGCCGACGGCCCGAAAGAAGCGGTCATCGATGCACTGCGCAAGGGCCGTGTCGGCTCTGCGGCTGTCTAGGAGTTGCCCATGGCTCGTTCATCGTCCGACGTTTCAAAGGATCGTGGCTACTTCGGCAGCTTCAGCAAAAGTGCGGAAAGCGAATACATGCCGGAAACCGCCGGCGCCGCGTTGCAGGATTCCCCGCGCCTGTCGCGGATTACCGTGTGGCTGGCGGCGGGGCTGCTGATTTCGGGGCTGGTCTGGGCCAAGTTCGCGGTGCTACAGGAAGTGACCATGGGCGAAGGCAAGGCGATTCCGTCGAGTAAGGTCCAGGTGATCCAGAACCTGGAGGGCGGCATCGTCTCCGAGATTTTCGTCCGCGAAGGGCAAATGGTGAACAAGGGCGACACCCTGCTGCGCCTGGATGACACGCGGTTTTTGTCGAACAAGGGTGAAAGCGAGGCGGATCGTTATTCGTTGACCGCGAAGGTCGAGCGCTTATCGGCGGAGGCTGAGGGGCGGCCGTTCAAGCTGTCGGACGAAGTCATCGCCAAGGCCCCGCAAGTGGCCGAGGACGAACGCTCGCTGTACGAACAACGGCAACGCCGACTGGCCAGTGAACAACGCACCCTGAGTGAACAACTTCGGCAAAAAACCCAGGAACTGGCGGAATTCCGCTCGAAACAGGGGCAATTCAGTTCCAGCCTGGCGTTGCTGCAACAAGAGATGAACATGTCGGCGCCGCTGGTGGGCACCGGGGCGGTGTCGCCGGTGGAAATCCTGCGGCTTAAACGCAGCGCGGTGGAGATTCGCGGTTCGTTGAATGCGACCACGCTGGCGATTCCTCGGGCGGAATCGGCGATCAACGAGATCAAAAGCAAGATCGACGAATCGGAACAATCCTTCCGTTCCGACGCGGCGAAAGAGCTGAATGAGAAACGCACCGACCTGTCGAAAATCACCGCATCGAGCATTGCCATCGACGACCGCGTGACCCGCACCACGGTGGTGTCGCCGGTGCACGGGATCATCAAGGTGCTGAAGGTCAACACCATCGGCGGCGTGGTTCAGCCGGGCAGCGACATGGTGGAAATCGTGCCGCTGGAAGACAACCTGCTGATCGAAGCCAAGGTGCGGCCGCAGGATGTGGCGTTCCTGCACCCCGGCCAGAAAGCCATGGTCAAGTTCAGTGCCTATGACTACACGATTTATGGAGGGCTGAGCGCGAAGCTGGAGTTGATCGGCGCGGACACGATTACCGATGATAAGGGCAACAGCTTCTACCTGATTCAGGTGCGGACCGATAAGAATCACTTGGGCGGGGATGTAAAACCGTTGCTGATCATTCCGGGGATGGTGGCGACGGTGGACATTATTACCGGGGAGAAAAGCGTGCTGGATTATCTGCTGAAACCGGTGCTGAAGGCGCGGACTGAGGCGATGCGGGAGCGCTAGGCATTTTCAAGGCTCGCGGTGATTGATCTGGCGTCTTCGCGAGCAGGCTCGCTCCCACAGTGGATCGCATTTCTTCAGGAAGAACTCGGTCAACTGTGGGAGCGAGCCTGCTCGCGAAGACGCCCTCACTGGCGCCGACTATTTCGGCCCATGATTACGCTGGAAAACCTCCTCCCCCATCGCCGCAATCTGCCCCTCGATCAACGCCTCGAACGGTTTCAACAACGGCTCGAACGTGGCCGGTGCTTCCAGGGTTTGCAACGCCTGCACAATCGCCTCCACCGTCGACAACGCCCCCGGCCCCGGGGCCTTGCGCAAGCGATACCGCGACACGCCGCCCTCCGCCAACGCCACCCGAGGCAACGCCGCCAGCAGCGGATTGAGGTGCAGCATCTTGCGCGCCTTGCGCCAGGTGCCGTCCGGAACTACCAGCAGCAAGGGTTCATCGCTGGAGGTGTAAGCCTGCAACGGCTGCGCCTCGTCGCCGGGAAACAACAATCGCGCCTGATAACCCGGCCGGTTCAACAGCGCCGGCAAATCCTCAAACACTTCACCGACGATCAACTCCGCATTGTTCAAGCCCAACGCTGCCAGCCGAGCGGTGTTCAAGGCATGGTTCACTTCGCTGGGATGCTGCAACAGCAAGACCCGGGTGCGGCTGTCGAGGCTCGGGATTAGCGGGCACAGGCAGTGGGTTTGCGGGCGCAGGCAGCGTGGGCACTGGATTCTGGACATGTTCTTAAGCCTGGTTGAGCTGTGCTTTGAGCAGATCGCGGAAGGTCTGGATCAGCGGTTCGCGGCTGCGGCCACGGCGCATGATCATCGAGAACGGCGCCTGATACCCGAAGGTCGCCGGCAGCAACACTCGCAGGTCGCCCTTGTCGGCCCAGGCCTGGGCGTAGTGTTCCGGCAGGTAGCCGATGTAGGCGCCGGACAGCACCAGGATCAATTGGGCTTCCATACTTTCCACAGTGGCGGCGCTGTGTTTGAAGCCGTGACGCGCCAGTTCCGCCTGACTCCAATAGCCGCGACCGACCATGCGCTGCTGGGTGATGACTTGCTCGGGAATGCGCCGCTCGGTGAACAGCGGATGGCGGCTGCTGCAATACAGCCAGTGTTGCTCGCGGTACAGCGGCATGTAGACCAGCCCGCTCATGCGCGTGGAAAACGCGCCGATGGCCAGGTCGAGTCGGTTGTCCTGCACGCCGAGTTGCAGTTCGTAGGGGCTCATCACCGACAAGTGCAAATGCACGGCCGGGTGTTCCTGACTGTAGGCGCCGATGGCTTCGGCGAAGGGCAAGGCCTTGTCGCTGACGGTGGAGTCGATGACCCCGAGGTTCAGCGTGCCGCGCAACTCGCCCTTGAGCGCTGCCGCGTATTGCTCGAAACCTTCGAGTTCGCCGAGCAGCCGCAAGGTTTCCTGATGGAACAACTCACCCTTGCTGGTCAGGCTGAAACCGCCGCGCCCGCGATGGCAGAGCACCAGGCCCAGCGCCGCTTCGAGCTGGCTCATGTAAGTGCTGATGGCCGAGGTCGAGAGGTTGAGCTCTTGCTGGGCGTTGGCGAACCCCTGATGACGAACCACGCTGACGAAGATGCGCAATAGTTTCAGGTCGGGTAAAGCGTTGGCCATGGGGGCTCCTGTTACAAGGATACGCGCGAGGCTTCTGTGGAAACACAATCCTTGTGGGAGCGGGCTTGCTCGCGAAAGCGGTGTGTCAGGCAATATTGATTTCGACTGACACGACGCCTTCGCGAGCAAGCCCGCTCCCACATGAGATGCGGTGTCCGGCCGATGAATGACAGGTGTCAGCGATTCTGCGCTTGGCGGAAGTCTATCGCCGTCCCCGCCATTAGTTTAGAAAAATCTGAACTAAGTATTTGCCCGTAGCGATTCTTCCCGTCCACTACATTTCGCATTATCGGCCCACAGCGGTGCCCGTACCTTCCGTGAACGGCGTGCCGACATAAATAAAACAACGACGATGAGGCCTTACCCGTGGACAAGATTCTTCACCAACCACTGGGCGGCAACGAAATGCCGCGCTTCGGCGGCATCGCCACCATGATGCGACTCCCCCATTTGACGACCGCTGCCGGCCTGGACGCTGCCTTTATTGGCGTGCCGCTGGACATCGGTACTTCCCTGCGCCCCGGCACCCGCTTCGGACCTCGCGAAATCCGCGCTGAATCGGTGATGATCCGCCCGTACAACATGGCCACCGGCGCTGCCCCGTTCGATTCGCTGTCGGTTGCCGACATCGGCGACGTGGCGATCAACACCTTCAACCTGCTGGACGCCGTGCGGATCATCGAAGAGTCCTACCACAGCATCCTCGAACACGACGTGATCCCCCTGACCCTGGGCGGCGACCACACCATCACCCTGCCGATCCTGCGTGCGATCCATAAAAAGCACGGCAAGGTTGGCCTGGTGCACATCGACGCCCACGCCGATGTGAACGATCACATGTTCGGCGAGAAAATCGCCCACGGCACCACCTTCCGTCGCGCCGTCGAAGAAGGTCTTCTGGACCCCGACCGCGTGGTGCAAATCGGCCTGCGCGCCCAGGGCTACACCTCCGAAGACTTCAACTGGAGCCGTAAACAAGGCTTCCGTGTGGTTCAAGCCGAAGAGTGCTGGCACAAATCCCTGGCGCCACTGATGGCCGAAGTTCGCGAGAAAGTCGGCGGCGGTCCGGTGTACCTGAGTTTCGACATCGACGGCATTGACCCGGCCTGGGCTCCTGGCACCGGCACCCCGGAAATCGGTGGTCTGACGACCATTCAGGCAATCGAAATCGTGCGTGGCTGCCAAGGTCTCGACCTGGTCGGCTGCGATCTGGTAGAAGTCTCGCCCGCTTATGACACCACCGGTAATACCTCGCTGCTGGCCGCCAACCTGCTGTACGAAATGCTCTGCGTACTGCCTGGCGTGTCCCACCGCTGAGGATTGATCATGAACGAACGCGATCAGGTTTTGAAAGCCGCCGCCGATCTGGTGACTGCTTTTGCCCGTAACGATCGCGAAGCCTACTTCGGCGCCTTCAGCGCCGATGCCAGCTTCGTGTTCTACACCCTCGAACAGCCGCTGCTGTCGCGCGATGCCTACCAGGCGTTGTGGGACAACTGGCGCGCCGAGGATGGCTTCGAAGTGCTGTCGTGCACGTCGAGCAACGCCTTTGTCAGCCTGCAGGGTGACGTGGCGATTTTCATCCATGACGTGGCCACCGAGCTGCGCATGCAAGGGGAGCAACACTTCAGCCAGGAGCGCGAGACGATTGTTTTCAAGAAACAAGCGTCTGGCCAAGAACAACAAGGCCTATGGCTGGCCTGTCATGAACATTTGTCCGCAATGCCGGAAGGGCTGCCATCCCCTTAGCCAAACAGGTGACGCTCACACACGATGAGCGCGCCTTTATGATCGGAGCTGATCATGAATAACAACAACAAAGACAAAGACCAAAGCCTTACGCAAATTGAAACTTACGGGGTCGAACAGATCCCGGACAGCGAACGCACCGCAGGCCCGACGGACTTGTTCCGGATGATCTTCGGCGGTTCCAACACCTTTGCCACCGCCGTGCTCGGCAGTTTCCCGGTGCTGTTCGGCCTCTCGTTCCAGGCCGGTGTCTGGGCGATTGTGCTGGGCGTACTGCTGGGTTCGCTGATCCTCGCGCCGATGGGCCTGTTCGGCCCGATCAACGGCACCAACAACGCCGTGTCTTCCGGTGCACACTTCGGCGTGCACGGGCGGATCGTCGGTTCGTTCCTGTCGCTGCTGACCGCCATCGCCTTCTTCTCGCTCTCGGTGTGGAGTTCGGGGGATGCGTTGATCGGTGGCGCCAAACGCCTGATCGGCCTGCCGGAAACCGACCTGACCCTGGGCCTGGCCTACGGTCTGTTCGCGATTCTGGTGCTGACCGTGTGCATCTACGGCTTCCGCTTCCTGCTGTGGGTCAACAAGATCGCGGTGTGGAGCGCCAGCCTGTTGTTCCTGCTGGGCATCTTCGCGTTCGCAGGTCCCTTCGATGTGAACTACGCCGGCACCGTCAGCATGGGGCAACCAGGGTTCTGGGCTGCGTTCATCGGCGCGGCGCTGGTGGCCATGAGCAACCCGATTTCCTTCGGTGCGTTCCTCGGTGACTGGTCGCGCTACATCCCGCGCGACACGCCAAAAGGCCGGATCATGGCGGCAGTGGTCATCTCGCAGATCGCGACCTTCATCCCGTTCCTGTTCGGCCTGGCCACCGCGACCATCGTGGCGATCAAGGCACCGGACTACATCGCGGCCAACAACTACGTCGGCGGTCTGCTGGCCGTTTCGCCGAGCTGGTTCTTCCTGCCGGTGTGCCTGATCGCGGTAATCGGCGGCATGTCCACCGGCACCACCTCGCTGTATGGCACCGGGCTGGACATGTCCAGCGTGTTCCCACGGGTGCTGTCGCGGGTCAAGGCGACGTTGCTGATCGGTGTGATGTCGATTGCCTTCATCTTCATCGGGCGCTTTGCGGCGAACCTTGTGCAGAGCGTGTCGACCTTCGCCGTGCTGATCATCACCTGCACCACCCCATGGATGGTGATCATGATCATCGGCCTGGTGGTACGTCGCGGCTTCTACTGCCCGGATGACCTGCAGGTGTTCACCCGTGGCGAGAAAGGTGGCCGCTACTGGTTCACCCACGGGTGGAACTGGCGTGGCCTGGGTGCGTGGATCCCGAGTGCACTGGTCGGCCTGTGCTTCGTGAACCTGCCGGGGCAGTTCGTCGGTGTGCTGGGCGATCTGGCCGGTGGCATCGACATCAGCCTGCCGGTGACCCTGGGCCTGGCTTCGCTGGTGTACCTGACATTGCTGAGCCTGTTCCCGGAACCGCGGGAAGTGTTTGGGCCGCAGGATGCGCGTAGTAAGGGCACGGACTCGCTCGGTAAACCGGCGTTGCGCCAAGCCGCCTGATTCAACGCATTACCCCTGTGGGAGCGGGCTTGCTCGCGAAAGCGGACTGTCAGTCACATTGATGTTGAATGTACCGACGCCTTCGCGAGCAAGCCCGCTCCCACAGAGAGCAGCCCCACAGAAACACCTTTGTTTCACCATAAAAAAGACAATTGGAGACACGCCATCATGGCATTGGATTTATTCGTCGTACTCATCTACGCCGCCGCGATGCTGATACTCGGCTATTACGGCATGCGCAAAGCCAAGACCAACGAAGACTTTTTGGTCGCCGGTCGTAACCTCGGCCCGAGCCTGTACATGGGCACCATGGCCGCCACCGTACTGGGCGGCGCGTCCACCGTCGGCACCGTGCGTTTGGGCTACGTGCATGGCATCTCCGGTTTCTGGCTGTGCGCCGCACTGGGTTGCGGGATCGTGGCGCTGAACCTGTTCCTCGCCAAACCGCTGCTGAAACTGAAGATCTACACCGTTACCCAGGTCCTGGAAAAACGCTACAACCCGATGGCCCGCTCGGCGAGCGCGGTGATCATGCTGGCGTACGCGCTGATGATCGGCGTGGTCTCGATCCTGGCAATCGGCACCGTGCTGCAAGTGCTGTTCGGCCTGCCGTTCTGGATTTCGGTACTGCTCGGCGGTGGCGTGGTGGTGATCTACTCGGCGATCGGCGGCATGTGGTCGCTGACCCTGACCGACATCGTCCAGTTCGTGATCAAGACCGTGGGCCTGATGTTCATCCTGTTGCCGATCTGCATGTATCGCGTCGGCGGCTGGGATGAGTTGGTGTTGAAACTGCCGGCGAGCGCCTTCAGCTTCACCACCATCGGCTGGGACACGATCATCACCTATTTCATGATCTACTTCTTCGGCATCCTGATCGGCCAGGACATCTGGCAACGTGTGTTCACCGTCAAGAGCGCCAAAGTGGCTCAAGTCGCCGGTACGTTCGCAGGCTTCTACTGCATCCTTTACGGACTGGCCTGCGCCCTGATCGGCATGGCCGCTCACGTGCTGATCCCGGACCTGGACAACGTCAACAACGCCTTCGCCGCCATCGTTAAGCTGTCCCTGCCGGACGGTATCCGTGGCCTGGTGATCGCTGCGGCCCTAGCTGCGATGATGTCCACCGCCAGCGCCGGCCTGCTCGCCGCGGCCACCACCCTGACCGAAGACCTTCTGCCAAAACTGCGTGGCGGTAAACAGTCGAGCCTGGGCATGAACCGCCTGTTCACCCTCTTGACTGGCCTGGTGGTGCTCGGCATCGCCCTGGTAGTCAACGACGTGATCAGCGCCCTGACCCTGGCGTACAACCTGT
Source organism: Pseudomonas sp. NPDC096950 (assembly GCF_044762525.1). Lineage (NCBI taxonomy): Bacteria > Pseudomonadati > Pseudomonadota > Gammaproteobacteria > Pseudomonadales > Pseudomonadaceae > Pseudomonas > Pseudomonas sp. NPDC096950. The sequence goes on along the minus strand of NZ_JBIWEL010000002.1, from coordinate 370,808 downwards.
TGGTAGGCGGCATGCTGATCCCGTTGATCGGTGCGATCTTCTGGAAACGCGCGACCACCGCCGGCGCTATCGCCAGCATGGGCATGGGCTTCGCCACAGCGCTGGTGTTCATGTACAAGGATGGCCTGGATGCCAACTCCCCGATCTATTACAGCCTCGGCGTGGGCTTGGTGAGCTTTGTGCTGGTCAGCCTGATGTCCCGTCGCCCGGCCGTGGTGGCGAGCGCCGTCTAAGCTTTCTATAAAGAACTGATGCTTTCTTCGACGGGTGTGGCGTCGGTTGCCACACCCGTTTTTTTTCGTCTGGAGAAAACCGTTATGAAGATTGTTTCTCGCGATCAGTGGTTCGAGGTCAAAACCCTGGCCGACGGCATCCGCCTGATTCACGAGCCTTACATCCGGCCCTTCTACCGCTGCAACCTCTGGCACATCCAGGGCCGCGACAAGGACTTGCTGCTGGACAGCGGTTCCGGGCTGGTGAGCTTGCGCGAGCAATTGCCGTGGATCACCGAGCGGCCGCTGGTGGCGGTGGCCAGTCATTGCCATTTCGACCACATCGCCGGGCATCACGAATTTTCCGAACGGCTGGTGCACCCGGCCGAAGCGCAAATCCTCGCCGAGCCCGATGGCGAGAACACCTTGAGCACGGCGTTTGTCGGCGACGAGATGTTCGAAGCGCATCCTGACTGCCCGTTGTGCTACGCCGAATACCGGGTCAAAGCTGCGCCAGCCACCGGGATGATTGAAGAAGGCGATGTGCTGGACCTAGGGGATCGCGTGCTGCAAGTGCTGCACACGCCAGGGCATTCGCCGGGCGGCATCAGCCTGTATGAAGCGGCCACCGAGACCTTGTTCAGCGGCGACATCATCTACGACGGCCCGCTGATCGAAGACGCCTACCATTCCAACCTCGACGACTACGCCCGCAGTTTGCAACGCTTGCACGCGCTGCCGATCCGAACGGTGCATGGCGGGCATTTCGGCAGTTTCTCCGGGGAACATTTGCGCACGATGATTGACGAGTGGCAGCGCTCCCACGGCTGAAGCCTGCTGTACTCAGCCAAGGGAAAACAACAATAACGCCCTCGAAGAACGACTATGACCAGAGCCGCCGTTCGCGCTGCCGTGCACCGTTTCATCAGCCGCCTGCTGGAACGTCAGGATGACTTCGACGACAACGCCAGCCTGGCGCAGTTGGGCCTGGATAAAGAAGATATCGAAGAATTGATCTTCCATCTGGAAGATGAGTTGGGGTTGACGGCGTTTACGGCGGAAGAAGACCGGATGCTCAAGGACGCCAGGACGGCGGAGGATTTGAGTCGGTTTTTAGTGAGGATCGGACGGCATTGAGAGGGATTGCCAAGTACAGCCGAGAAACTGTGGCGAGGGGGCTTGCCCCCGTTGGGCTGCGGAGCAGCCCCGAAACCATTCACCCCGGTTGTATCAGGCAGACCATGTTGGCCTATCTACGACTGCTGCGCAGCCGGACGGGGGGCAAGCCCCCTCGCCACAACGCTCGCCGCAGGCACCGTCCGCAATTTACCGGCGACGCTGCTGGCGTCGGCGCTGTTCGTCGTCAGTGCGAATAGGCACAGGTTGCAGAGGCGGTTCGATCAAACCGAGTGCGACACCCAGGTCGTGCAGCCAGTTTTGGATTTTCTCTTTCATGGTGCCCCCTTCAGGGTAGTGCCGAGTGGCCAAAATTCTGTAGCCACTTCGCACTGATAATAGTCCGAAGTCCTACGCAATGCTCGCCCAAGATCGCAATGATCTGTTACTGAATTGATCAAAATACCTGACCAATAGTTCAAGCCGTCGCCAGCGCCTGGCTCGGCACCGTCGGATAGACCATTTGTTGCTGCTCAAGCCAGGCGTTCAGATTCGCCCCCACCATGCCTTTGCGCCACATCAACCAAGTGGTGGCGCTGGCAAACGGTTCGGCCAACGGATGCACCGCCACGCTTTCGCGGCCCGGCAGGCTGGCGAGCATCGACTCCGACATCAGCGCCACACCCGAGCCGGCGATCACGCAGGCGAGCATTCCCGGATAAGACTCGATCTCTATCGCCCGGCCCATCGCCGCGTGGTAATGGGCGAACCAGGCTTCCAGGCGCATCCGGTAGGAACAGCCTTGGCGAAAGGTGAACACCGAGCGCCCTTGCACATCCATCGCGCTGAGGATCGGCGGGTGATCGGCCTCGCTGATCAGCACCAGCCGTTCGTCGCACAACGGCACGCCGTCAAGGCCCGCCAGTTGCAGCGGACCGTCCACCAATGCCGCATCGAGCCGCCCGGTGAGCAAGCCTTCGAGCAATTCACCGCTGGGGCCGGACTGCACTTGCAGGTTCACCGCCGGATAGGTGCGGTGGTAGCGCGCCAACAGCCCCGGAAGGTGGATAGCGGCCGTGCTGTACATGGTGCCGAGCACGAAGTCACCGGCCGGTTGCCCGCCCTGCACCGCCGCACTGGCTTCGTCGTGCAGGGCAAACAGCTTGGCGGTGTAGTCCAGCAGGACTTTTCCCGCAGGTGATAACTGCAAACGCTGACGCTCACGCAGGAAAAGTTCGACGCCGAGTTGCTCTTCCAGTTGTTTAAGGCGGGTCGACAGGTTCGACGGCACCCGGTGCAGGCGTTCGGCAGCGCGAGTGATGGAACCCTCTTGCGCAACAGCCTGGAAAATCCGCAATTGGCTGAATTCCACACCTTTCTCCTAATCAGAACAAGTTACTCACTATTATTCATTTTAAAAGAAAGTCAATCAGTCCTAGCCTGACGGTCATTGATCCTCTGCTGGAATTCAGACCATGTCCCCTCTGATTCGCTTAACCGCCAGCTTCATCGCCTTGATGATGGCCATGGGCATCGGGCGTTTCGCCCTGACGCCGCAACTGCCGCACCTGCTCAGCGAAGGCCAGATCGACCTGACTGCCGCCGGTCTGATTGCGGCGGCCAACTACCTCGGTTACTTCGTTGGCGCGGTGGACGCGATGTTCGCTCGTCGTCATCACCACGTTCGCCTGCGGTTGCTGGGTGGATTGTGGCTGTGTGTGCTGCTGACCCTGGCGTCGTTCTGGGCCAACGGCTTTTGGTCCCATCTGCTGCTGCGCTTTGGCACCGGCGTGGCCAGCGCCTGGGTGTTGGTGATGATCACTGCGTTGAGCCAGCCATTGGCTGCGGCGGCCGGGCGCCCACGGCTGGGTGCGTTGGTATTTGCCGGACCGGGTTTGGGGATTTTTCTGACGGGGTTGTTGGCCTTGGGCTCACACCTGTTGGGGCAAACTTCCGCAACGTTGTGGCTGGTGTACGCCGCTGTTGCGCTGGTAATGCTGCTGGGGATTCTGCCCTTCCTGCCGCAACCGACTGCCGCAGTAGCCGCACCGACCGTCAATACATCAGGCAATCAGGGCATCGGTCGTTTAGGGCTGATCTATGGTTTGTACGGCTTGGGCTACATCATCCCGGCCACGTTCCTCTCGCAAATGGCCAACGCGCAGTTCCATGGTCAATGGATGGCGGATCTGTTCTGGCCATGCTTCGGCCTTGCGGCAGCGATTGGCGTGGTGCTGGTGAGTTTGCGTCGACATAACCCGAATGCCACGCGGCATTGGCTGATGGCGACGTTGTGGTTGCAAGCCGCCGGGGTGTTCGCCTGCTTGCTGGGCAGCGGCCCGGGCTTGGCGCTGGGCGTTATCCTGTGTGGCACGCCGTTCCTGGCCTGCATGCAACTGGTGATGCAACGCTCCCGGGAACTGGCACCCCACGCCACTCAGCGCAATGCCGGATTGCTGACCGCGTGCTTTGCCGTGGGACAACTCGCCGGGCCTTTGTTGGCAGCAACCAGCAGCCATTTCAGCGGTGGCCTGCAACCTGCGCTGATCGTCGCCGGCAGCGGCTTGCTGATCGCAGGCGGTTTGCTGCTGGGCCCGCTCAGTGCTGGCCGAGGGCTCTGCGTAAACGACGGCGCACCCACTGCTCAGCGCTGACAAAAGTGATGCCGAGCAGCACCAGCACCGCGCCGATCACGAAGTTGAGGCTCAGGTCTTCCCCCAGTAACACCACGCCGAACGTGACGCCGAACAGCGGCGTCATGAACGAAAATACTGCCAGGTTCGCCGCCAGATAGCGGCGCAACAGCCAGAACCAAGTCAGGTAACTGAAGAACGACACCACCAAACCCTGGAACAGCACGCTGGCCACCGCCACCGTGGTCAGGCTGACGTGGGAGACCTGGCCGCTGAGGACCGCGATCAGCAACAGGCCGACAAAACCGACGATCAATTGATAGAACAAGGTCAGGGTCACCGGTGCTTCCGACAGCCGCGAGGCTCGCACCACCACCGTGGTCGCGCCCCACGAGGCACCGGCCAGAACGCCCAACGCATCGCCCATCAACATGCGATGGTCGAGATTGTCCCAGGACACGCCGCCGGCAAACGCGATGGCGATCCCGACAAACGCGAGAAAAATCCCCAGCCATTGCACCGGTCTTAAACGCTCGCTCGGCAACAGCCAATGGACGCCCAACGCGGTGAAGATCGGCGCGGTGTAGAGGAACACCGACATGTGCGCGGCGGTGGTCAATTGCAGGCCTTCGGAAATAAAGAAGAACTCCAGACCAAACAACGCGCCGGCCAGTAGTCCACCGCGCCACGTATGGCTGACTTGATCCCAACCACCCTTCCAGCAGATGAGAAGTCCTACAAGCAACGCAGAAATGCCCGAACGCCCGGCGGCTTGCATGACCGGTGCAATGTCCGGCGCCGCCCATTTGATCATCACCTGCTGCACGCCCCAGATCAGGCACAGCCCGAGCATCACTTGCAGGGCAAACCCATCGGCGCTACGCCGGGTGGCGCTCACCGGAACACCTCGAAAACACAATCCATGGCAGTGACTCGACAGTAAAAAGCAAAGCCCCAGCTCAAGGCTGGGGCGAAAAATTATGCTGTCGATTATTAACCAGATGGCCAGAAAATGCCGCCTGTAAGAGATATACCGAGCAAAGACAATCCTGTGGGAGCGGGCTTGCTCGCGAAGAGGCCATTACATTCAACATTGTTGTTGAATGACAGACCGCTTTCGCGAGCAAGCCCGCTCCCACAATGGACTGCGTTTAGCCAGTGGTCACCATCGCGACCGTGGGCCGAGTTTGCTCACGCCAAGCCAAAACGAAGTAAATCGCACCGCCGAGGAAGCAACCGGTGAACCAGGCAAAGTTGGCCATCGGTTGCAGCACTGGCGTGAAGGTGATCGCGACGCCCATCAACGTGGCTGGAATCAGTGCCTTGACTGCCGTCCAGTTGACCCCACCGCTGTAGTAATACTTACCGCTCGGTCCGTCATCGAACAACGCATCCACATCGATCTGCTGCTTTTTGATCAGGTAGTAATCCACCAGCAGAATCCCGAACAACGGACCGATAAACGCCGCGAGTACATCAAGTGTGTAATGGATCACTTCAGGGTTGTTGAACAGGTTCCACGGGGTGATGAAGATCGACGCCACGGCGGCAATCATGCCACCGGCACGCCAGCTGATTTTGCTCGGGGCGACGTTGGCGAAGTCGAACGCCGGGGACACGAAGTTGGCGACGATGTTGATGCCGATGGTCGCGGTGACGAAGGCGAAAGCACCGAGCAGCACCGCCACGCTGTTGTCGATGCGCGCCACCGTGGCAATCGGGTCGTGGAGCATTTCACCGAACACCGGCAAGGTGCCGGAGACGATCACCACCGTCACCAGCGAGAACGCCAGAAAATTCACCGGCAGGCCCCAGAAATTGCCGCGACGCACGTCCGCCATGCTGCGGCAATAGCGACTGAAATCGCCGAAATTCAGGGTTGGCCCGGAAAAGTACGACACCACCAGCGCCGTCGCGACGATGACTTGTCCGAAAGCTTCCCAGCCAGAGAGGGATTTTTCCGCGAGGGTGAAGCTGATATTGCTCCAACCGGCCTGCCAGACGATCCAGCCGGCGAGCATGAACATCACGCCGTACACCACGGGTCCTGCCCAATCGATGAAACGACGGATCGATTCCATCCCAGTCCAGAACACCAGCGCCTGGACGAACCACAAACTGAGGAAACCGAACCAGCCCAGGTAGGACAAACCGGCAAAGTGCGGTTCGGCGTAGGCTGCCATCGTAGGAAAAAACCGCAAGACGACAATGATCAGCGCACTGGACGCCAGGTAGGTCTGAATCCCGTACCAAGCCACCGCGATAAGGCCACGAATGACCGCAGGAATATTCGCGCCGAACACGCCGAACGCCAACCGGCAGATCACCGGATACGGCACCGCCGCTTGCTGGCTCGGCTTAGCCACCAGGTTGGCGATCAACTGCACGATGCAGATCCCGCCGAGCAACGCGATCAACACCTGCCAACTCGCCAGCCCAAGGGCAAACAGGCTGGCGGCGAACACATAACCACCAACGCTGTGCACGTCGCTCATCCAGAAAGCGAAGATGTTGTACCAATTCCATTTCTGCGGCAGCGGCCCCAGATCCTGGTTATACAGGCGGGGGCTATAGCCGTTGGGCACTTGCTCGGTCATCGCGGGGCTCCTCGTCAGAACCGACCCACCGCACTGCGTACGGGAGCCGGCATCGTTTGTATACGAGTTGCTACGCAGAATGCGTGCCATAGGCGTTTAACATGTGACAGAACACGGCTTTCAAGCGGCGGGGGGATAGGTTTCAGATCGGTTTTCGGGCAACGAATGCCCATGAACAGGGCGCAGGCGCCTGCTAACGGTGCAAAGTTTTATGTATACAACTGGAATGGGTGACTGCTGCGCAGTCAATTCGCGAGCAAGCCCGCCCCCACAGAGAATTTATGTTTGGCTGAAAATCTTCATCTCACGCAAATCCCCTGTGGGAGCGGGCTTGCTCGCGAAGACGTCATCACAGACAACTCAAATCACCGCACCCTACGCGCAACCCAATGCCCGACAGTGCAAGCCACACACGTCGCAAAAGTACCCCACGCCATATCCATCACCGCCAACCCCGCCGACCACCCATTCAGCGTCGCCCAGTTGCTCAAGTCATAAGTGCCATAAGCCACCAACCCCAACAACGCCCCCAGGCGAGCGGCCCGTTGCCAGCTCAGCGCCGGCAATACCACAAACACCACACAACCGAAGACATAAAGGAGGTAGAACAACGCTGCCGGGGCCAGCAGCGGTTGGTCGAGCATCAGCGGGCCGAGCAGCGCGCGGTAGGTCGGCGCCATCAGCACGCCGAGCCAGAGGCCGTCGAGCACGAGAAACGCCAGCAAGGTGCCAGCGTAAGCCAGGAGAGCCTTTTTCATCGCAGTCCAACCCCATGTCATCGATTTACATGGGGCCAGTGCGCGGTCAGCTTAGTTCAATGCGATCCGCATGAATGACAATCTGGCCGTTCTTGTACAACGCGCCGATGGCCTTCTTGAAGTTGCCTTTGCTGACGCCGAACATGCTGCTGATCAGGGTCGGATCGCTCTTGTCGCTGATCGGCAGGGTGCCGTTGTTATCGCGCAACTTGGTGAGGATCTTCGAGTTCAGGCTGGTAGCCGCTTCTTCGCCGACTGGTTGCAGGCTCAGGCTGATCTTGCCGTCGGTACGAACTTCTTTAATGAAGCCCTTCTCTTCTTTACCGGCGCGCATGAACTTGAAGATTTCGTTCTTGTGGATCAAGCCCCAGTGCTTGTTGTTGATGATCGCCTTGAAACCCATGTCGGTCGCTTCGGCCACCAGCAGGTCAACTTCCTGGCCCGGGGTGTAGTTGGCCGGGGTCTTGTCCAGGTAGCGGTCCAGGCGCGCGGTCGCGGTGATGCGGCGGGTGTGCTTGTCGAGGTAGACGTGCACCACCACATACTCGCCGGCGGTCATCTGGCGTTTTTCTTCGGAGTACGGCAGCAACAGGTCCTTCGGCAGGCCCCAATCCAGGAACACGCCGATGCTGTTGACTTCAACGACTTTCAAACTGGCGAATTCACCGACCTGAACTTTCGGCGTTTCGGTAGTAGCGATAAGTTTGTCATCGCTGTCCAGATAAACAAAAACGTTGAGCCAATCTTCATCTTCGCTGGGAATATCTTTAGGGATATAACGATTGGGCAGAAGGATTTCACCGTCCGCGCCACCGTCCAGATATAAACCGAAGTTAGTGTGTTTAACCACTTGCAAACTGTTGTAGCGCCCGACTAAAGCCATTTCCAATACCCTCATTGCGTGGGCGGCATTCTACCCGGTTTTGCGAGCCGCGTTCGCCGGCCGGCCCGGTGGCGCGAGAAAATCCTCTGCAAGCCTTGATTTTCCTGGGTTTGTCGACGGGCTTGCAGCCGCTCGTCAGACGGATCCTGCGCCCCGAGTCAGCCTCCGTCGAGCTCAAGGTGCGTTTTCACTGCCCATCTTCTTATTTAAAACAGCAGCTTAGCCGGGTAATTCGGACAATAACTTGTGAATAATCGAGTGATTGCCTTGGTTATTTCAGGGGGATATTTACCAAGCAATTGTCAAGTATTTCCTGTACGATGCTTGGCCAAGTTAATTTTCTACAGGTTAATGGCCGCCATGCGTGTAAAAGCATCCAACAGCAAAGCAAAGCCAGCTCCAGCCGTTGAAACCAGCGAATCGATCAACAACCAGATCGCTGCTTTCCTCAAGTCCGGTGGCGAGATCCAGCAAATTGCCAAAGGCGTCAGCGGCCAGACATTCGGCCCGTCGAAGCAAATCACGCTCGGCAAGAAGTAACACCCTGCTTTAACTGGTCCGTAAGCGCTTTGAACGTCGAAGCGCTTGGACTGGAACCTCCTCGCAACACCTCGCAAAACCCATCAATATTTTTCAGAAATCGACGAACGGCCCTCAATGCCGAGCATTCGCCGGTATGCTTGCACACGTCTAGATTAAGCGTTTCAGCAGATTTCGGTTCCTGCTTCCTCGCGGTCATGGAGTGACGCATGCTCAAACCCTCCTATCTATTGCTCGGCGCCCTCCTGCTGTCGTGCTCGAGTGCCAACGCGCAAATTTTCCAGCGCGAGTTGGGCGACTTCGACCTCAAGCTCGGCACTACCCCGAGCCGCAGCATGGCCCAAGGGTTGGTCAAGCCTTCCAGCACCGGCTCGTTCCACGGTGGTCTCGACCTGAGCCATGACAGCGGCTTCTATGTGGGCCAATGGTCGCCGAGCATGGGCTTGAGCCCAGGCAGCAACCTCGAAGTCGATTCCTACATGGGCTTCAAGCAACCCTTCGATAAAACCCTCGGCTACGAAGTCGGCATGATCCATTACAGCTATCCGAAAGTGGACACCCTCGACAGCCAGGAGCTATTCGGTGGCCTGACCTTTCTCGGCAGCCGTTTCGGCGCCGCCTTCAGCAACGACCCCGACAAACAGAACAGCACCGTGTTCGCCGACCTCGGTGGTAACCAGCCGTTCGGCATCGGGATCAGCATGAAATACACCACCCACCAGCTCAACACGCCGGTGTCGGTCGACGGTGGTGCAATCGGCAGTTTCACCGACTGGTCGCTGCAACTATCCCGCGCGTTCATGGGCGTCGACCTGGACCTGATCTACAGCGACTCCAACCTCAGCGGCAGCGATTGTTCCGCCTACTCCGGGCACAACAGCCAATGCGACGGGCTGGTCACCCTCAAGGCCGAACGCGCCTTCTATTGATCGGCTTGAACTGCCGGGCTTATCTTGCGTTCACATAGAGACACCTTTAAAGAAGCCAGGCTTCGCAAGGACTCGCCCATGTCGCGCTGGTTTAAACGCGTTGCTCTACTGCTGACCATCACCCTGGCCCTCGGCGCCTGCAGCCGCATGGGCCTGGCCTACCGCAACCTCGACGTGATCATTCCGTGGACGCTCAGCGACTACCTGGACATGAACGGCGAGCAAAAAGGCTGGTTCAACGAACGCCTCAAGGAACACCTGAGCTGGCACTGCACCACCCAACTGCCGGGTTACCTCGATTGGCTGGACCGGTTGCAGGCGATGGTCGAAACCAATCAGGTCACCGACGAGGCGCTCAAGGCCCGCACCCAGGAAGCCAAGCAAGCCATCGCCCAGACTGCCAAGGAGATCACCCCGTCGGCCATCGAATTGCTGCAAGGACTGAATGACCAGCAAGTGGCGGAGATGAACGACGCCTTCGCCAAGGATCAGCGCAAACGCCAGGAGGACTACCTCAAGCCATCCCTGGATCAGCAAATCAAGGACCGTGGCGAGCGCATGGACAAACGCCTGAATGACTGGCTCGGACCGCTCAGCCCGACCCAGCAGCAACGGGTGACGGCGTGGTCAAAAGCCTTGGGCGACCAGAATCAACAATGGATCGCCAACCGCGTGCATTGGCAGAAGCAATTCAGCGCGGCCGTTGCGCAGCGCCAGAGTGCAGAATTCCCACAGCGGATCGAGATGCTTCTGGTCAATCGTGAGAGTTTATGGACACCGGCTTACCGCCAGGCCTACGCCAACACCGAGGCACAGGCCCGGGGACTGTTGGTGGATTTGATGGCCGAAAGCACGCCGGAGCAGCGGCAGCGGTTGTTGAAGAAGATTGATGGGGTGAGGAAGGACTTCAATGATTTGAAATGCCTGAAAGCCGTTAAACAAGGCTGAACTCAACACAAATCCAACTGTGGGAGCGGGCTTGCTCGCGAAGGCGTCATGTCAGTCAACATTGATATCGACTGAGACGACGCTTTCGCGAGCAAGCCCGCTCCCACATTAGTTTTGCGGTGTTCTTCAGGCGATCTGCGCTTTCGACGCCACCTGATCGAACGTCACTTCATCCAGCGCATCCTGCTGCTCATCCAGCACTTGGCGCGGATGATCATTCCCCGGAATGCTGCTGTCGATCAGGCTCAACAAACTCGATCCTCGCTGCGTCAAAATGTAGTTCGAGCCGCTGCCGCCCTGCTCTTCCGGCCGGGGCTCGATATAACCGCGTTCCAGCAGTAACTTTTCGTACTCGCCGGCCACCGCTTTCAGGTGATCCAGGTTCTCAGTCTGCTCGCCTTCCGACGCTTTCTCCGCCGCGTACTGCTCGGCGTAGGCCCGAGGCGTGTAGCTGCCCTCACCGTGCTGCACTTCGTGCAGCAAGCGTTCGATCAAATCCCAGTTATAAGTCGTCATCCTTTCAACCTCCAAGCCAGAGTGTGTGATGGCCTTCATAGGTTGTGACCGACGGCGCGGGTAGCCGTTCAGCCGAGGTTTTGAACGGTACCGACCGGTGGTATGTCGAATTTCCCACAGGCCGAACGACTAGGCTGTGTAAGCCAACTCCCAGCATCCCGCAGGAGAAAACCCAATGAACGTTCAGAATCATCCCGTCGTCTCGCGAGAAGAATGGCTCGCCGCCCGCAAGCAACACCTGACACACGAAAAAGCCTTCACCAAGGAACGCGACAGACTCAGCGCTGAGCGCCGCGCCTTGCCCTGGGTAAAAATCGACAAGGACTATCGCTTCCAGGGCCCGAACGGCGAATTGAAACTGGCCGATCTATTCGGCGACAACAGCCAACTCATCATCTATCACTTCATGTTCGCCAAAGGCTGGGACGCAGGCTGCACCGGCTGCTCGTTCCTGTCCGACCACATCGACGGCGCCAACCTGCACCTGGCCCACCATGACGTGGCGGTGGTGGCGGTTTCCCACGCACCGTTCGCCGAATTCCAGGCCTTCAAGCGGCGCATGGGCTGGAAATTCGACTGGGTGTCGTCAGACGGTTGTGATTTCAACTACGACTTTGGCGTCTCGGCCCGAGCCGAAGACATCGCGGCCGGAACGGCGACCTACAACTACGAAAAAAACCCGTGGACCGAAGAAGAACTCCCCGGCCTCAGCGTGTTTTATCGCAACCCCGCCGGCGAGATCTTCCACACCTATTCCAGCTATGAACGAGGCCTGGACCTGCTGGTCGGCGCCTACAACTACCTCGACCTTACGCCCAAGGGCCGCAATGAAGAGGAAATCATGGAGTGGGTGAAACACCACGACAAATACGACGACAAGGGGTCGTCCAGTTGCTGTCATGGGGGATAATTTCGAGGGCCGAGGTGCGGCGGCTATTCGCGAGCAGGCTCGCTCCCACAGTGGAATGCATTACCTTGTGGGAGCGGGCTTGCTCGCGATGACGGACTAACTTTCAACATCGATGGCGACTGATACACCGCTATCGCGAGCAAGCTCTCTCCCCCATTATTCGAGGTCAGGAATCCGGTGGCATCGGCTTCTTCACAAAATCCACAAACGCCCGCAATGCCGGGGACATCTGCCGCTGACTCGGGTAATAAAGGTAAAAACCCGGAAACGCCGGCGTCCACTCCGGCAGCAGATGCACCAGCCGCCCGGAAGTAATGTGCTCCCGCACCTGATGCTCAAACAGATACGCAATCCCCGCCCCTTCAAGCGCCACGCGAGTGAGCATTTCCGGCTCCGTGACCACCAGCGGACCATTCACCGAAATCGCCAGCCGTTCACCGGCACGCTCAAACTCCCAGCGATACAGACTGCCGTCTGTGGGCCAGCGATAGGACAGGCATTGATGCTCGCTCAAATCATGCGGCGTGTGCGGCGTGCCGAATTGCTCGATATACGCCGGTGACGCCACGACCATCATTTCCAGATGCCCGCTCAACTCCACGGCGATCATGTCCTGATCGAGACTTTCGCCAAGCCGGATCCCGACGTCGAAACCACCCGCGACCATATCCACCAAACGCTCGTCGGTGACGATGTCGAGACTCACGCCGGGATAAGTGTTCAGGAACGGACCAATCAAAGGCGCCAGATAATGAATCGCCGCAATCCGTGGCGCATTGATGCGCAGTCGACCGCTGGGCGGCGTACCCGGCGTTTGCGTGACCCCGGCCAGCGCCGCGTCCACTTCGTTGAGCGCCGGTTGCAGCCGCAACAACAACCGCGCGCCGGCATCGCTGGGCGACACGCTGCGGGTGGTGCGGTTGAGCAGGCGCACGTCCAGCCGCTCTTCCAGTTGGCGGATGGTCTGACTCAACGCCGATGCCGACATCCCCAAATGAGCCGCCGCCCGCACGAAACTGCCGTGCTCGACCACCGCGACAAAGGCCCGAAGCTGGGCGTATTCACTGCCTCGCATTATGTATGGGTTCCTTAATAAGTCGGACCGATACTAACGCATTGTTGAAACAATCCCACTCCTTTGAGATTTACAGCGACGCGAGGTAAATGAAAATCCCCCTTCACGCAGCCGGAACGCTCATCACGGGAATACGCTGCTCAGGCTGGCTCACATCGTAAACATGTTGCTCACACCCCTCACCCACAAACTGGAACTCCACCAAATAGACCTTGCTTCGTTCTGGTGAAAGCGCTCTTCAGCGGGCCGTAACTATAACTACAAAAAAAGGACAGGTTGACTTTTTGGCCGCTATATAAACAAACAAATAAGCCAGCCCATTCTTCACCATTTTCCACAGTCTAAACAACCATGATCATAGCTACTTCTTGATCCTTAAAGTCCTCCAAGTCCCCTCCCCCTCCACCGAGGACTACTCCACCAGACTTCTCATAAAACCACTCTTCCGCCTCATCATAAACCAGTTCATAGAAAGAAGCGGCCACATCCATTCTCGAACCAAGTCGAGTACCGTCTGCCAAAAGGCCTTGATACGAATATGTGAGTTTTTTATCCCCCAACACATCGAAGTAATCAAACATCCAGACAGAAACACTAGATACTTTTTTATCTAAAAATCCAACTACCAATGCTCTTGTCTCAGATGAAACCAGCTTCGATTCGGGAAACTGGCAGTACCAGCCGGTAAGGGCAACGTCAGCAACAGCAAACTTAAAATATACTCGACCCTGCTGCTCATTAACTTCAAGCAAAAACAGCGGCGCCTCTGGAAACTTGTAGAGACCACTTACAAAATCAATACAGTACACCTTGATCAAAGCTTTAAAATCTTCAAGATCAGAGCCTAACTCGATACCAGCCAATGTCACACCAGGAACTATAGGTGCACTCCAACTAAAGATACTCATATCATACTCAAAAATAATTTCTGGTCTGTCCAGGCATTCAAAGCAAGCTTATTCGATACATTGAATTGTGTCTAAAGCTCCCTGGCTTGCAGTTTACGCCAAGGGATCAGCATTTACACATGATTCGCAATCTTCAAACCATGTCGTTCATTTGCCCGGTGGAAAACAAAGTAGAAGATCTATTTTTCCGGCCATGCCAAATAAAATAAACCCGTTCTTTTCTACCTGCCTACTCGCGAGTCGCACCTTAGCCTTGACTTAAGGCTGGCTAACGGTGCCCTATTTCTATTTCAGGAAGCCCACTCCGTCTTATCAGGAAAATGACCCTCCCTCCAAAGACGCACTAATTTTGTTGCAGCTCTTTTTGACCACGCTCCATTTTTATCCAGAGGGCACTCTTTCAGTAGACGAATAGACTCACCATCTTTATCTATCCGAATCAATCCAACATCCAAATTCCGGCCAAACGTGTATTCAACATACTCTTTCGTTTCTGCGACTTTATCCATTTCCATATAAAACGCCATACAACTCCCCTCCATTTCCTAGTGGACTCGGATATCGCAACTGTATTTTAACATGAGCAACACCATTGCAAACTTATGGCAAAAATCGGGATCAAAAATTGGCCAGATTTACTTCTGGCCATTACATAGCAAAAAAAATAATCCCGCCCATTTATTGCATAGCCCAAAAAAGGTAAATCCCCCCTCCTTTCCCCCTACAAATAACCTGCCTTCTTCAACATTGCCAACAGCTCAGCGTTTAGTGATTCGTCACTTATTCCTTCAGTTTTTCCTGGCCCCCGCCAATGCCAGATAAGCTGCAGGGCCAAGCTATCCACCTCGATAAACTCTTCATGAAAAAGCTCGCTAAGCCGTACATTACCAAGGGTGCTATCAACACTTATTAATTCTCTGAAAACCTCACACGGCAGTTTATCTTCGTTTATACCCTCAAGCATAAATACTCCAGTGCAATTAACCAGTTTAAGAATAGAAGGGAAGATTTATTTTTAGTCGCTGCCGTACAAATAAATCCGTCCATTTTTTCATCTCCTCATTTTTCACGCCTAACGAAGCGCTCAATTATGCACAGAGGCACGCTCGACAGTTTGATTTTTAACTTACACCAATTCTTGAAACCTAGAATCCCCGCGCATCAACCTTAGAGCTTCAGACCAGTTCCACAGTACCCCTTCAATGTGACCCGCAGGCACCAGTTTTCCAACATTACTCTCAGGAAAAATCACCATTGCTTCTTCACAGCAATGATAAAAAACATTGAAACAATTCGCTTCCACATCGGTCAAGACAATAAAACTTTGTCCTTGCTCATCTAAAGGCGAATATATTTTATGCGCACACGCACCATGCTCGATTCCAAATCTGTCTCTCGTCCCGTCTACGATACAATCAAATACTCCTCTTGACGTAGCCAGCCCACCCCATCACCGATTGCTATATACATTCCCATGCGTCACCTCAAAATCAGTATTTTATCTTTCGATGCTGCGGGCAATCCCTCAATCCAGCTTGTCACTAGCCTTTGATTATCAAGCGTCAAGTCTCTGTAATCCAGAGGAACTATATCTGCCTTATCAATATGCTTTATCAACTGCTCATAATTAGTTTTTGCATTATTAACAAAAACTTATTAAGCGGTTCAACCCTGCTGGCATCAGTTCACATAAAGTCAACGGTTTTCCCTGCATAAGGTCCATCAACAAACACGAAGTCTGGATTCGGTTGCCCAAGAATTGGCTCCATTCGTTTCAAGGTACTGCCAAAAGTATTCTCTAGCTGAACAGCTGCCTGACCTTCGTGCAACGCAATTTTCTGAGTATCAGGATCAAGTGCCAACTCTTCAATCCGCCTAACGTTGGTGGATACAATAGGGTTGATAGAGTTTAACCCTGTCTCAGGAACCGTTGCGTGATGCTTGTGATTTGATGGATGTGATTGGTCGGCGGCTGCGGGCGCAGGTCGCGGGGTGAATAAAAACGGGCGACCTTTTGGGTCGCCCGTTTTATGTCATGAACAATAGAAGAGCCCTTTTATGCAGCAGGTACGCTCGTCACGGGAACACGCTGCTCAGGCAGGGTCACATCGTAAACATGCTGCTCACAGCCCTGCCCCACAAACTGGAACTCCACCAGATAGACCTTGCTTCGTTCTGGCGTAAAAGTGTTCTTCAGCGGGCCGCAACTATAATTGCCGCCGGCGTCTCTACCATTCGAATATCCCGACACCTCAAAAGACTTATCGGCATCGGCTTGTACTTCCAACTGCGGAAAGCGTTTAACCGCCGCGCTATTGGCCACTTCGTTAAGTTTGGCGATCCAGCCGAACACCTTGCCTTGGCCAGAGTCCACCACGGTCCCTAGCACTTCCATTCTCTGGTCAGGATCGGCTGCACGGCGGACCGAGAACTCGACTGGAAATGTGTTACCCGACGCTTTCATGATGACCTTGGCGTGCTGCGCATCGACAGCTACCGTGTTTTGGCGTAGCTGGATGCCGTCTTTCAGCAGGCTGGGGGAGGAGTCCCTGACGTTGGAATGGCAGCCTGACAAGGTGAGAATCAGGGCTAGTATTAACAGTGGAGTTCTTTTCACTTCTGAATATCCTTATTAAAGGTATGCCCGGTGGAAAACGAAGAAGAAAAATCTATTTTCCTGCCATGCCAAATAAAATAAACCCGTTCTTTTCTACCTGCCCACTCGCGAGTCTTACCTTAGCCTTGATTTAAGGCTGGCTAACGGCGCCCTTTTTTCCATTTCTACTTCTATTTCTTCAGGAAGCCCACTCCGTCTTATCAGGAAAATGACCTTCCCTCCAAAGACGCACTAATTTTGTTGCAGCTCTTTTTGACCACGCTCCATTTTTATCTAGAGGGCACTCTTTCAGCACGCGAATAGATTCACCATCTTTATCCATTCGAATCAATCCAACATCCGAATTCCGGCCAAACGTATATTCAACATACTCTTTCGTTTCGGCTACTTTATCCATCTCTATATAAAACGCCATACAACTCTCCTCAGTTTCCTAGTGGACTCGGGTATCGCAGCTGTGTTTTATCATGAGCAACACCATAGCCAACTTTAAAAATACCATCAAATCTAGACTCAAAATATTCATGTTTAAAGAGCTGAACATCTTCTGTCTTGTACGTACCATTTTGAAATCTCGACCATGCCTCAGCAATCTCGGCATCCGGATCAAAACGACGTATACCTCCATCTCGCATCACATGATCCTGAATAAACAGATGTTCTTTTACTCTTTCAACTTGAAAATCTGGAATACCTAAGTTTTTAGCAATATCTGAGACATCATCAGTAGAGTTCCGGATAATTTCGTACTGATCCATTGCCCATCGCTCGCGCTTCATATACTGCTCAGCTGTAAGTTCCTGGGCACCCGTGCTGTATGTCTTACCTTTCCCATCAGCAGTAATGATAGGGTCTAGCCAGTGGGACTCCGCCCCCACTTCGCCCAGTTTCCCAATCCGGCCCGCGGGCACAAGGTTAATTGCCATTTCCGCATCATATTTGGCTCTAACTGCCGCGCTAGCGGCCGTGTTGCCCTGCAATTCATACAGAGAGGCCAATATCTCTACATCGTTTTTGTTATCACGATAGCTGTTGAACAGCCTATCGGGGCTCGCCATGGACAACAAGAGACCATTTGCGATTTGGCTGGTTGTATCCGCCGGGTTGTTGAGAAGGCTGCTGCCCAGAGACCAGAAATTGGTTGCTATGCCCGTAGCCGCGTTCCAATACCCCTGTGGCGAGCCGGTGAGAACACCCATCGAGAAATCACCGAAACCCTCACGAAAATTCAGATTCTTTTCATAAAAATCCTTGTTTCGAAAGTCTTCAGCTTTTGGGATGTAGTTAAAATTCGGATTCAGATAATCGCCGTACAGCCGATTATCCGCATACGCCTCAGGGTGGTTAACACTGTAATTTTGAAGCAGACGAGCCGTTTCGTTTGGCGTGTAGGTCTTTTTGTCACTGAACACAGGGACATCTTCGTTGACCGTCGCAGTGACATCGTAGCTATCCGCCAATGGGGCTAATGCAATACCCAAATACTTGAGGGTCATGTCATCAGGGGCCGTCGCCTTGGCGTCAATGACCGTACGCCAGCCCGCATCGGTGTAGTAAACCAATGCCCTGGCCAAGCGCGTTTCCGCCTCGGCTTCGGTAATGCCTGCGTCCTTGGCCAATGCTTGTGCTTGAGCCTTAATCAGCGGAATTTCTGCCGGGTGCATCTGACGGTTGAACTGCTCAACATTGGCAGCAATAGCGGCACCGCTCATCTGCGCAACCGAACCACCGCCGCCGACCGCCGCCCCAAAGCCTGCGGCGATCAAAGTCCCGAATGCATCCCGGCTTGCCACGCCGATACCGTAACTTTTCAGAACCTCATCCAACGCCGGCATAATTGCTGCCGATGTGCCTGCGCTAAGGGCACCGTTTACTACCGAGCCACTCGATAAGCCTTGTACGGCACCGGCCAGGCTGTGCAACAAGACACGTGCAGCGCCACCTTCGGCCCACGCCGCTTGCAGGGTCGTGTCCTTGTTACGTATTGCGTCCGCCAGTTGTTGATCGGCGTAGTTGCCTATCGTTCTGAAGGTATCCGCCGCTGTGGTATTGGCGACAACGCCGATCGCCGTTGCACCGCCCACACTCCCCAAACCGGCGGCTATCACGCCAGCGGCGATATCCGCCATAAAGCGTTTGTCACCGCCTGCTCGCCAGCTGTCGAACTCATTGATTGCAGCCTGGCGTTCCTCCTCAGTCGTCGCGGATTTGATTTTGTCACTGGCTGCTTGCTGCTGAGCGTTAGCTACTTTGTTGATGATGTTTTTTGAAAGCGCAACGGTGCTCTGGATTAGATCAATCCGCTCCTGAATCGCTTTTTCATCTGGCTTATCCAGCGTCTGGTTGGCGTTTGCTGTATCGCGATTCAACCCAACCAGATCATTCGCCCCCTCAGCGTTGCGCACGATGATGGTGCCTTCACTGACAGCGCTGCGGGTGCTGCTGTGGTCCGAATCACTCAGCGACAACGGAACGCTACCACCTACACTCGAGCCAGAATTGCTGCCATAGGACGCCGAGAAACCTGCCGACTGAGCGCTTATCTCGCTGGTATTTTTAATATCGCTGACGATCAGACGATCAGTGCTAAGCAGATTCTTGTCGGGAGACGCTTCACTGGCTATTACCGCGCCTTGCAAGGTGGTGTTTTTACCGACGGTAATGTCATAACCACCGTTACCGGCAAACAAACCGCTCTGATCTGTCACTGCCTTGTAGTCGCTGTTCATATTGCCAGCGGCCAGACTTCCAGACACGGCCACAGGTGCGCCGTAGCAGAACGGCGGAATACAGATGCTACCGCCGATCCCGGCACTGCCCTGTTTGCTTTTCTGCGTCTCGGTGTCCTGACGCGAGATGATGTTGAGATTGCCGTCAATCAACGCATTGATACTGTCTGCCCGTACCTGTGCACCGGCCAGGGTGGTGTCCTGTCCGCTATGCAGGGAAAGAGAACCGGTATCCAGAGTTGTGTTGACTTGGGTAACCGAGCTACCCGTCCCCATGCTCTTGGCGATAGAAGCGCCCAGATCGAGGGTGAATCCGTTCTGTTCGCCGAGGTTGAAACTGGCGCCAATGGCGGTTTTGTTGTTGCTGCTGTTGTTGGCCCAGTCGGCGGTGTTTTGCGCGCTTTCCAGTGTGATGTTGTTTTTTGCAATTAAGACCGTGTCGGCGGCTTTCAAGCTGCTGCCAATGACGTGAATATCGCCCGCCGTTCCCGGCGCACCGCCATCGGCGATGATCAGTAGGTTACTGCCTGCGTTGAGCGTGCTTTGCTTGGCGGTTTGGCTGGTGTACTCACTTGTGCTTTTGCTATGAGTATTCGCCAGCTCGGTACCGATTTTGATCAGGGAGCCGTTGCTGGCAGATCCCTGTTTTTTTCCATAATCCGAACCAGCGCCTTCGGCGTCGCCGCCCATACCTCCCAGATCGTTGAACGCCATTGCCGCTTGAGCCAGCTTGACCGCTTTGAGGCGCGGATCGTCGGCGTTTTTGGCCGCTTCTACTGAGCTTCGAATCGTATTGACCGTATCGACGATTGCGCCGCCAATGACCCGCCCCACCGCCAAACTGTTGCTCTTGTCAGTACTGCTCTGGCTCAAGCTTTCCATGCCAGCAGCAATGGTCACCTTGGAACCGATCAGGCTCATGTTCTTGGTGCTGATCAGGTCGCTGGCAATCACGCTCAGTTCACGACCGCTGGTGAGACTGACGCTGCCCTCGCTGGAGCCAATGGTGCTGCCGGTCAAAGTGGTTTGGGATGACTGGCCGGTGTGATTCTGACTGTTGATCGACAGATGCTGGTTACCGGTGATGTCATCGACGCCGAGGTTGTTGGCTGTCAGTACACCGGTCAGGTCGCGGTTCTTTTCCTTATGAAGCTCGTTGCGGGTGAAGGTATTTTCCGCCGCCTTAATAGTAAGGTCACGGCCCGCCTGCACAGTCAGATCCTGGGTACTGACCAGTGACGATCCGGTGATCGTAATGTCACGCTTGGCCGCCACATCCACGGTATTACCCGAAATCATGCTACCGACAGCCGTGGTTTGTGTTTCCGCTAGCTGATCCTTGACCTTGCTCGACTTCAAGCCGCCCCAACTGCTTTTACTGGAACTGCTTTCATGGCGAGCGCTACTCGAATCAGTAACCGCGACGATCTGAATGTCATTGCCCGCGGCCAATTGCACGCCGCCCTTATCGGCCGCCACTTCGCTGCCTTTGATCAGCATGTCGTTGCCGGCCAGCAGCGTGGCGTTACCGCCAGACGTCACTGAGCTGGCGATATTCGTGGTGCTGGCCACCTCGTCAAGCCGACTCTTCTTGCCCGAGGAACTTTTCTTGGTTTTGCTGTAAAAGCTGTAATCGGTATCTTCGGCAGATTGGAGCACCAGATTGGCGCCAGCGGCGAGATAAGCCTCATCGCCGGCACTGACCCTACTCGCAATCAAGCTCAGGTCCTTTCCGGCATCAAGCGAGATCGTCCCCCCCGCTTTTACCGTCGTAGACACCTGACTAACATGATCCTCCTGGCTCGTAACCTTCTTGGTCTTGCTATACGAGTGCTCTTCATCCGCCGCCGACGCCAACGTCAGATCACCAATCGCGCTCATGCTCACATCACGCTTGGCATCGATCTGGCTGGCAATCGCCGTGATGTCACGACCGGCATTAATCTTCAGGTCCTGCCCCACATCAACCGTCGAGCCGTACTGGGTAACGCTCGAATCCGTATGCAAACCACGCACGCCGCTGTTGACCTGTTCGGCGGAGACGAGGTTGACGTCACGCCCGGCATTGATGGTGGTGTCGCCACCGCTTTTCAGCACGCCGCCGGTGTTGTTGAAGTCTTGTCCGGCCTTGATGGTCAGGCTGTTGGCGGCTTCGATGCGGGCGGCGCTGTCGACGAAGTCGGTGCGTTCGTCGCGGTAACCGCTGCTGCTTTCGTGGGTGGTGACGGTGCGTTCGTTGATCACGTCGCCGCGGGTGGCGGTCAATGAGACGTCGCGGCCGGAGATGACGCCGCCGGCCTTGTTGATCAGGTTGTTGCCGGCCAGCAGGTCGAGGCGGTTGCCTGCTTCCACGAGGCCGCTGTTGACCAGGTCGTTGCCAGCGGTGGCCGACAGGTTGCTGGTGGCTTTCAAGGTGCCGGCGTTGTTCAGGTCCTTGCCGGCGATCAGGGTCACGTCGCTGCCCTGGATCAGGGCGCCGTTGGCGGCCAGGCGATTGTTGGCGTTGGCCAGGTACAGCACCGGCACCAGCACTTGCTCGCCGTTCACTTCGGCGTTTTCCATCCAGACAATGTCGTGGGTCAGCGCCGCGACTTGTTCGGACGTCAGGCTGACGCCGATCGACAGGTTGAGCTCCGTCTTGCTCGCGACGGCGTTGTTCATCAGGTACTTGAACATGCTCTCGTCGGAGGTCTGGCCGTCGATGAAGCGCTGGCCGGTACGGGCGACCACGGCTTGTTGGATCAGGGTCTGTTCGTAGAAACCATCACCCAGGCGCTTGGCACTTTGATCAGGGTCGTAACCGAGGTTGGACAGCAGGTAATCCGAGCTCATGAACTGCTTGAGGTCGGTGAGTACCGGGTTGGTTTCGATCAGGTATTTCTGGGGGTTGGACTGACCGCTGCTGCTCGGTAAGCCCTGGACTCGTGTAATGGTCTGGGCAACGGCCGAGGTGATTTGCGTCGGGACGGTCGATGGGTTGGCGGCGCCCAAGGGTGCTTGGGACACGGGCAGTACGCCGACAAGCGCCGGTTGACCGGCCAGGTTCGATCCGGTGACGCCGTTGACCACGGTGGTGCCGGTAGCGCCAGAAATATGCCCCGGTACGTTGATGCCACCCGCGCTGGTTGGCGCACTTACGTTGATGGCCGACGCGTTGGCGACAATGCCCGCGCCTTGGCGAGCGTCTGTCGCCAATTGAACACTGGCCGCAGACACTTGAGTGACGTTACCCAACTGGATATCCCGCGCCTGCACATCCGGCGTGGTCTGGTTGCGTTGGGTCAGCGACACACTGGCGCCAGCGAAGGTCCAGCTTGGCGCAGCGGCACTACCCGTCGAGGCCTGGGCGTTGCTGCCATCCTGCCCGCTCAGGCGGAACAAGCCGTTCTGACCGGTAGGCAGGGCGAAGCCAGGCAAGGCCAACGGGTTGACTTGCTGCTGGGCCAGGTCCGGCGGCAGTTGCTGATTTATGGTGATGCGCGTGGAAAACTGGCTGCCCGCCGCGGCGGTGCCGGTACGCGGACCGCTGCCTACGTAGGTGTAGCCAGGGCGTACGACACTGTTATCGATGTTGTTTTGAGCATTGATGTAGACCGCGCCGGCAGCCTGGATCACGGCGGCGTAGCTTTGGTCGCTGGAAGCGATTTTCCGGGTGCTGCCCAAGCCCGGAAGCTCCGTTTCGGTCATGCCGATAAAGTTGGCCATGCCGGCTTGCAGACCACTCAGGTCATTGGCGTTGTAGCCGGGGCTTTCATACCAATACTGGTTCGTGAAGGCACTCGCGGCGCTGTACCAGCCACCGGCGTTTTTGGTCCGCTCCGACATGAAGATGCGGGTGGTTTCGGTTTCACCGGTTTCGACGCCGCTGTTGGTCAGGTTGACCAGCGTGGCGCTCAGGTTGCCGCCGGTAGCGATGGTGCTGCTCTGGTTCAGCAGGTTGCCACCGCGCAGGCTTAAATCTGAACCCGCTGTGATGCTGGAGGCCGCGCTGGCCGCGGTGACCTCAAGTTTTTCACGCTGGACGATTTCCCAGGCGTGGTTCTGCTTGCCGCTGCAGTCACCGGCGTTCACCCCTTCGATACAGGTGACTTCGCCAATCCGCGCGGTGTAGAGACCCGCGTTGTCGACGGTCAGCACAGTGCGGATGTTCTGGATGGTGCTCGCGGCCAGGCTCATGGTGCCGTCGCTTTGGATCGACGCCGAGCTGTTCACGATGCTGTTGGCAAAGCCGCCGCTGCCGTCGCGGTCGATACTCAGGTTGCCGAGGCTGTAGACGTTGGCGTTGCTGTTGTTGAAATCAGCCACGCGCAACGACATGTTGCCGCCGCTGAAAATCAAACCACCGCTGTTGGTCAGGCTGCCGGTCGTCAGTGTCAGGCCGCCACCGGCGCCCAGTGTCCCGAAGTTTCTAACCCCGCCCGCCGTGATGGTCATTCCGGCCCTGGAAGTCAGACGACCACCATTGTCCAGTTGGCCGCCGACATTGATCGTGGTATCGCCGCCGCCAGCAATACTGGACGTCGCCTGGTCAAGACTCACTTGCGCCCCGCTCAGGCCCAGGTTGCCCTGGCTGCTGAGACGACCGCCGCCCCAGTAAGCACCGCTCAGGCCGACGTTGAGGCTGCCATCACTGGCGATCAAGCCTTCGTTGTGCCAGTTGAGACCGCTGCCGCTAAAGCTGTCGGACGCCAACAATTGGCCGCTGGCGGTCTGGGTGAAGTTGTTGACGTTAACGCTCAGGCGCCCGGCCTGGATCACGCCGCTGTTGGCCCAGGTGTCGGTGCTGATGGTCAGGCCACCACGGGTGACGAGGGTGCCGCCGGCGTTGATGACGTTGGGGGTGGAGATGTCGAACGTGCCGGTGCCGACGTGCAACAGACTGCCGCCGGTGTTGAGGAAATTGCCGGCGCCGAGGGTCAGGTCGGAGTTGGCGGTTTCCAGGGTGCCGTTGCGGTTGTCGAACAGGCCGCCAATCTGGAAGTTGGTTTTGCCGCTGGTGCCCAGGGCACGCAGTTGGCCGGTCTGGTTGTCGAGGCTGGCAGCCTTGATCGCCAGGGTGCCGTCACTCTCGATGATGCCCAGACGGTTGTTCAGCGCGCCGCTCAGGGTAAGGTCGATTTGTTGACCGGCGATCTGGCCATCGTTGTCGCCACTGTTATCGAAATTGTTGCCGGTGACGTTGATCTTGCCCTTGGCGTACAGGCCGCCATTGCGGTTATCGAAGTTAGCGGTGGAGATGATTGCATCACCACTTTGCGCCGAGAGGCGTCCGCCGTAGTTGTCGATGCCGCCCAGGGCGGTCAGGTTCAGGCGTTGGGCCTGGGTGACGCCGCCCTGGCGGTTGTTGTTCAGGTCATAGCCGTTTTTCAGCACGCCGGTCAGGTGCGCGGTGAACGCCGCTTGCAGGCTGGCGAGCACGCCGCCGCGGTTGTCGAGGTTGCCAGCGGTGACGCTCAGGTCGCCGGCCTTGGCGATGATCCGACCACTTTGGTTATCGATATCGCCGCCGGTGGTGAGGGTCAGCGCACCTTGGCTTTGCAGCGCGCCCTTGGCGTTGCCGAGGCTGGCGGCCTGGATCTTCAGGTCGCCGTTCTGGCTGTAGATCAAGCCGTCGGCGCTGTTCTGCACGGCGCCCGGGGTGGTGATGGTCAGCAGATCATTGGCCGCGACGGTGCCGCGATTGCGGTTGTCCAGGCCGCCGGTCAGCAGCGTCATCAAGCCCTGGCTCGCCAGTTGGCCGCCCTGGTTATTGATCTGGGCGACATGCTGCACCAGCAACGGCCCGGCGCTGGCCAGTTTGCCGTTGGTGTTGGTCAGGACGCCGAGCAGGTCGAGGGTCACGGCTGCGTTGCCGACCAGGTTGCCGCCGGTGTTATCGAGGGTGGTGCCGGTAAAGCTCAGATCCTGTTTAGCGTTCAGGGTGCCGCCCGCGTTACCCAACGTGATGGCCCGCATCGCCAGGGTTGCGCCGCTGTCGATCAAACCGCCCTGGGCGTTGTTCAGCAGACCGCTGAGCGTCAGGGTTTGAGCGCCGCCGCTGGAGAGGACGCCGCCGTTGCTGTTATCCAGGTTCGCGGCATTGACGCTGAGGTTTTTCAGGCTGACCAGTGCACCGCTGCCGCTGTTGAGCAAGTCGCCGCTCAAGGTCACGCCGAGGTTGCCGCTTTTACTGGAGAGCGTGCCGTTGTTGCGGTTGTCGAGGCTGCCAGCGTTGACCTCGAGGCCCTGCCAGCCGGAAAGCAAACCGTTCTGGTTGAGCAGATTACCGGCGGTCAGGCTCAGCAAGTTGCTGCTGATCAGTTTGCCGCCGCTGTTATCGAAGGTGCGCCCGGCCAGGGTAAAGCTCTGGCTGCTGGAAACTTCACCGACGCGGTTGCTCAAGTCACGCAAGCGGCTGATGGTCAGCGGTCCCTTGGCGGTGATCAAGCCGTTGTTGTTGCTCAGGTCGCCATCGTTCAGATCAAGGGTGATGCCGGCATCGCTCAACAAGCGACCGCCATTGTGGGTCAATGCATTCAGCTTCAGGTCGATATCACCAGTGGCCGAGACTTCACCGCCATTGCTGGAATCCAGGCTATTGGCGGTCAGGTTCAAAGAACCCTTGCTGTTGATCAGGCCTTTGGCGCTGTTGTCCAGTGCGGCCGTGTTGATCGTCAGCGCAGTGCCGACGAACATCTGGCCGCCGCGGTTATCGAGATTGCCAGCGTCGATGTTCAGCGCCTGTGTCGCATTGATCAGGCCGTCGCTTTTGTTGGTCAACAAACCACTGACGTTCAGCGCGAGGTCGCCACGGCTGTTCAGGGTGCCGCCACTGTTGTCCAGTGTGCCGGCGCGCGCGTCGAGGCTGGCGGCAGCGATCATGCCCTTGACGTTATTCAGCATCTGGGCGATTCGCAGGGTGATGCCCTGATTGCTCAGCAGCTGGCCGTTGTTGCTGTTGTCGAGGTTGTTTGCCGTCAGGGTGAAGGCTTGGGCGCTGGAAATTTGACCTTTCTGGTTAAGCACATCCGTCAGGTTTTTCAGCACCAGAATCGGTGCATTGATCACACCGCTCTGGTTGTTCAACTGGCCGTTATTCAGGTCCAGATTCAGGCTGGTGTTACTGAACAACCGACCATCCTGCTGATCCAGGCTGGCGACGTTTGCCGTCAAGGCACCGGTGCTGCCGATCTGGCCTTTGTCCTGGTTGGTGACGGCGCCCGCTTTCAGATTCAGGGTGCCGCCACTGTTCAGTTTGCCGGTATGACTGTTGTCGAACGCGCCGGTCGTGACGTTGGCAGCGCCCACGGCAGTGATGCTGCCCAGTTGCCGGTTATCGAGGCTGGCGCTGTGCAGATCGAGGTCGGCATAGGTGATGAATTTGCCGCCCTGGTTGCCGATCGCCCCGACGCTGTTGAAGGTCAGGTTACCGGCGCTGGACAAGGTGCCGTTCGCGTTGATCAACGCACCCACGCGCACACCCAGGGTGCCTTCGCTGCTGATCAGACCGAGGCTGTTGTCCAGCGACGCACCGAGGCCAACGTCGATGTTCTGTTGGCTGAGCAGGAAGCCGCCGGTGTTATCCAGCGCAGTGCCTGTGACGTTCAAACCGGTCTTGCCGGAGATGCGGCCGGTGTTGCGGTTGATGATTTGATCGACCGTCAGTGCCAGGGTGTTTTGCGCGAGGATCTTGCCGCCGTCGCTATTGTCCAGTTGCTGGCCGACCAGGGTCAGGTCGCCTTGAGTGGAGAGTTCGCCACCCCGGTTGTCGACGTTGCCAACCTTGATGTCCAGTACACCCGTCGCGCCGACCAGGCCACTCAAGCGGTTGTCCAGGCTGTTGCCGGTCAGGCTCAGATTGCCTTGGGCGATCAGTTTCCCGCCCTGTTGTTGCAAGCTGCCAATGTTGGCGGTGAGGTCTTTTTTACCGGCGATCTGGCCGAGGCTGTTGTCCGTCGTGGCGGCGCTGAGGACCAGATTGCCGTCGGCGATCAACGTACCGTTGTGGTTGTTAAGGGTGTTATCGACGACCAGATTCAGGCCGTCGCGGCTGCTGAGCATACCGTCGGTGTTGTCGAGGCTGGCACTGTGGACGTCCAGCGCGGCGGCGGAAATGATGCCCTTGATGTTGGTCATCGCCTGCGCCACGCGCAGGGTCAGCGCCTGATTGCTGAGCAGCTTGCCTTTGGCGCTGTTGTCGAGCGTCCGGGCATCGATTGTGAAGGCTTGGGCACTGGAGATTTCGCCGTTCTGGTTGGCGACGCCGTCGAGGTTTTTCAGCAGCAACGCACCGGGGGTATTGATCAAGCCGCCCTGGTTGTTCAACTGGCCGTGGTTCAGGTCGAGGCTCACGGACGTGTTGCTGAGCAACTGGCCGCCCTGTTGATCGAGGCCAGTGACCGCAGCGGTCAACGCCATGGCACTGGCAATGCGGCCAGTGTCCTGGTTGGTGACTTGGGCAGCGTTCAGGTCGAGGGTGTTGGCGCTGGTCAGGCGACCGCCATGACTGTTGTCGAAAGCACCGGTGGTGACAAGGGTCGCGCCTTTACCGGACAGCAGCCCGTTGTTGCGGTTATCGAGGCTGGCGCTGTTGAGGGTCAGCCCGGCATTGGTGCTGATCGAACCGCCCTGGTTATTCAACGCGCCCGAGGTGACGACGTTGAGCTCGGTCGCGCTGGACAGGCTGCCCTGCGCGTTGTTCAGGCTGGCGGCGTTGACCGTCAGGGTGCCTTCGCTGCTGAGCAGGCCGGCACTGTTGTCGAGATCCCCCGTCAGGTTGATGGCGAGGTCATTCTGGCTGGCCAGCGTGCCACCGGCATTGTTCAGGCTGGTGCCATCGAGGCGCAGGATGTTGCCGAACAGCAGGCCTTTGTTCTGGTTGATCAGGTGAGCGACCGTCAGGCCCAACGCGGTGCCGGCCAATACCTTGCCGCCGTCACTGTTGTCCAATTGCTGGCCGCTGATATCGATATCGACCTGGCTGGAAATCTCGCCAGCACGGTTGTCGATATTGCCGACATTGAGTTTCAGCGCTTTTGTAGCCCCTACCAGACCACCGTTGCTGTTATCCAGCGACGTACCGGTGAGGGTCAAAGTACCCTGGGCAACCAGCTCGCCGTCTTGCTGGGTCAACGCGTCGATATTGGCGATCAGGTCGCTCTGGCTGGCGATGCGGCCGGCGTTATTGAGCACCACGCCGGCTTGCAGTTGCACCAGGCCTACGGCGCTGAGCAAGCCGCCCTGGTTGTCCAGGCGCTGGCCAGTGAAACCGATGCCGGCCTTGCTGCTGAGCAGGCCTTGCTGGCGGTTATCCAGTTGATCAACGAACAGCTGCAGGTCCTTGTCGGCGCGGATGACGCCGCCGCGGTTGTCCGCCGTGGTCGTGCGCAAGGTCAGCAGATTCAGCCCCGAGAGACGACCACCGCCGTTGTCCAGGCTCAGGCTCTGGATGTTCATCAAGCCTTTGGCCTGCACGCTGCCGCCGCCCTGGTTGTCCAACAACCCGGCGAGGGTGACGTCGAGGTTGCCGTCAGTCACCAGACTGCCGACCTGACGGTTATCGAGGCTCCCGGCGGTGAGGCTCAAGCCTTGCCCGGCCCCCAGCGTGCCGGCCTGGTTATCCACGGCGCCGTTGATGGTCAGGTTCAGGCGTTGATCGGCCATCACTTGGCCGCCGGCGTTGCCCAGGCTCATGGCGTTGATCGTGCTGTTGCCGGCACTGGTCAATTCGCCGTTCTGGTTGAGCAGCGCCCCGCTCACTTGCAGGTTCAAATCGGCATCGCTGCTGAGGCTGGCGTCAGTGTTGTCGAGGCTGGCAGCGTGCAGGTCCACGCCGGCGCCGGAGATCAATCCCCGGACGTTGGCCAGCACCTGATCGATACGCACGGTCAACGCTTGATCGCTGACCAGTTTGCCGTCGGTGTTATCGAGACTTTGCGCAGCCAGGGTGAACGCCTTGGCACTGGAGATTTCACCGCCAGTGTTGTCAACGGTGTTCAGGTTCTTCAGCAGCAGTTGGCCCGGGGCGGTGATCAGACCGCCACGGTTATTCAGGTAACCGTTGCTCAGGTCCAGGCTGACGTCGGTGTTGCTGAACAACTGACCGCCGCCATGCTGGTCGAGGCCGGTGACGGTCGCGGTCAACGCCATGGCGCTGGCAATCCGGCCGGCGACGCTGTTATCCACCTGGCTGGCGGTGAGCTGGAGCGTGTCGGTGCTGGTCAGTCGACCGCCCTGTTGGTTGGCGAATGCACCCGTCTTGATGACCACGCCTTTGCCGGCGATACGCCCTTGCTGGCTGTTGTCGAGGCTGCTGCTGATCAGCGACAGGCCGGCGTCGGTGAGCAAGGCGCCGCCCTGGTTGGCAATGGCGCCGTCACTGTTGACGGCCAAATTGCCCACGCTGGAAATACTGCCGCCATTGTTGCCCAGGCTGCCGGTACGCACATTGAGTAGGCCATCGCCGCGCAGCGTGCCTTGGGTGTTATTCAGTTGATTGGCCACGGACAGACTGAGATTGCGTTTGGCATACACGCTACCGCCGCCGCTGTTATCCACTTGCCCGCCACTGAACTGCACATCGCGCTGCCCGGAGATCACACCCTTGAGCTGATTGTTGAGGGTATTGAGGGTCAGTGCGACATCGCCGTTGGCCAGCAGTCGGCCGTTGCCGCTGTTGTCCGCCTGACTGCCGTTCAACACCAGATTGCCCAGGCTGGAGATTTCACCGTTGCGGTTATCCAGCGTTGGCGTGGTCAGCAACAGGTCGCCGCCCGCATTGAAAAGCCCGGCCTGATTGAGCAGTTGCCCGGCAATCCGGGCGGTGAGCGCGCCCGCACTGAGCATCTTGCCTTGCTGGCGGTTATCCAGCGTGCCCGCCACGTTCAGGCCCAATGTGCCCTGACTGACCACCGAACCTTGCTGGCTGTTATCCAGCGCCCCGGCGCTGATCTGCAAGTCGCGCTGGGCCAGCACACGCCCGCCCTGGTTGTTGAACTGGCCACTGGCGGTAATGCTCAGGCTCTGCCCGGCACCGATCAGACCAGCCACGTTATCCAGCGACGCGACCCGCAGCGTGCTGACGGCCGAGCTGGACAGTTCGCCGCCGCTGTTGATCAGATTCCCGGCATTGACATCGAGATTGCCCGCACTGGTGATCAAGCCGCCCTGGGCGTTCAGCAACTGATTGGCGGTGACGGCAAGATTGCCTTGGCTCAGCACCCGACCTTTCTGGCGGTTATCCAGGGTCGCGGCGGAAATCTGCGTGCTGCCCTGGCCATTGAGCGTGCCGCCCTGGTTGGTCAGGGTCTGCGCCACCGAGGCTTGCAACGTGCGGCTGGCAATCAGGCTGCCGGTGTTATTGAGGTTCTGCGCCGTGACACTGATATCGCCCGTGGTGTTGCGGCTGTTATCGGCGTTCACGCCAGCTTCGATCACCGCCTGATTGCTCAACTGCCCGCCGCTGGACAGGCTGATGCGATCCCGTGCCGCGAGGTTCTGCTGAACGTTGAGATCACCCGAGGTGGCGACGGCGACGCTGGTGCCCGCATAAACAGGCCCGGTGGCGTTAAGGCTGGCGGCATTGACGTTGACCGCGCCGCTGGCAGCGGTCTGGGCCATGCTCAGTTGCCCGTTGACGTCGAGTTGAATATCCCCGCCGCTGGCCGCCATGTTACCGGCCAGTTTCACCCCGACCCCGGCCTCGGTGCCCACCAGTCTGATCGCCCCGGCGTACATACCGCCCAGGGCCGAGGAGTCGATGGCCAGTTCCGGTTTGGCGCTACCGTCGTCAGCGCGAGCGGTGGCGTTGAGGCTGTCGGCGTTGACGTCGTTGCGACCGGCGATGATGGTCAGGTTGTTCGCCTGGATCTCGGCGTTGATCTTCGCGCTGCGGGTGATGATTTCGAAGCGATCGACGTTGTTGGCGTTGAGCCCGGCACCGTCGATGGAAACGCTGCCCTGATCGACCTGGAAGCGATCCAGTCGACCGCTACCGTCGAGCACCGGTTTGCCGGTGGTGAGGGTGACGCGCGGGGTGTTGATAAAGCCGCAACCGTTGCAACTGATGCCGTACGGGTTGGCAACAATCACACGGGCCGATTGCCCCGCCACTTCGGTGTAGCCGCGCAACTGGCTCGGGCTGCCGCCGACCACTTCATTGAGGATGGTTTGTGCGGCGACGCGGTTGGTCAGGTTGGGGTTGCCAACGATGATCCCGCCCAGCTGCGTCGCGCCGGTCTGTGCCGCGACGTTGTTGAGAATCACGCCCTGGGCGCCAACGTTGTAGTCGTGGAACTGGTTATGCGACAGCCCCGCGCCGTTCGGCGTGGCGATCTGGATAATCGGCACCCCGTTGCCAGCCTGCCCCAGACTGGTCGCCGGATTGGCCACCACAATCCCTTCGGCCTGGGCCCACATCGGCTGCCAGAACATGACGTTCGCCAACAGGAACGCCAACCCGCGTTTGGGCATGCCCCAGAAGTGCTCACGGGTTTTCAGGTCCGAAGAGGGCTGGCGCGCGAGGAAGGCGTATTGGCGAACGTCCATGTTGGAGGTCTCGAGAAGGTGTAATTAAAGAAAGAAATCCAGACGGAAATAAATCGGTGCTTCGCGCTCGGTCAGGGCATCCGGGCGTTCCAGGGAGTGGGCAAATGTCACGCTGGCGGCCAGGTGCTGGCCACGGGCGAACAGTTCCACCGAGTTGCTGGACATCCGCCCATGCTGGTCACCGTTGTAGCGATTGGCGCTGATCACACCCTGGTCGTAGCCGAGGCTGGTGCCGTATTCGGCGAACACCGGGCGCAGCCATTCGAGGCTGACCGGGCGGCTCCAGCGCAGGTCGTTGCGCCAGTAGCCGCCACTGTCGCCGGACAGGGATTGATCCTTGTAACCACGGATCGACGATTGCCCGCCGAGGCTGGTGCGTTGCGGGCTGAACAGCACGTCTTCGCTGTGCTGGCCGGTCATCAGGCTGCTGAAACTGAACGACTCGCCCCACACCTTGAACGGTTGCAGGTAGCTCGCGGTGGCGGTGTATTTGCGATAGCGCGCGTCCGGCTCGCCGGGGCCCGGATGATCGTTGCCCTGGGCGTCCAGCAGGCCGATGCCTTGCTGCATGCCCAGGTCCAGGTTGATGAACGCACTGCCGATCCGCCGACCGTGGTTGATGCCGAATTGCGCTTCGCTGATGCGGTTGCTGCTCAGCGCCAGCTTGCTGTCTTCGATGAAGTTGTTGGTGCGCAGGTACGACAGACCGGTGCTGAGCGAGGTCTTGCTCACGGCGTCGCGATGGATCACCCGCTCGACGCGCAACTGATGGTTTTCGCTGTCGCCGGTCTGCTTGAAATTGAAGCCGTTGGACTGAGCCTGCGAGCGGTACTCGCTCTGGCTGTAGGTGTAGGTGAAGTTCCACCAGCCCCAGGGCAGGTTGTAATTGAGCATCGTGTTATTGGACGTGTGCTGGTGATCACTCATCGCATCGTGACCGCCGCGCAGGTTCAACTGATCCGCCAGGCCGAGCGGGCTGTCCCAGTCAAACGTGGTGCCCCATTGCTGCTCGCCGGTGCTGCGCTGGCCGTCATTGCTGCGGGACAATCCGGCACGCCACGGCTTTTGTGGCGTGTTCTTGACCAGCACTTCGCTGCCACCAACGGCCTTGCCCGGCGACAATTCCATCTGCGCCTGATTCGACGGCAAGCGGTTCAACTGATCAACCATCTGCTCGATCTCGCGCAGATTGACCAACTCGCCGGCTTTACCGGGAAACGCCATGCCCAACTCGCGTTCCGACAGTTTGCTGTCCTCGGCGCCCTTCAACCCTTCCAGCTTGCCCTCGACCACCAGCACCTTGAGATGGCCAGCGGACAAGTCCTGCTGTGGCAAATAGGCACGGCTGGTGACCAGGCCTTTTTCGATGTAATGGTCGGTGATGACCTTGAGCAATTCGTTGAGCTGGGTGACGCCCAGGCATTGGTCGATAAAGGGTTTGAGCAGGCGCTGTTTCTCGCTCTGCGAAAGACTGTCCGCACCGCTGAGTTCGATGTCTTTGATCGGGAAGCAACGGGTATCGACGGGGGCTGCCGGTGGCGTTGGCTTGGCTTCCTTGCCCGGCAAGTCCTTGAGTTCTTCCAGACGACGGCGTTGCTCGTCGAGGAGCCGATCCTGACGCTCACGGATCAGGTCGGTATCACCAGGAGTGGGGGCAGCGTAAGCAAGATTTAGCGGAGACAGGCACAGCAAAGCCAGGCACAACCTCGCCACAAGGGCGGGTGAGTACATGTTCGATCCCTCGAAATTGAGAGTGGTAGCAAAATAGTGGCGCGATATTAGATGGCCACTATTTTGGCGTCAATGAATGGATCCATTCAGAGGTGAGTGCCGACGAACGGTAGGTCGGTGGTTTGCGTTGTAGGATATGGGATGACAGTTACGAGCCCTTGAATGAAAACGGGCGACCCGTGGGTCGCCCGTTTTGCATAGTTCACAAGCGCGTGCGTTCAGTGATTTCTCACTGTTTCTCGACGCGTTGTTTCTTTGGTTCCTTAACCTCGACCATTTTCAACACAAAAAACTGTCTATTTAACCGGTATATATGAATAACCCCTCACCAAGACTTTCCCTTCCCTGGCATCCCTTACCCGGATCAACTCAGCCATGTACTCCTGAGTATATTCAACGAAGTACGCTTTACCCGGCTCAACCGTCAGATTCAAATAAACATTTTTCGGATGGGTGTGTTGGCCCGCGGATATTTTATGCAACCCCGGGCTGATAAAAACCCAGGAATAGTTACGATCATTAAGGCCCACCACCGCACTGTCATTGATGCTGAAAATGCTGTCATAAAAACTGCCCTGAATGACCTGGGTTCGCATCATGTAAACCAGTGCTTTACCCGGCGGTGGTGCTGGTGGTTCGAAATAGGGTTGGCTGGAGGTCATGTGACCGCATCCAGCCAACAGCAGCATGAATAAGGAAACCGCAAGGCTTTTCATCATATTCATTTGTTTTGCCCCAACAACTGATTGATCACCGGGCCCATTTTTTCCTCAACCGTTGCGACTTTGGACGGATCAAACCCACCTTCCCCAGTTAAGTGATATTGAGCAAAACCGATTTGTTTATCATCCTTGTAGAGCCAGATATTCGCGTCGGAAAGATAGGCGGACAAATCCCACGAGCGAGTCGCGGTATAACTCAGGCGGTACTCACAACCATCTGGAAGAGGCGAGGCATGAAGCCGACTCTCGATGCCGTGTTTACGCAGAAGGACTTGCAGTCCATCGACAAAATCGCCAACCACCACCTTCGGGTTCTCCTCGATGCAGAGCCTGGAGATACGATATTGGGGAGCAACGGGTTCGACTTTGATGTTGGTACAGCCGGTTAATGTTAATAACAAAATTGATGCCAGCGTTCTGAACAGCATGTTCTATTCCTGAATTAACTTAAATATCAACAAGGGTGCAGCACTACAGCATTACTACCTGGACAGCCTCAACAATAGCGTCCCCTACTGACCCTCCACAGCCAAAAATGATATCAATATAGTGGCCCTCAGATAAACCGTCGTAAACAGCTGGCTCACGATCTTTTGCCGTCATCGCGCCCGCCCTGAACTTTTTTCATGCAACAACCCTCAACCGGGTAACCCGCCTTAACCGGAACTGAGGCCTCTCACATGAAAACCTTGCTGAAGCTCACCCTCGCCGCAACCCTCGCCTGCGCCCTGCCTGTCTGGGCCTGCACGCCGGAAGAAGCCACCGCAAAACGCGAACAACTGGCCAAAGAAGTGACCAGGCTCACCCAACAGAATCCGAAGAAGGCCAAAGAGATTAACGACAAGTTGCAGAAGATGGATCTGGGCACGGCCAGTGCGGATCTGCCGGATAAATGTCAGTTGATTGATCAGCGGTTGAAGGAGCTGGATACGGCGGATAAGAAGGCCGAGGGTTAAGAGCAAAGTCAAAAGATCGTAGCCTTCGGCTGCTCCTACGCGCCTGTGGGCGCCGCCGAAGGCCGTAATCTTTTGATCGTTAATTTGCACTAGTGCATTTAATTATTTGCACAAACGCATATCCACACCTAAGGTTACCTCGAGCCCGGATCGGAGCGGCCATTAAACATGGCAAACCGCATACGCCGATCGCTCGGCAACACCGCTGTACACCCACTAGCTGGACGCTAGTTTTCACTCATGGAGGATTGAAAAATGTTAACCACTGAAGCAACACAGTTCACCGGCGAAACACTGCCAAGGTGCCTGGCAAATCATCTGCTCGACCCACACCTGGTCGAGGTCGAATCGGCGGCACGCGTCAATGCACTGGCCGCCGCCAGCCTCAACTTCACGATGCAGCCACAAACCCAGACCAACTGGTGCTGGGCGGCGGCTTCCGCCTCGGTCGGCAACTATTACGGCACCGGGTCCTGGACCCAATGCGGCGTGGCCAGCGCTGCGCTGGACCGTAACTGCTGCAATCAGCCGGGGCCGTGCAACGTGTACGGTTATCTGGACACCGCCCTGCGGATCACCCGCAGTTTCAACGGCATGAATCAGGGTTCGTTGCAGATGTCGGCGATCCAGAACCAGATCAACATGGGCCGCCCGGTCTGTCTGCGTTGCGCCTGGTACGGCGGCGGTGCGCACTTCCTGGCGATCTATGGCACCAACGGCAACTACGTGCTGGTCGCGGATTCGATCTACGGCTACTCAACCCGCGCGCTGAACTCGTTCCCCGGTTCGTACAACGGCGGCGGCAACTGGACCAACACCTACTTCACCGTAAAAAACTAGGAGGGCGACATCATGCAACTGACTTATCCAAAGGCGCCTTCCAACGGCGTGCAAACCTTGCGTCCGGCGCTGCAAGCGGCGCTGCAAACCCAAGGCTTCGGCATCAATCGCCAGTTTGCCAGCGCTACACCGAGCAAGATCAGCCTCAGCGAGGCCTATCGCGGTTACTCGCTCAGCCTGGAGGATTTGAACCAGGGCAAAGGCCTGAAAGCCGCCAAGGTTGGCGACTGGCATTACCTGGTGTTTTCCGATGGCGTGACGATTGCCGATGCGCAGTTGGCCGACGTGCGCGGGCATGTCGAGTTTTCCTCGCTGAACCACGGGGCCATGGCGGCCGCCACAGTCGGTGCGTTGAAACTGGCGGAACAGTCGCCGCAACTGCAAGGTAAAACCGTTGAATTGCGGGTGCTGTTTGTCTCGGCCATTCACCTGGTCGCAATCTGGCTGCACGCCGACACTGAAGACGTGCTGATCCCGATCGAGCCGACGCCCAAGGAACTGGCGGTCACTCAGTTGTACAGCGAAGCGGCCCTGCTCGCTTTGCTGAAACCGGCGGCTGATCAGGCCAAGCAACGCTTTGATGCGGACACCAGTGGGCTGTTGGGGAGCTGACAAACGCTGGACATAAAAAAACCCGGACACTGTCCGGGTTTTTTATTGGAGGCTAAGGCGCTTTATTCAGCAGCCGGCGCTTCCGGCTTGCGGCGCTTGAGCGGCGCCATGCCGTCCTTGCTGACCAGCGACAAGGCGTCGGTCTTCGGGCGGTTGGCGATCTTGCGCTTGGTCGGTGCCTTGGCGCCGGTTTTCTTCTTGTCGCCTTTGGCGTCGACCTTTTTCTTCTTCACGCCAACGGCTTTGCCCGAGGCCTTGACCTTCTTCGGTCCGCCGTAGGTGCCTTTGACTTCCTTGATGGTGCGGCGCTCGAAGCTCTGCTTGAGGTAGCGCTCGACGCTCGACATCAGGTTCCAGTCGCCGTGGCAGATCAGCGAGATGGCCAGGCCATCGTTGCCGGCACGCCCGGTACGACCGATGCGATGCACATATTCGTCGCCGCTGCGCGGCATGTCGAAGTTGATCACCAGGTCCAGGCCTTCCACGTCGAGGCCGCGGGCGGCAACGTCGGTGGCCACGAGGATTTTCACGCCGCCCTGCTTCAGACGGTCGATCGCCAGTTTGCGATCCTTCTGGTCCTTGTCGCCGTGCAGCACGAACGCTTTGTATTCCTGCGCCACCAGACGACCGTAGATACGGTCAGCCATGGCCCGGGTGTTGGTGAACACGATGGCCTTCTGGTAAGTCTCGTTGGCCAGCAGCCAGTTCACGATTTGTTCTTTGTGCTGGTTATGGTCAGCGGTGATGATTTGCTGACGGGTCGTCGCGTTCAGGTCGCTGACGTTGTTGAGCTGCAAGTGTTCAGGATTGTTCAGCACCTTGGCGACCATCTCGCGCAGGCCCGAACCGCCAGTGGTGGCGGAGAACAACATGGTCTGCTGGCGGTTGGTGCACTCTTCCACCAGACGTTGCACGTCTTCGGCAAAGCCCATGTCGAGCATGCGGTCGGCTTCGTCGAGCACCAGCACTTCGACTTCTTTCAAGTCGAGGTTGCCGGCGTTCAGTTGCTCGATCATCCGGCCCGGCGTACCGATCAGGATGTCCGGCACCTTGCGCAGCATGGCGGCCTGGACCTTGAAGTCTTCACCGCCAGTGATCAGACCGGACTTGATGAACGTGAACTGGGCGAAGCGCTCGACTTCCTTGATGGTCTGCTGGGCCAACTCGCGGGTTGGCAGCAGGATCAGGGTCTTGATGCTGACGCGGACTTTCGCCGGGCCGATCAGACGGTTGAGGATCGGCAAAACGAAAGCAGCGGTTTTGCCGCTGCCGGTTTGCGCAGTCACCCGCAGGTCACGCCCTTGGAGCGCCAGCGGAATAGCCGCTGCTTGCACTGGCGTTGGCTCGACAAATTTAAGCTCGGCCACGGCTTTGAGCAGGCGTTCGTGCAGGGCGAATTGGGAAAACACGGGTGCTACCTCGAAGAAATACAAAAAAACAGCTGCATAGGGTAACGGTTTCGAGCGCTAAGGCCGAGTTTCTTTATGCAAACGACAGTAAACAGTGGCTTTTTTGTTGCCTGATTTGTCTCCAAACGTCATCCGTAACGTCTTAAATGCTCTAATCGCCCCGACGCAACCTACAGAAGAATCGTTTTCGCCCATGGATATCAAACAGCTCTGGCTCAATGCCCAAGACCTTTGGGGCGCCCTCGACCAACACCCCCTCCTGCATTCCAGCCTGGCGCTGGTCCTGTTGCTGGTGGTGGCGCTGGTCCTCGGACGAGTGGCGCGCTACCTCATTCTGCACGCCACCAAAATGCTCGGCCGGCAACCGGCGCTGCACTGGGTCAACGACTTGCGGCACAACAAGGTCTTTCATCGACTGGCGCAAATGACGCCGTCGCTGGTGATCCAGTTCGGCCTGTACCTGGTGCCGGAATTGAGCAAGACCAGCCGGATCTTCCTCGGCAACGTGGCCCTGTCATTCACCATTCTGTTCCTGCTGCTGGCGGCCAGCGCCTTGCTCAGCGCCCTGCTGGACATCTACGCCCGCACCGAACACGCCCGCACCCGCTCGATCAAAGGCTATGTGCAGCTGACGAAAATGGTCTTGTACGTGCTCGGCGCAATCATCATCGTCGCCACGTTGATCGACCGCTCGCCGCTGTTGCTGCTATCGGGTCTGGGTGCGATGTCGGCGGTGATTCTGTTGGTCTACAAGGACACGCTGCTGTCGTTCGTCGCCAGCGTGCAACTGACCAGCAACGACATGCTGCGGGTCGGCGACTGGATCGAGATGCCGCAAGTCGGCGCCGACGGTGACGTGGTGGACATCACGTTGCACACGGTCAAGGTGCAGAATTTCGACAAGACGATCGTCTCGATCCCGACCTGGCGCCTGATGTCCGAGTCGTTCAAGAACTGGCGCGGCATGCAGCAGTCCGGTGGGCGGCGGATCAAGCGCAGTCTGTTTATCGACGCCAGTGGCGTGCGTTTCGTGCGCGATGACGAAGAATCGAAACTAGCCCAGGTGCACTTGCTGACCGATTACATCAGCCGCAAGCAGGCGGAACTCAAGGCCTGGAACGAAGCCCAGGGTAACGTCGCGGCGATGTCCGCCAACCGCCGGCGCATGACCAACATCGGCACCTTTCGCGCCTATGCGCTGGCGTATCTGAAAAGTCACCCGGAAATCCAGCCGAACATGACCTGCATGGTCCGTCAGATGCAGACCACCGCCCAGGGCATCCCGCTGGAAATCTACTGCTTCACCCGCACCACCGCGTGGGCCGATTACGAGCGGATCCAGGGGGATATTTTCGATTACCTGCTGGCGGTGTTGCCGGAGTTTGGCTTGAGCCTGTATCAGCAGCCAAGTGGCGGGGACTTGCGGTCGGGGTTGCTGCCGGCGGTGCTGGGCGCGAGCCATATTCCCGAGCCCGAAAAACACATCATGTAACCCCACGCTCCCCTGTGGGAGCGGGCTTGCTCGCGAATGCGGAGTGTCATTCACCATAGATGTTGACTGACACGGCCTCTTCGCGAGCAAGCCCGCTCCCACATGGATTTTAGGGTGTGGCTGTAGATCGGCGCACACCCAACCGACTAATCCACACCGCCAGCAATATCACCGACCCGCCGAGGAACAAGCGCCCCAGTTCTTCATGCTGATTCCAGATCAGCAAATTGATCAGCAACCCCACCGGCACATGCAGATTGTTCATCACCGCCAAAGTGCCGCCATTGACCAGGCACGCGCCTTTGTTCCACCAGTACAACCCCAGCGCCGTCGAGACCAGGCCGAGGAACACCAGCACGCCCCATTGCAGCGGTGCTTCGGGTAGGAAGTTGTGTTTGCCGAACAGCAAAAACGCCGGCAACGCCACCGCCAATGCGCCGAGGTAGAAGTAGCCGAAGCGCCGATAGTGCGGCAGATCGCTCGGATGACGTGCCACCAGATGTTTGTAAAGCACTTGCCCGGCGGCGTAGGTGAAGTTGGCCAGTTGCAGCAACAGGAAGCCCATGAAGAAGTCCGGGTTGATCCGGTCGTAGCGAATCACCGCCGCGCCCGCCACCGCCACCAGCGCCGCGACCAAGGCCCACGGATTGAAGCGCCGGTTCAGCGCATCTTCGATCAGCGTCACGTGCAACGGTGTGAGGATGGTGAACAGCAACACTTCCGGCACCGTCAGCACCCGGAAGCTCAGGTACAGGCACACGTACGTCACGCCGAACTGCAACGCGCCGATCAGCAACATGCCGCGCATGAATGCGGGCTCGACCGAACGCCAGCGCGTCAGCGGAATAAACACCAGCCCCGCCAGCAACACCCGCACCAGCACCGCGAAGTAACTGTCGACATGCCCGGCCAGGTACTCGCCGATCAAACTGAAGGAAAACGCCTGGATCAGCGTGACAAAAAGTAGATAGCCCATGCTCGCCTCGTTTCGAATGGCGGCGACGATAGCGGGTTTTACGCTTCACTGCGAATCATCAGGTAACACACAAATCCCCTGTCGGAGCGGGCTTGCTCGCGAATGCGGTGTGTCAGTCGCCATCCACATTGACTGATCCACCGCTTTCGCGAGCAAGCCCGCTCCCACAGGGTTTTCTGCACATTCATCAAATCCCGGGCAAAAAAAAGCCCGATCTCGCTAAAGCGTTCAATCGGGCTACAGCACTCAGGAGCAACAAGTGCAAAGGGAGGTTCGATGCGCGTAAAGCCTTGAAGGGGTTGCGCCAGGCCACTTGAACATCAAGGGATTATCTGGCGATTAAAGCCTCAAGCCACTTGGGAAAGCTTGGCGTTGGCCTGGTTCAGACCCTTCTCCTGGAAGTCGCCGCCCAGGTTCATGCCTTCGGCGTGAATGAAGGTCACGTCGTGGATGCCGATGAAGGCCATCACCTGGCGCAGGTACGGTTCCTGGTGATCCGCCGGGCCTCCGGCGTAGATCCCGCCGCGAGCGGTCAGCACGTAGGCACGCTTGCCGCTGAGCAGGCCATGCGGGCCAGTGTCGGTGTACTTGAAGGTCACGCCGGCACGCAGCACGTGGTCAAGCCAGGCCTTGAGGGTGCTCGGGATCGCGAAGTTGTACATCGGTGCGGCCATGACCAGCACATCGGCGGCCAGCAGCTCATCGGTCAATTGGTTGGAGCGGTCCAGGGAAGCCTGTTCGATGTCGTTGCGTTGTTCGGCAGGTTTCATCCAGCCGCCGAGCAAGTTGATGTCCAGGTGTGGCACCGGGTTGACGGCGAGATCACGGACGGT
Organism: Pseudomonas sp. NPDC096950; assembly: GCF_044762525.1. Lineage (NCBI taxonomy): Bacteria > Pseudomonadati > Pseudomonadota > Gammaproteobacteria > Pseudomonadales > Pseudomonadaceae > Pseudomonas > Pseudomonas sp. NPDC096950. Next base: position 329,341 of record NZ_JBIWEL010000002.1, on the reverse strand, counting down.
GATCTGGTCAGCCGGGTGTGCGGTTTTCCATTGGCTGATGAAGGTCTGGGTCAGCTGACGGGATACCGAGTCTTGCTGACGGGCGCTGCTTTCGATGATCAGAACGCGGGACATGGGATGTAGCCTCCATCTGAGAATGCTGTAAGTCGATGGAGTGGAGATTAAACAGAGTTATATCGATGAAAAAGCGCAAATAACTGCTATAAAGCATCGATAAATTCGTTTATAAGCTGAGCGAACGCTGCACCTGTGGGAGCGGGCTTGCTCGGGAAAGCGGTGTGTCATTCAACATTTTCGTCGACTGACACACCGCTTTCGCGAGCAAGCCCGCTCCTACAGGGTTATTTATTTAGGCGAGCAGCTCAGGTTGATACGCATCTTGATAATGGTGCGGGTGAATTTGGCCGTGGCGTTCTTGTGTTTGCCGGCGGGCACTTCGATGGTGCGGGTGCGCGGCGATTCCGGGCCGTTGTTGAACACCACCTTGCACACCGCATCCGCGTCGCCGTAGTTGTTCACCTGGATGGAAGCGATGTCGTTATCCGTGTCGTAGGCGTTGTAGTCGATGCTCAGGCCATTGAGCTGTTTTTGAACATCGATCGGATAGGCAAACGCAGTCAGCGGCAGCATCGCCAACACTACACAACAAAACTTTCTCATTCGGCAGTCTCCAATAAGGACCGCCAGCTTAGGACAAGAGGAGCTCATCATGAAAGCGCCCCGCGTGACCCTTGATCAATGGCGAACGTTGCAGGCCGTGGTCGACCACGGTGGTTTCGCCCAGGCCGCCGAAGCGCTGCACCGCTCGCAATCGTCAGTCAGCTACACCGTGGCCCGCATGCAGGACCAGCTCGGTGTGCCGCTGTTGCGCATCGACGGCCGCAAAGCCGTGCTGACCGAAGCCGGTGGCGTGTTGCTGCGCCGCTCGCGGCAACTGGTGAAACAGGCCAGCCAACTGGAAGACCTGGCCCACCACATGGAGCAAGGCTGGGAAGCGGAAGTGCGGTTGGTGGTCGATGCTGCTTACCCGAGCGCCCGCCTCGTGCGCGCCTTGACCGCATTTATGCCGCAAAGCCGTGGCTGCCGGGTGCGGCTGCGCGAAGAAGTGTTGTCGGGCGTCGAAGAAGTCCTGCTCGAAGGCGTGGCCGACCTGGCCATCACCGGCCTGAGCATTCCCGGTTACCTGGGCGCGGAATTGAGCGACGTCGAATTTGTCGCCGTCGCCCACCCCGAACACCCGTTGCATCGGCTGAACCGTGAGATCAACTTCCAGGACCTTGAAACCCAGATGCAAGTGGTGATCCGCGACTCCGGTCGCCAGCAGCCACGGGACGTCGGCTGGCTCGGCGCCGAACAACGCTGGACCGTCGGCAGCCTGGCCACCGCCGCGACTTTCGTCAGCAGCGGCCTGGGTTTCGCCTGGTTGCCCCGGCACATGATCGAACGGGAATTGAAGGAAGGTACGCTCAAGCTGCTACCGTTGGACCAGGGCGGCAGTCGCAACCCGAGCTTCTACCTGTACTCGAACAAGGACAAACCCCTGGGCCCGGCGACGCAAATCCTCATCGAACTGCTGCGCACCTTTGACACCGCGCCGCTGGATGCACCGTTCGCCGCCCCAGAACAAGCCTGACACGGAGTAAACGAATGGCCTATTTCGAACATGAAGGTTGCAACCTGCACTATGAGGAATATGGCCACGGCGCTCCCCTGCTGCTGGTCCATGGGCTGGGTTCCAGCACCCTGGACTGGGAAATGCAGATCCCGGCATTGTCCGCCTGCTACCGGGTGATCGTCCCGGACGTGCGCGGCCACGGTCGCTCGGACAAACCCCGGGAGCGCTACAGCATCGCCGGGTTCAGCGCCGACCTGATCGCGCTGATGGAACATCTGAACCTCGGTCCGACACATTATGTGGGACTTTCAATGGGCGGCATGATCGGCTTTCAACTGGCCACGGATCAGCCGCAACGGCTCAAGAGCCTGTGCATCGTCAACAGCGCCCCCGAGGTCAAGCTGCGCAGTCGTGACGATTACTGGCAGTGGTTCAAGCGCTGGAGCCTGATGCGCGCGCTCAGCCTCGGCACCATTGGCAAGGCCCTGGGCGGCAAGCTGTTCCCCAAACCGGAGCAGGCGGATTTGCGACAAAAAATGGCCGAGCGCTGGGCAAAAAACGACAAACATGCTTATCTCGCCAGCTTCGATGCCATCGTTGGCTGGGGGGTTCAGGAACGACTTTCGAAGGTCACCTGTCCAACCCTCATCGTCAGCGCCGACCGTGACTACACACCGGTCACGCTGAAAGAAACCTATGTAAAACTGCTGCCCGATGCGCGGCTGGTGGTGATCGCCGATTCGCGCCACGCCACCCCGCTGGATCAACCCGAACGCTTTAACCAAACCCTGCTCGAGTTTCTCACCGCAGTCGACACCACTACTCAGGATTACTGACCCATGCTGAAAAAAATCGCCCTCGTCGCCGGCTCCGTACTGTTTGCCGCCAACCTGATGGCCGCCACGCCCGCCAAGGCGCCGCATGTGCTGCTGGAGACCGACAACGGTCAAATCGAAATTGAACTGGACGCGGTCAAGGCACCGATCAGTACCAAGAACTTTCTTGATTACGTCAACAGCGGCTTCTACAACAACACGATTTTCCACCGTGTGATCCCGGGTTTCATGGTCCAGGGCGGCGGTTTTACTGAACAAATGCAGCAGAAAGACACCAAGGCACCGATCAAGAACGAGTCCAAGAACGGTTTGCATAACGTGCGTGGCACATTGTCCATGGCCCGTACCTCCGACCCAGACTCGGCCACCAGCCAATTCTTCGTCAACGTCAAGGACAACGACTTCCTCGACCAGGGCGATGGCTATGCCGTGTTCGGTAAAGTCGTTAAAGGCATGGATGTGGTTGATATCATCGTCAACTCTCAGACCACCACCAAAAGCGGCATGAAAGACGTACCTGCCGTTCCTGTGCACATCAAGTCGGCCAAAGTCATCAACTAAGCTTCACAGGATGTCTTGAGCGGTTGTCGCCCTGCGGCACCGCTCACATTGTTCAAAGGAGAGCCCCAGCGCGGGTGGAGAACCAATGCTTTATCGCCGTTTTGAGAAACTGATCGACATCTTCCGCGACGCACCGACGGCGGCTCCGCCGGATCGGGTTCTCCCCTTCTATACCTATTACCTGAAGCAGGTCTGGCCGAGCTTCGCCGCCCTGCTGATTGTCGGCCTGTGCGCCTCGTTGATCGAAGTCGCGCTGTTCAATTACCTGAGCCGCATCATCGACCTGGCCCAAGGCACGCCGAACCCGAATTTCTTCCAGGATCACGCCCTCGAACTGACCTGGATGGTGGTGGTCACCCTGATCCTGCGCCCGATTTTCTTCGCCCTGCACGATCTGCTGGTGCACCAGACCCTGACCCCGGGCATGACCAGCCTGATTCTGTGGCAGAACCACCGCTACGTGCTCAAACAGAGCCTGAATTTCTTCCAGAACGACTTCGCCGGACGTATTGCCCAGCGCATCATGCAGACCGGCAACGCCCTGCGCGATTCCGCCGTGCAAGCCGTGGACGCCCTGTGGCATGTGCTGATCTACGCCATCAGCGCGCTGGTGCTGTTTGCCGAAGCCGACTGGCGCCTGATGATCCCGCTGATGACCTGGATCGCCGGCTTTATCGGCGCGCTCTATTACTTCGTGCCACGGGTCAAGGATCGCTCGGTGCAGTCTTCCGATGCGCGCTCCAAACTCATGGGGCGGATCGTCGACGGCTACACCAACATCACCACCCTGAAGCTGTTCGCCCACACCAATTTCGAACAGCATTACGCCAAGGAAGCGATCAAGGAACAAACCGAAAAAGCCCAGATGGCCGGCCGCGTGGTCACCAGCATGGACGTGGCCATCACCAGCATGAACGGCCTGCTGATCGTCACCACCACCGGCCTGGCCCTGTGGTTGTGGACCCAATCGCTGATCTCGGTAGGCGCGATTGCCCTGGCTACCGGCCTGGTGATCCGTATCGTCAACATGTCCGGCTGGATCATGTGGGTGGTCACCGGCATCTTCGAAAACATCGGCATGGTCCAGGACGGTTTGCGCACCATTGCCCAACCGGTCAGCGTCAACGATCACGAGCATGCCAAGCCACTGGCGGTGGCCAACGGCGAAGTGCGCTTCGAGCACGTCGACTTCCACTACGGCAAGAAGAGCGGGATCATCGGCGGCCTCAACCTGACCATCAAACCCGGCGAGAAAATCGGCCTGATCGGCCCGTCCGGCGCCGGCAAGTCAACCTTGGTCAACCTGCTGTTGCGCCTCTACGACGTCGAAGGCGGGCGCATCCTGATCGATGGCCAGAACATTGCCGAAGTCGGCCAGGAAAGCCTGCGCGAGCGCATCGGCATGATCACCCAGGACACGTCGCTGCTGCACCGTTCGATCCGCGACAATCTGCTTTATGGTCGGCCCGACGCCACCGACGCCGAACTTTGGGAAGCCGTGCACAAGGCCCGGGCCGACCAATTTATCCCGTTACTCTCGGACGCCGAAGGCCGCACCGGTTTCGATGCGCACGTGGGTGAGCGCGGGGTGAAACTTTCCGGTGGCCAGCGTCAGCGGATCGCCATCGCCCGGGTGCTGCTCAAGGACGCGCCGATTCTGATCATGGACGAAGCCACCTCGGCGCTGGACTCGGAAGTCGAAGCGGCGATCCAGGAAAGCCTGGAAACCCTGATGCAAGGCAAAACCGTGATCGCCATCGCCCACCGGCTCTCGACCATCGCCCGGATGGATCGGCTGGTGGTGCTGGAAAACGGCAAGATCGCCGAAACCGGCAGTCACGCCGAACTGCTGGCCCATGGCGGGTTGTATGCACGGTTGTGGGCGCACCAGACGGGTGGGTTTGTCGGCATTGATTGAACAAACCCGGACCCTGTGGGAGCGGGCTTGCTCGCGAAGGCGGTGTGTCAGGCAACATTGATATCGACTGACACTCCCTCTTCGCGAGCAAGCCCGCTCCCACAGTTAGATCTGCGACACACCAGAAACCGCCACAGCCCTCTAACCACGGGCCCTGGCGGTTTTTTCACGCGCGCTGGAATTCCCCTAAAACCCTGCTGTACTCAGCCAAGGTTCTGGAGATGAACCTGTCGTAAATCTGCAGGAAGCATCACGCGATACAGTCTCGATAGGTCGCCTATCAAGGACGCTCTCATGTCTCTGTTCAAACGTTCAGTCACTGAGTTGTTAGGTACGTTCTGGCTGGTGTTGGGTGGGTGCGGCAGTGCGGTGTTGGCCGCGTCTTCGCCGTTGGGTATCGGAGTGCTGGGGGTGGCCCTGGCGTTTGGTCTGACCGTGCTGACCATGGCGTTCGCCATTGGCCATATTTCTGGATGTCATCTCAACCCCGCCGTATCGGTCGGGCTGTTCGTCGGTGGTCGATTTCCTGCCAGGGAGCTGCCGGCCTACATCATCGCCCAGGTGATTGGCGGAATTATCGCGGCGGCATTGCTCTACTACATCGCCAGCGGCAAGGAAGGCTTCGACCTGTCAGCGGGGCTGGCCTCCAACGGCTACGGTGAGCACTCACCCGGCAAATACACGCTGGCCGCAGGCTTCGTGTGTGAGCTGGTGATGACGGCGATGTTCGTGCTGATCATCCTCGGCGCCACCGACAAACGCGCCCCGGCAGGACTCGCACCGATCGCCATCGGCCTGGCCCTGACGCTGATCCACTTGATCTCGATTCCTGTCACCAACACCTCGGTCAACCCGGCCCGCAGCACCGGCCCGGCATTGATGGTGGGCGGCTGGGCCATCGCGCAGTTGTGGATGTTCTGGGTCGCGCCGTTGCTGGGGGCGGTGGTTGGCGGGGTGACTTATCGCTGGCTGGGCAAGGAAGGCAACTGAGCGATTGGACGAGGATTTGTCATGTCTGCAGGCATGGCAATCCTCGCTTCCTCGACATGTTTCAGTAACTCGCGCAAAACCACTAAGTGCGCGACACTTTATTAATCAACTTTTATTCAATAAACACAACTTGCAAAACCCTCACACAAACAGAAGCAAACATCACTTAGCCCTTATTTAAAGTCATTGTTAATATCCCGCCCCTTGAACCACTGGTTCAATACATCAGACAAACAACCGGAAAACATTCATGATCAAAAAGATTTTGGCCCTTAGCGTATTGCTGAACATCGGGCTGTTTCAAGGTGCGGCCTTCGCGGAGAGCAAAGGGCCCTTCGTTGAGGAAAGCACTCCCCACCATGGCGCCATGCTGCCTCCCGTACCAAGGTGCCCGCCAGGCTACACCTGGAATTCTTTGCAGAACACCTGCACCCGTTAAACACCTACTAAAATCAATTTCCAGCCAATAGCCCTGAAACAAAAGATCAAAAAGCCTGGCTCACTTAAGTAAACACCCAAGTATTCAGCAGGCACTTAATCTTTCTGAAACATCGCGCCCCTAACAATAGGGGCCGGTGTACTTCCCGCTTACACCAAACAGTTCCTGAAGCGAACGAATACAATATTAATGAATCGTCAAACCTGCCGATAAGGCAACGCCGTTCTAGCCTCCTCGGCATACGCCAACACCCCGACACGCTCCTGCTGCAAGAAGTCTTTGACCGCCGCTTTCAACCCCGGATGACGCAAGTAGTGCCAGGAATGAGTAATCACCGGCTCGAACCCGCGAATCAACTTGTGCTCACCCTGGGCACCCGCGTCAAAACGCTGGAAGCCGTTAGCAATCGCATAATCCATGCCCTGGTAGAAACACGTCTCGAAATGCAAACGGTCGTACTCCGCCAGGCAGCCCCAGTAACGACCATAAAAGCTGTCGCCACCCACCAGACTGAACGCCATGGCCACCGGTCGTGAGCCTTGCTTGGCCAGCACCACACGAATCGACTCGGGCATGCGCTCGGCCAACAGGCTGAAGAATTCTCGCGTCAGGTATGGCGTTTGCCGACGCACCGCGTAGGTATTGGCGTAGCAGGCGTAGACGAAATCCCACTGCGCCTGGGTCAGTTGCGCGCCCTCAAGCCATTCGAACTCGATGCCCTGCCCCGCCACTTGCTCGCGCTCCTTGCGCATCTGCTTGCGCTTGCGGGAACTGAGCGCGTCGAGGAAATCCTGAAAGTCCCGATAACCACGGTTCTGCCAGTGGTACTGACAACCGATGCGCTGCAACCAGCCCGGCTGTTCGGCCAGCGCGGCGTCGGTGAACGGGTCGGTGAAATTGATGTGCGCGCTGGAAAGTTCTTCGATTTCCAGATAGCCCGGCAGGCTGTTCAGCAGCTCGAAACCATCCTCCACGTTGGCCGCCAACAAGCGCGGGCCGCTGACCGGGCTGAACGGCACGGCGGTCAACAGCTTGGGGTAATACTCGATGCCGGCGCGGGCGCAAGCGTCGGCCCAGCCGTGATCAAACACGTACTCACCGTAGGAATGCCATTTGCGGTAACTGGGTAATGCCGCGATCAAACGATCGCCTTCGATATGCAGCAGATGCTCGGGCTGCCAGCCGGAATGCGGGCCGACGCTGCCACTGTCTTCCAGCGCACTGAGAAAGGCGTGGCGCAGAAACGGCTGACTTTCAGGTACCAGCGCGTCCCACGTCTGGGGCGCGATTTCGGACAGACTTTCCAGACATTGCAGCGGCATCGGCATTCTCACAGTTCGTTGCATGACAGCCTGGCGAGTATCGCCTATTGCCACCTATTCCACACCCGTCATCCGCCGACAGCGCTCTAGAACGAAGGTTCATGAAAGATTTGTATCGTCATCGAGACGCCATCACTTTGCCACTGCACTGTCATAAACCATCGCGATACTGGCGCCTGTTTTTAGAGCGCCGGGTTCTACCCGGTCACTGTTTTCCGTCCTCAACGGTCGGTTGTGTCCTGGATGGCTCAGTCATCCCTTTCATCTTCGGAGATTGATATGCGTCTTGCTTCCACGAAAACTGCGGCGGCCCTGTGTGGCGGCCTGCTGCTGGCCATGAGTGTTCCGGCGAGCGCCGCAGTCGACGCCAAACTGCTCGACATGCTCAAGGCGAATGGCTCGATTTCCCAGGCGCAATACGCCGAATTGCAAGCCGAACTGGCTCGGGATCAGAAAGACCAGCAGATCGCCCGCCAGGCTCAGCAAGAGACCAATGAACAGATCGCGGCAACCGCGAAGAAAACCAACGAGCTGAGCACTTTCGACCAGAAACTGGCATGGGCCGCCAAGACCCAATTCAAGGGTGACGTGCGTTTCCGTGAAGAAACCGTGCACAACGATGGTGTTTCGAACAACAAAGACCAGGACCGCCAGCGCATTCGTGTGCGCCTGGGTGCCTACAGCGAAATCAACCCGCAAGTCGACACCGGTATCCGTATCGCCACCGGCAACAACGACGACGCTCGCTCCACCAACCAGAGCCTGGACGGTTACTTCGACAAGAAGTCGATCTGGCTGGATCAGGGCTACGTGGACTACCACCCTGACTTCATCAAGAACCTGCACGTCGTTGGCGGCAAGATGCCACAACAATGGGTGAGCATGGGTGACATCATCTGGGATAGCGACATCAGCCCGGAAGGTCTGGCACTCACCTACAAATACCCGTTGGGCGGCAGCACCGAGCTGTTCGGCAGCGCCGGCCACTACACCCTCAAGGACAACGTCGACGGCGACGGCGTGCAGTTCAAGCACGACCTGCGTCTGTACGCTGGCCAGTTGGGCGCGCGTTTCGCCATCACCGACAACCTGAAACTGACCCTCGGTGGCAGCGTCTACGGCTACGACAACGACGACGACATCACCGCCGGTGGCACCACCACGCCGTCCATCCTGGCCACCAACGGCAACACCCCGAACGAACAATTCAAACTGTACGAAGGTTTTGGTCAGTTGGACGTCGCCGGCCTGCCATTGCCGCTCTCGGTATACGGTCAGTACGTCACCAACAAAGACGCCAGCAACGATCAGGACGCTGCCTGGTTGGCTGGTGTGAAGACCAAGCTTTACGGCTTCGCCGTGGACTACAACTATCGCGACGTTCAGCGTAACGCGGTGGTCGGCGCCTTCACCGACTCCGACTTCGCCAACGGTTTCACCGGTTCGCGCGGCAGCAAGTTGAAAGTCAGCTATGAAATCGACAAGAACTTCGCCCTTGGCGCGACGTACTTCATGGCCAAGTCCGACTTCACCAACGCCACCATCCGGGATTCGGACATCAAAACCCTGCAACTGGATGCCGAAGCCAAGTTCTGATACCCCGCAATACGACCCGGGCAAGGAAGCCCGGGCGCTTCTTTACAGCCTCGCGTTGGTCTATCGGTCCCCATCATCCGTCCGATAACCCAACGCGGGGCTGTTTTCATTCTCCCTGCGTCAGACTCAAACCTTTGTGGCGAGGGGGCTTGCCCCCGTTGGAGTGCGAAGCGCTCCCCTGCATTCTTCCAGTCAGACAGCGTCAGCAGCTTTTGCGACTGCTTCGCAGTCGAACGGGGTGATGCGGCATTCCGACAAGCCCCCTCGCCACAGGTAAACGCCCTAACCACAAATATCCGGCACAAAAAAAGATCGCAGCCTGCGGCAGTTCCTACGCCGATCGGGTTCAACCTCACTATTGAGTTGAAACCCGACCCTGTAGGAGCTGCCGCAGGCTGCGATCTTTTAGAGCGAACTCAGCGCTTGCGCAGAATCACGCTACCAATCGAATACCCGGCGCCGAACGAACTGAGCACCGCCAGCGAACCTGCCGCCAGATCATCCTGATTCTTATGAAACGCAATCACCGAACCGGCGGAGCTGGTGTTGGCGTAGGTGTCGAGAATCACCGGGGCTTCTTCTTCGGTGGCTTCGCGGCCCAGCAGTTTCTTGACGATCAAGTGGTTCATGCTGAGGTTGGCCTGGTGCAGCCAGAAGCGCTTCACGTCGCCGACGTTGAGCTTGTTCTCTTCCAGGTGCGTGGCAACCAGTTCGGCGACCATCGGGCACACATCGCGGAACACCTTGCGGCCTTCCTGCACGAACAGTTTGTCCTTGGCGCCGATGCCCTCTTCCGCCGCGCGGTTGAGGAAGCCGAAGTTGTTGCGGATGTTGTTGGAGAATTTAGTCAGCAACTTGGTGCTGACAATGTCGAACTGGTACGGGGACGTCGCCAGGTCGGCACGTTCAATGATCACCGCGGTGGCGGCGTCGCCGAAGATGAAGTGGCTGTCGCGGTCGCGGAAATTCAGGTGACCAGTGCAGACTTCCGGGTTGACCATCAGGATCGCCCGGGCCTGGCCCAGTTGCACGCTGTTGGCGGCAGCCTGGATGCCGAAGGTCGCCGAGGAGCAGGCGACGTTCATGTCAAAACCGAAGCCTTGAATGCCCAGGGCTTCCTGGACTTCGATGGCAATGGCCGGGTAGGCGCGTTGCAGGTTGGAACAGGCGACGATCACACCGTCGATGTCTGCGGCGGTCTTGCCGGCGCGCTGCAAGGCTTGTTCGGCAGCGCCGATGGCCATCTGGCACAGCACCGACCATTCGTCGTTCGAGCGCTCGGGCAGGCGTGGCGCCATGCGTTGCGGGTCGAGGATGCCGTCCTTGTCCATGACAAAGCGGCTTTTGATACCGGAGGCTTTTTCGATAAACGCCGCACTGGACTCGGTCAACGCTTCGATCTCGCCGCGCGCGATGGCGTCGGCGTTGTCGGCGTTGAATTGCGCGACGTAAGCGTTGAAAGACTGCACCAGCTCTTCGTTGGAGATGCTGTTGGCCGGGGTGTACAGGCCGGTGCCGCTGATGACGACGTTATGCATGGTCGTTTCTCTAATCTGTTCAGGCAGAAAGCGTTGGCACCGACGTACCAACACACAAAGGGTTTTTTCCCATTCCGTGGAATCCAACCTGGCATCGCTTTATTCCGATCCGCAATGCCTGAGAAGGCGCAAAATCGCGGGGCCGGCGTTTATAGGCGCGAAGTTTGCCATAAACGCTGGGGTTTGGCCCCTTTTGCCGGATCAAACACCAGTCAATGTGGGAGCGGGCTTGCTCGCGAATGCGGTGGGTCATTCCGCTTAACTGTTAACTGACCCACCGCATTCGCGAGCAAGCCCGCTCCCACAGGGGGTTTAGGGTTCGACCTGGGTCCACTGTTTGTTCAGGCGCTTATCGGAGATCGGCACCTTGGTCCCCAGTTGCTGGGCGAATAGCGAAACCCGGTATTCCTCCAGCCACCAGCGATACAGCTCCAACTGCGGATCGCGTTTGCCTTCCTGCGCATGTTTGTTGGCGCGGGTCTGGTATTGCGTCCACAAACCGGACAACTCACCAGCCCAGACCCGATCCCGCTGCACTTGCGCGCCAATCTTCTCGAAACGTTGCTCGACCGCTTTCAGATAACGCGGCAGCTCCTTAAGCCACTGCATCGGCGTTTCCCGGACAAACCCCGGATACACCAGATGACTGAGCTGCTGCTTGATGTCGTTCAACGCCACGGCTTGCGCCAGGTCGATCTTGCCCTTGAAGCGCTTCTGCAGACCGTGCCAGAGCTTGAGAATCTCCAGGGTCAGCTTCGCCAGGCGTTCGGCGTGCTCGGTCCAGCCGCCGCGCTTGCGCTCGGCCAGCGACGCCAACCCGGCGCCATCCCGTGGCAACGGGTCTTCGCCGTCGAGAATGCAGCTGTCGAGACTGGCCAGCAGAATGTCTTCGACCAAGGCATCGATGCGCCCCAGTTCGCGGTACATCAGGCCCAGCTCGGTCAGCCCCGGCAACTTGCCCCGCAGGAACTTCGCCGGCTCGGCCAATTGCTGCATCAACAAACGCTGCAACGCACGGCGATGCTGGAACTCGGCTTCGGCGGGGGTCGAGAACCGCCCTTCCTTGACCGTGCCGCCCTCTTCCACCAGCGCCGGATACACCGTCATCGACAGTCCGGCGATCTTCTGCTGGGTTTTCTCGGCGACGGCGGCAAAGACTTTCGGCTCCACCGGTTGCTGGTTTTTCGCGGTTTGCGGCACCGCCAACGCAGCTTGGCTGGCTTCAGCGAAACGAGCGGTCAACTCAGCCAGATCCCGCCCTTCGCCAAGGAACTTGCCCTGGCCGTCGACGATTTCCAGGTTCATCCGCAAATGGCTGTCGACTTGTTGCGAGGCTTCCGCCCAGGCTTCATCGCTGACCCGCGCACCGGTCATGCGCAACAGTTCGCGGCCCAACGCCTGGGGCAACGAGCCCTCGGCGAAGGTCATGCGCTGCAACGCGGCTTTGACGAAGTCCGGCACCGGCACGAAATTCTTGCGCAAGGCTTTGGGCAGGTTGCGCACCAACGCCACGCACTTGGCCTCGATCACGCCGGGCACCAGCCATTCCAGGCGTTCCGGCGGCAACATCGGCAACAGCGGCGCCGGCACACGCAGGGTCACGCCGTCACGCGGGTGGTTCGGTTCGAAGTGATAACTCAGCGCCAGTTCCAGATCACCGATGTGCAAAGTGTCCGGGTAATGCAACGCAGTGACTTCACTGGCCTCGCGGGCCAGTACGTCTTCTTCGCGCATGATCAGCAGTTGCGGGTCTTTCTGACTGTTGACTCGATACCAACTGTCGAAGGTCGCAGTCTGGTGAATCTCCGCCGGCAGTCGCGCATCGTAGAAGGCGAACAGGGTTTCTTCGTCGGCGAGGATGTCGCGACGGCGGGCCTTGGCTTCCAGTTCGTCGAGCTGTTCCAGCAACTGCGCGTTGGCGGTCAGGCACTTGGCCTTGGACTGGATTTCGCCACGCACCAGACCTTCGCGAATGAAAAATTCGCGGGACACCACCGGATCAATCGGCCCGTAATGCACCGGCCGGCGCCCGACGATGATCAACCCGAACAAGGTGATCTGTTCGAACGCCACAACCTGCCCGCGCTTCTTCTCCCAATGGGGTTCGAAGTGGTTTTTCTTGATCAGGTGCCCGGCCAACGGCTCGATCCAGTCGGCGTCGATCTTGGCGACCATCCGCGCGTACAGCTTGGTGGTTTCCACCAGCTCGGCGGTCATCAGCCATTGCGGACGCTTCTTGCCCAGCCCCGACGACGGGTGAATCCAGAAGCGGCGCTGACGCGCGCCTAGGTAGTCACCGTCCTCGGTTTTCTGGCCGATCTGACTCAGCAGGCCCGAGAGCACGGCTTTGTGCAGTTTCGGGTAATCCGCCGGCTCTTTATTGAGGCTGAGCTGCATGTCGCGGCAGATCAGGCTCAACTGGCGATGGGAGTCGCGCCACTCGCGCAGGCGCAAGTAGTTGAGGAAATTCTTGCGGCACCAGTTACGCAGCGGACTGGCGGTCAACGCCTGACGCTGTTCTTCAAAACCGCGCCACAGATTGACCAGCCCGGCGAAGTCCGAGTCCACGTCTTTCCATTGCGCGTGGGCCTGATCCGCCGCTTGTTGGCGCTCCGGCGGACGCTCGCGCGGGTCCTGGATCGACATGGCGCTGGCGACGATCAGCACTTCTTGCAAGCTGCCGAGTTTCGCCGCTTCCAGCAGCATCCGGCCCATGCGCGGGTCCACCGGCAAGCGCGCCAGATTGCGCCCCAGCGGAGTCAGTTGACTGTTGCGGTCCACCGCCGAGAGTTCTTGCAGCAGGTTGAAACCGTCGCTGATGGCCTTGCCATCCGGCGGTTCGATAAACGGGAAATCGGTGATCTCGCCGAGGCGCAGATGCAGCATCTGCAGAATCACGGCGGCGAGGTTGGTACGCAGGATTTCCGGGTCGGTAAATTCCGGGCGACCGATGAAATCTTCTTCGCTGAAGAGGCGAATACAAATGCCCGGCTCGACCCGCCCGCATCGGCCTTTACGCTGATTGGCGCTGGCCTGGGAAATCGCTTCGATGGGCAGGCGCTGGACTTTGGCGCGATAGCTATAACGACTGATGCGCGCGGTGCCGCTGTCGATCACGTAACGAATGCCCGGCACGGTCAGTGAGGTTTCCGCGACGTTGGTCGCCAGGACTACGCGGCGGCCTGGGTGCGACTGGAAAATCCGCTGCTGTTCGGCCGGTGACAGTCGGGCGTAGAGCGGCAAAATCTCGGTGTGTTTGAGCTGAGCTTTGCGCAGCATGTCCGCCGCGTCACGAATCTCCCGCTCGCCGGGCAGGAACACCAGCACATCGCCGGGGCTCTTGCGCTCGCTGCGTTCGAACGCGGCGATTTCGTCGAGGGTGGCGAGGATCGCCTGATCCACGGTCAAGTCGTCCTCGACGCGGTTGCCCTCTTCGTCCTGCTCAAGCGTCAGCGGGCGATACCAGGTTTCCACCGGGAAGGTGCGGCCGGAGACTTCGACAATCGGCGCATCATCGAAATGCTTGGAGAAACGCTCCAGGTCGATGGTCGCCGAGGTGATGATGACTTTCAGGTCCGGGCGGCGCGGCAGCAGGGTTTTCAGGTAACCGAGCAGGAAGTCGATGTTGAGGCTGCGTTCGTGGGCTTCGTCGACGATGATCGTGTCGTAGCGTTCCAGGTAGCGGTCGTTCTGGGTTTCCGCCAGCAGGATGCCGTCGGTCATCAGTTTGATCAGGGTGTTGGAATCGCTCTGATCCTCGAACCGCACCTGATAGCCGACCAGCGCGCCCAACGGCGTCGCCAATTCTTCGGCCACCCGGCTCGCCACACTGCGCGCCGCAATCCGGCGCGGCTGGGTGTGACCGATCAGGCCGTGCTGACCACGGCCGATTTCCAGGCAGATCTTCGGCAACTGGGTGGTTTTGCCCGACCCGGTTTCGCCGGCAATGATCAACACCTGATGCTTGAGCAGCGCTTCCTTGATTTCGTCACGCTTGGCGGCGATCGGCAAACTGTCGTCGTAACGAATCACCGGCAGGCTGGCACGCCGCGCCAACACCTGATCACAGGACGCCTGCATGCGCGTCACCCAATGGGCCAGCTTGGCCTCGTCAGGTTTCTTGCGCAGCTCAAGCAACTGCCGCCGCAGCCGGTGGCGGTCGGCGAGCATGGCGTGATCGAGGTTTTTCAGCAGTTTGTCGATGGAAGGCGATTCGTCAGTCATCAGGTACGCAATAAGTCGTCTAGTGGCGCAGGGGGGCGATTGTCGCAGATTTGTGCGCATAAATGATGGTTCGGCACATGACACAACAGCGTGCCTGATCTTTTCGCGAGCAAGCCCGCTCCCACATTGGATGTGCGGTGTTCACAAATCCCCTGTGGGAGCGGGCTTGCTCGCGAAGGCGTCAGCCCGATCAACAAAAACGCTATGCCCTACTCGTTATCCAGGCCCTTACGCCGATACGGAAACACATCAATGACTTTCCCGGCGCGAATGGCTTCTTGCAGGCTCTTCCAGTAATCCGCGTTGTACAACTCGCCATGCAGCTGATCGAACAACTTGCGCTGCCCGGAATCGGCAAACAAAAACGGCGGAAACTCTTCCGGAAACACATCCAGCGGCCCGATCGAGTACCACGGTTCGGACGCCATCTCATCCTCCGGCGTACGCGGTTGCGGGATGTGGCGGAAGTTGGCTTCGGTCAGGAAACAAATCTCGTCATAGTCATAAAACACCACGCGCCCATGCCGGGTGACGCCGAAGTTCTTCAGCAACATGTCGCCGGGAAAAATATTCGCCGCCGCCAGTTGCTTGATCGCCAGTCCGTAATCCTCCAGCGCCTCGCGCACCTGCGCTTCGTTGGCGTTTTCCAGGTACAGGTTCAGCGGTGTCATGCGCCGTTCGGTCCAGCAGTGGCGGATCAGCACCGTGTCGCCTTCGACCGACACCGTGGACGCGGCGACGTCGAGCAGTTCTTCCAGGCACGCCGGTTCGAACTTGCTCAGTGGGAAACGGAAGTCGGCGAATTCCTGGGTGTCGGCCATGCGCCCGACGCGGTCGACGCTTTTTACCAAGCGATACTTCTCGATCACCGTGGCGCGGTCGACGTTTTTCGATGGCGAGAAACGATCCTTGATGATTTTGAACACAGTGTTGAAACCCGGCAGGGTGAACACGCTCATGACCATGCCGCGCACGCCGGGGGCCATGATGAACTGGTCGTCGGTGTTGGCCAGGTGATTGATGAGTGCCCGGTAGAACTCGGACTTGCCGTGTTTATAGAAGCCGATCGAGGTGTACAGCTCGGCGATGTGCTTGCCCGGCAGGATGCGCTTGAGGAAGCCGATGAATTCCGCCGGCACCGGCACATCCACCATGAAATACGAACGGGTGAACGAGAAGATGATCGATACGTCCGCTTCATCGGTGATCAGCGCATCGATCTGAATGCCGCGCCCTTCCCGGTGCAGCAACGGGATGACCAGCGGCCATTGTTCGTCCTGGGTGTAGATGCGCCCGACCAGGTACGCGCCCTTGTTGCGGTACAACACCGAGGAGAACAGTTCGACGGACAGTTCCGGATCCTTGCAGACCCAGTCCGGCAGGTTCTCGCGCAGTTGCGCTTCGAGGCGGCGCAGGTCGCCGGCCAGGTCGGCGTAATCCTCGCTGAAGCGGTAGTCGGCAAAGATGCTCGCCAACATTTCCGACAAATGCCCCTGAGGCAAGTAGGTGCGGGTTTGCGCGGCGCGGGCGCGGCGCAGGCTGGGACGGGTGGTGTGAATGAACATGCAGCCGTCGCTGATCAGGTCATGGCTGAACAGCCCGCAGAAGATCGAGTTGTACCAGGTCTCGGACAGCTCATCGTCGAAACGCAGGTCGATCAACGTGATGTAGGCGCTTTTGACCAGCGGCCAGCAGCTCACATCCATCAACGTATCGACCTCGAAAGACGTCCGTAGCCGCTCTACGGTTTCGCCGACCTTGTCTTCGTACAGGTTGATCCGCGCCGCCGACGCCGATTGCGTCTCCTGCCACTGGGCCTGTTCGAAGCGGGCCCGGGCGCCGTCGGTGATCTGCCGGAAGTGCTCGCGGTAGTCGTCGAAGCCATCGAGGATCAATCGGGCGATATCGGCGGCGGGCCAATGCTGCGGCATGGTGAGACCTCTGCGAAAGTGCGGAAGCCTGAGCTTAGCCAGTGAACCGGGTGCAGGAGAAGCGTAATTTTTGCCATTGATGTCTAGGGTCGAGCGCAACTTGTGACGGTTTTTTAATCGACCGACCGGTCAGTAATCAGCCCTTTCAGTCACCCCCCCCCCCCACCAGACAGGGTTTTGCTATTCCCCTGCCCTGCATCCCCTGAAACAGAGCCTTACAGATTGGTCTTACCAAAATGATGGCACTTTGATATACAAGCCGCCATCACCCGCCTAATAAAAAGATTCTCGGTACACGAGGACTCATCCCAAATCGCCCAAGGAGCACATTCGATGTCTATCAGGAACATGCGCATAGGTTTGCGCGCCGGTTTGAGTTTCGCCGTTTTGGCCAGTCTGCTGATGGTGGTCGGCCTGTTCGGCCTGGGTCAGATGGCGACCCTGCGTGAAAGCGCCACCGTGATCGAAGAGTCGTGGATGCCGAGCATCGAGAGCATTCATGACAGCGCCACGAATATCGCCACCATCCGCCTGGAATCCCTGCGCTTGATCGCCGTCAATCAGCCGGCCGTGCGGGAAAAGAGCAAAGGCATGATCAGCGTCCAGCGCCAGGAATTGCTCAAGCGCCTCAACGATCACAAACAATTGCTGGCCAGTGACCAGGAGCGGGCCATGCTCGCCAGCCTGAGCGCGGACGTGACCAAGTACATGGCGATTCTCGACCAGATCATCGCCCAGATCGACGCCGGCCAATCGGAGCAAGCCTACGCCCGCCTCAATTCGGAACTGGCGCCCCAGGGTGGCGTGCTGGATAAATCCCTGGAAGCCATGATCAGTTTCAATCAGCAAGGCGCCGCAGCCGCCTCCGCCGAAGCGGCGCGGATGTATCAGCGGGCGCAGTGGATTGTCGGCACGATCATCGTGGTCGCGCTGTTCGCCACCCTGGCGCTGGCCTGGCTGCTGACCCGCAGCATCACCGCGCCGATCAATCAGGCCCTCAGCGTGGCCCGGCGCATCGCCGCCGGTGACCTGAGCGGCCAGGTGGTCAGCCACGGCAACGACGAAGCGGCGCACCTGCTCGATGCCCTGGCCGACATGCAAAGCCATTTGCGCACGACCATCCGCGGCATCAGCGACTCGGCGCAGCAACTCGCTTCCGCTGCCGAGGAAATGAGTTCGGTGATGGAAGAAAGCACCCGTGGACTGCAACTGCAGAATGATCAGATCGAACAAGCCGCCACCGCCGTTACTGAGATGAGCACGGCGGTGGACGAAGTGGCGGCCAATGCGGTGTCCAGCGCCGAAGCGTCCCAGGCTTCGAACGAGGACAGCAAACACGGGCATGTTCAGGTCAGCGAAACCATTACCTCGATTCAAGGGCTGGTCAGCGAAGTGCTCGGTGCTTCGCAACAGGCTGAAGGCCTGGCAACTCAGGCCCAGGACATCAGCAAGGTGCTGGAAGTGATTCGCGGCATAGCCGGGCAAACCAATCTGCTGGCGCTCAACGCGGCCATCGAAGCCGCAAGGGCCGGTGAGGCCGGGCGCGGGTTTGCCGTGGTGGCCGATGAAGTGCGTTCGCTGGCCCAACGCACGCAGAATTCCACTGAAGAAATCGAGCTGATGATCAGCAATATCCAGCAAGGCACCGGGGCCACGGTCAGCGCGTTGCAAAGCAGCGCCGAGCAAGCCAGCCAGACCTTGCGCCGAGCCAACAGCGCCGGGCATGCGTTGGAGAAAATCACCGCGTCGATCTCGCAGATCAACCAGCGCAACCTGGTGATCGCCAGTGCTGCCGAACAACAGGCGCTGGTGGCGCGCGAGGTCGATCAGAACCTGGTGAACATCCGCGACCTCTCGACCCAGACTGCGGCGGGTGCTACCCAGACTTCCGCTGCCAGTCAGGAATTGTCGCGTCTGGCGGTTGACCTGAATGGGTTAGTGACGCGTTTCATTATTTAGTACTGGATGCAGCAAGATTTACTGTGGCGAGGGGGCTTACTTGTGGCGAGGGGGCTTGCCCCCGTTGGGTCGCGCAGCGGCCCTGAAATTTTGTGAGTGCTGCGCACTCAAGCGGGCGCAAGCCCCCTCGCCACAGGCAAGCTCCCTCCCCGCAGAAAATTTAATGCCCGAATTGCGGTTGCGATCCTCAGGGCTCTCGGCAACACTTCCGTCCCCATAAAGGAAGGAGTGCACCGTGAGCCCTGTCGATATTTTCCGTTTACTGTCGCTGGCGGCGATCTGGGGTGCGAGTTTCCTGTTTATGCGCGTGATCGCCCCGGTGATCGGCACCATTCCCACGGCGTTTTTCCGGGTGTCGATTGCCGCTGTCGGCTTGCTGGTGATCCTCGGGCTGATGCGCATCAGCTGGGATTTCAAAGGCAAACTCAAGACCGTGATGCTGCTCGGGGTGATCAACTCCGGGATCCCGGCGACCCTGTATTCCGTGGCCGCGCAAGTGCTGCCGGCCGGTTACTCGGCGATCTTCAATGCCACCACGCCGCTGATGGGCGTGTTGATCGGCGGGCTGTTCTTCCATGAAAAACTCACCGCCGCCAAACTCGGCGGGGTGTTCCTCGGGCTGCTCGGCGTCGGCGTGCTGACCCGCGCCGGCCCGGTGGCGTTCGACCTGCAATTGCTGATGGGCGCCCTCGCCTGCCTGCTCGCGACCACCTGCTATGGCTTCGCCGGATTCCTTGCCCGCCGCTGGCTCGATCATGCCGGCGGCCTCGACAGTCGCCTCTCGGCGCTCGGCAGCATGCTCGGCGCAACGTTGTTTTTACTGCCGCTGTTCGGCTACAGCGTGATCAGCAATCCACCGGCGAGCTGGGGCGGCTGGAGTGTCTGGTTGTCGCTGCTGGGCTTGGGCCTGGTGTGCACCGCGTTTGCCTACATCGTTTACTTCCGCCTGCTCAGCTCGATCGGCCCGGTTAAATCGATGACCGTGACCTTCATGATCCCGCCGTTCGGCGTGCTGTGGGGCGCGTTGCTGCTGGATGAGCCGTTGTCGATGGCGCATGTCTATGGCGGGGTGTTGATTGCGGCGGCGTTGTGGCTGGTGTTGAAGCCGGCGGTGGTGAAAGTGCCGGAGTTGGCCAAGCCGTAATCGATCTGTAGCCAAGTGATAACCCTGTGGGAGCGGGCTTGCTCGCGAAGAGGCCGTGTCAGTCGACATTAATATTGAATGGCACACCGCTTTCGCGAGCAAGCCCGCTCCCACATTTGATCTCTGGTGTTCACACCATCACTGTGTGTTTGTCGCTATACCGTCGCTTTGTAGCCGTCTTCGCGCTGACGCGCCCGGGCCTGGACCACATTGAGCATCGCGCAGCCTTCCCGCGCCAGCAGGTGCATTGCGCGGGTGACGCGGGTCAGGTCGCAGTCGGAAATGCCGGTGAGGTTGAGGCTGGTCAGGGTGTCGGTCAGGTCGCGAATCACCGTGAACCGGTGCATGGCGCACGCGGCGATGTCGCTGAGTTCTCGGTGGGTGTTGATGTAGAGGACTGGATGGTCGGCGTCGTAGGTGTCGATGGGGAGGTAACGCGGCATGATTTGGTCGTGCATGGGTAAAACTCCAAATAAGGCTACCTCAAGTCCGCGGCCAAGCGAAAAAGGTGGCAGCTGTGTACGGGTTGGCCGACCGGCACCCATCAAACCGGCACACCCGAAGGTATCCCGCGCACAGCTGCCATAACACAGCATCCAGACATGAAACATGCCTGAACAATGACGCTGATGCGTTTTGATGATCGACCGGCCAAGGTCATTTCGCGGTGTTTTCCGCGAACCAAAACTATAGAGGTCGATACCAAAACGCGGCAACAGGGTACGTCGTAGGAAACGTCTTGGAAAGTTGTGCGCCGCCGCGTCACCTGCTACACCCGCCGTAGGACCGCTCTTTCCCTCCCGCACAAACGCCGCCAAGGACTACAACGCCTGCGCACTTATCTCCCCATCCACCAACCGCCGAATCCCCAACGGATTGGCGCTCTGCAACGCTTCGGGCAGCAGCGCGTCCGGATAATTCTGGAAACACACCGGCCGCAGGAAACGACTGATCGCCAGTGTCCCCACCGACGTTCCGCGAGAATCCGACGTCGCCGGGTACGGCCCGCCATGCACCATCGCATCGCAAACCTCCACGCCGGTCGGGTAACCGTTGAGCAGAATCCGCCCGACCTTTTCCTGAAGCATTTCCGCCAGCCAGCGGTACTCGAGCAATTCGTCCGCCTCGCCAATCAGCGTCGCTGTGAGCTGCCCGCGCAAGCCCTGAAGCGCTGCCGCCAACTGCGCCTGATCCTCGACTTCGATGACGATAGTGGTCGGCCCGAAAACTTCTTCCTGAAGCAGTTCATCACCCTTGAGCAACAGGCTGACATCAGCCTTGAACACTTGCGGCTGAGCCTGTCCGCCCTGCTGCGGTTGGCCCGCCAGGTGCGTTAGCCCCGGATGTTCGTGCAACGCACCAAGACCCAGACCGTAGCTGATCAGTGCGCCGGCATTGAGCATGGTTTGCGCCGGTTGCTGATTCATATGCGCGCAAAACTGCTGCAGGAACGCGCTGAACTGCGGCGAGCGCAGGCCGATCACCAGGCCTGGATTGGTGCAGAACTGGCCACACCCCAGCGTGACCGAACCCGCCAGTTGCGCGGCAATCTGCTCGCCGCGCACCGCCAGGGCTTCAGGCAGCAGGAACACCGGGTTGATGCTCGACATCTCGGCGAATACCGGGATCGGCTGCGGCCGGGTCGCGGCCATGTGGCTCAGGGCATTGCCACCCTTGAGCGAACCGGTGAAGCCCACGGCTTGAATCGCCGGGTGTTTGACCAGCCATTCGCCGACACCCCCGCCATAAATCATGTTGAACACCCCGGCCGGCATGCCGGTGCGCTCGGCGGCGCGCAGGATCGCGTCCGCGACCCATTCGGCGGTTGCCATATGGCCGCTGTGGGCCTTGAACACCACCGGGCACCCGGCGGCCAGTGCCGACGCGGTATCGCCGCCCGCCGTGGAAAATGCGAGTGGAAAGTTGCTGGCGCCAAACACGGCGACTGGCCCGAGCGCGATCTGGTACTGACGAATGTCCGGGCGCGGTAAAGGCTGACGTTCCGGCAAGGCACGGTCGATGCGCGCGCCATAGAAGTCACCGCGACGTAGGACGTTGGCGAACAGTCGCAGCTGACCGCTGGTGCGCCCGCGTTCACCCTGGATGCGTCCGGCCGGCAATGCAGTTTCGCGGCACACGGTGGCGACAAATTCATCGCCCAGGCCATCGATTTCATCGGCGATGGCGTCGAGGAACGTCGCGCGTTTTTCAGCGCTCAGGTTGCGGTAGATCGGGTAGGCGGAGGCGGCAGCTTGGGCGGCGGCGTCCACTTCGGCTTCGGTGGCCTGGAAGAAAGTGCCTGGTAGTGGTTCGCCGGTGGTAGCGTCGAGGCTTTGCAGTTGCACGGTGCCTTTGGCGCTGCGGTGGGGGCCGATGTAGTTGTGTCCGAGGAGAGTGGTCATTGGGGGTTCCTTCACCGGCTGACTGCGCCTGTGGTTGAAGATGTTGGAGGATTTAAGATCCACCCCTCACCCCAGCCCTCTCCCCATAGGGGAGAGGGGGAAAGGGAGCTGATCTTCAAGCCTTTCAAATGAGCGCCTGACTCAGGTTCCACACTTAAAGCGCTCGAACCTGTCCGATAGCCAACGGCTGGGCGCTTTCGCCGATGCCGTTTTCCAGGGGGGCGCCGAATTCGGCGAGGCTGATCTGGAAGCGGTCGCCGGGCTGGGTTTTGACGCCGTCGGCAAACGACAGCGTGGCGGTGCCAAAGTAGTGCACGTGGACATCGCCCGGACGCAGAAACTGCGCGTATTTGAAGTGGTGGAATTCGAGGTTGGCGAGGCTGTGGCACATGTTGTCTTCGCCGCTGAGAAATTCCTTTTCCCAGAGGGTTTCGCCGTTGCGCACGATGCGGCTGGTACCCGCCAGGTGCTTGGGCAATTCACCGACGCGCAACTCCGGGCCGTAGGCGCAGAAGCGCAGTTTGGAGTGCGCGAGGTACAGGTAATTGCGCCGCTCCATCACATGGTCGGAGAACTCGTTGCCCAGGGCATAACCGAGGCGATACGGCTGGCCGTCATCGCCAATCACATACAGGCCGGTCAGCTCCGGTTCTTCGCCGGCGTCTTCGGCAAACGGCGGCACCGGGAAGTCTGCGCCGGGGCGCACGACGATATTACCGTCACCTTTATAGAACCATTCCGGTTGTGCACCGACCTGCCCGGCGGCCGGTTTGCCGCCCTCCAGCCCCCATTTGAAAATGCGCATGGTGTCGGTCATGCCGGCTTCAACGGCGCCGTCCTGCTGGTGCATTTTGTCTCGCGCTGAGGCGCTGCCCAAATGGGTCAGGCCGGTGCCGCTGATCAGGCAATGGGCCGGGTCTTCGTGATCCAGCGGCGGCAACACGCGGCCCTGTTGCAACAGTTGCAGGTAATCCGGGCCCGGCTCGGTACCGCGCCAACTGACTTCATCTTGCAGGCTACGTTGCCCACGGATCGCCGCGAGCGCCAGTTCACGGGTGCTGCGGGTGCCGTTCAGCACCTGGACCTGTGAACCCTCGACGAGGCCAACCTGGCGTTCTCCGGCGGTGTTTTCAAATTGAATCAGGCGCATGTCCGGCCCTCCAGAAAGTCATGGATAGCGCCGCTGAACTGCGGCGCTTGAAAGATCACTCGATGATGTTGAAGTCGCTCAAATACTCATCGGAGATTTCCAGGCCCAGACCCGGCGTGTTGTCGTCGAGCTGGATGTAGCCGTTGACCGGTTGCGGCTCGCCCTTGAACACGTAGTAGAAGAGTTCGTTGCCGACTTCGACGTCGAACACCGGGAAGAACTCGGCCATCGGTGAGGCGGTGGTGGACATGGTCAGGTGGTAGTTGTGCATCTGCCCGGCGTGGGGGATGACCGGCACCGACCAGGCTTCGGCCAGGGCGTTGATCTTGCGTGCTGCGGTGATGCCGCCGACGCGGTTGGTGTCGTACTGGATCACGTCCACGGCGCGGCGTTCCAGCAGGTCTTTGAAGCCGTAGGAAGTGAACTCGTGCTCGCCGCCGGAGATCGGCATGATCCCCATTTTCTTCAGCTCGATGTAACCCTCGATGTCATCGGCGATCACCGGTTCTTCCAGCCAGCGCGGTTCGAATTCAGCAAGTTTGGGCAACATGCGGCGCGCATATTCCAGGGTCCAGCCCATGTAGCATTCGAGCATGATGTCGATGTCGGGACCGGCGAGGTTACGCAGGGCGCGCACCTGTTCGATGTTCTTGCGCATACCCGCCGGACCGTCTTTCGGGCCATAGCCGAAACGCATTTTCAGCGCGGTGAAGCCTTGGTTGAGATAGCCCTGGGCTTCTTCGAGAAACAGGTCGAGGTTGTCGTTGGCGTAGAGCTTGGAGGCGTAGGTCCAGATCTTTTCCTTGGTGCGGCCACCGAGCAGTTTGAACACCGGTTTGTTGACGGCTTTGCCCATGATGTCCCAGATCGCGATGTCGATCGCCGAGATCGCCGCCATGCCGATGCCTTTGCGGCCCCAGGCGTGGCTCTGGCGGTACATCTTCTGCCAGATGTATTCGTTGTCGAACGGGTCTTCGCCGATGGCAATGGGCGCCAGGTAGGTGTCGATGATTTCCTTGGCCACACGGGGCGCCAGGGCGCAGTTACCGATGCCGACGAGACCGGTGTCGGTCTCGACTTCAACCACCAGCCAGCCGTGGAAACGGAACGAGCCCATGGCATCGCCGCGCTCGAACAGGATGTCGCTGGCGTTGGTGCAGAAGTGCGCTTGCGGTGGGACGACTTTGCCTTTCCACTCGAAAACGCGGGTACGGATTGCTTTGATTTTCATGAATACAGTTCCTTGCGCTGCCGGCTTTTTGTAGTTGTTGAGTCGCTGCGCAGAACCGCTCGGGCGGCCGGTTCTGGTCATTCGATGGGCCGACTTTAGCCAGCGCGTGGGGGCGGCGGATAATCACTTATGCGTATCCGGCGATAACCTGGGGTGATAGGAAAAAGCGAATATCCGGTAGATAGGGTTATCAGCCCTCACACAAAAAAAATGTGGGAGCGGGCTTGCTCGCGAAAGGGCCGTATCAGTCGACATTGATGTCGCCTGACACGGCCTCTTCGCGAGCAAGCCCGCTCCCACAGGGATGGGTGGGGGATTTGCATGGTTTTCAGTAGTTGTTGGTGCCCATCCGGCAAGCAATTTCGAACGCCTGGCGGATCGCACCGACGTTCGCCTTGCCCTGCCCCGCGATATCAAACGCGGTGCCGTGGGCCGGGGTGGTGATCGGGATCGGCAAGCCGCCCTGCACCGTCACGCCACGGGAGAAGCCCATCAACTTGATCGCGATCTGCCCCTGGTCGTGGTACATCGTCACGACCGCGTCGAAGGCACTGGCGTCGCCCTGGACCTTGAGGAAAATCGTGTCCCCCGGATACGGCCCTTCAGCCGCAATACCCAACGCCTGGGCCGAACGCACCGCAGGACCAATGATGTCCAGTTCTTCGCGCCCGAACGAACCGTTGTCGCCGTTGTGCGGGTTCAAGCCGCACACGCCGATGCGCGGTTTTTCCAGGCCGTTGCGCTTGAGCGCGGTGTCGATCAATTGAATCGCTTCCACCACCCGCGCCTGGCTGAGCATCCCCGGCACTTCGGCCAAGGCCACGTGGGAAGTCACCCGGGACGTCCAGAGATTGTCGAGCACGTTGAATTCGCAGAATGGACCGTGGAAATCCAGCAACTCGGCGAACCAGTGCAGCTCGTCGTTGTGCGCCATGCCGGCCATGTGCAGCGAGGTCTTGTTCAGCGGCCCGAACAGCACCGCATTGGTGGTGCCGGCCTCGGTCAGGCGCAGGGCTTTTTCCAGGGTGTCGAGGCTGTAGCGGCCGCCAATCACACTGGCCTCACTGCGCGGGAATTCACCGAGGGTGTCGCCGCGAAAGTCGTAGAACAGCGGCGTGTCATCAACGAACGACAGCGCGTCCAGCGACTCCACGCGCTTATAGGGAAACGTCACGCCAGCGATGCGCATGCCGCGCTGCATTTCGGCCTCGTCGGCAATCAGGATCACGTTCGCCTGGCTGCGCACAGCTGGCTCGCCGAGCAGGCGTGCGATCAGTTCCGGGCCGATGCCCGCCGGGTCCCCCAGGACCATGGCGATGGTGGTTTTGTTCATGCTTCACTCCTCAAGGCGTCAGGCCATGTCCGGTCAATGGCGCAAGGTTCGCAGCGATAAACCCGCTGCGCGTTGCTGTAGAACAGTCGCTCCTGATCGGCGTATGGCCGGTCAGCAACGATGGATTTGAAACCGCTGTAAATGGCGTCGAACGAGCCGCACAAACTGTCCACCGGGAAGTTGCTGGCGAACATCGCCCGCTCGCTGCCGAACATCGCAATCACTTCGCGCACGATCCAGGCATTGTCTTTGGCGCGCCACGCCTGGCCACCCTGGCCGAGGCCGGAAATTTTCACCTGCACGTTCGGCCACTCGGCCAGGCGCGCCATCGCCAGGCGCCAACCGGCGAGGCCTTCGGCACTGCGGTCGCTGGGCAAACCGGCGTGGTTGAGAATCAGCGTGGTGCCGGGAAAATCCCGGGCCAGCCGCTCGGCTTCGTGCAGGTTCCACCAGGGTGTCTGCAAGTCGAAATGCAGACCCAGCCCTTGCAGTGCGGCATAGCTGCGGCGCCAGTGTTCGTCGCTCATCAGGCTGCGCAGATGGCCGACCTGCCCCGGCGCGGTCGGGCCACCGGGTTTGTGCCGAACGCTGCGCACGCACTTGAAACTGGCTTGCTCGGTGAGCACCGCGATGGCGTCCGGGTGATCGAGCCAGGCTTGCGCAACGATCGCGTTCGGCACGCCATAACGAGCGGCCAAACCTTCGATAAAACGGGTTTCGCCAATTGGGTCCTGCGGGTTCCATTCGGTCTCGATGTACACCGTTTGCACGACGTTGTGAGAGCCGGCATCGGCGAAATAATCCTCGGGGAAATAGCGACGCTTGATCGCGCTGTAGTCACCGTAGCGAAACGGGATGTTGGCCTCCGGCGCCAGCCACGGATGATCATTGATCGACGGGTCCCAGAAGTGATGATGGGCGTCGATGATCGGGCCGTTCCAATGCTCACCCATAACGCACCTCGTCCAGACTGATGAACAACGTTGCCAAAACGAAGACTGCCGAGCACACCGCGAAGAACCCCAGCACCGGCGCAAACCCACCGGCCATTTGCAGAATGATCCCCACCAGAATCGGCACCGCGATACCGCCGGTGCTGCCGGCCATGTTCATCACGCCACCGATCAAACCGACCCGCGCCGGTGCCGCCAGCAACGCCGGGAAGCTCCAGTAGAGGCTGCCCCACATAAGAAAAAACGCGGTCATGGCCAACAACGCCACAGCCGCAAAAGGATTGCTAAGGGTCGGCAACAACAGGAACGCGCCAAGGGCCACCAGACCGGAAAACGCCAGCAGGCTCTTGACCGCCACGCCACGGCTGACGCCTTTGCGGATCAACCCGTCGCAAAGGAAACCGCCAGTCAACGAGCCCAGCGCACCGCACACAAAGATCACAAACGTAGCCGCACCAATCCCCTTAATATCAAAACCGCGGGCCTGCGCCAGATAACTCGGCCCCCAGGTCAGCAGGCCGAAATAAACCATCGCCCAACTGGCCCGACCGATCAGCAGGCCACTCAACGAACGGGCGGCAATGCCCAGCCCTTTGACCGGCACCCGCGCCGCTTCGGCAGCCGGGGTCGCGCGGCCGGCGTTGATCTTCTCGAGTTCTTCGGCATTCACCTGCGGATGGGTCGCCGGGTCATCCCGCAGATAACGCCGCGCCAGCCAGGCCAGCACCAATGTCGCGATGCCGGCGATCACAAACGCCAGACGCCATGAATCCAGCGAAGCGATCAGGTAGGCAATGATCAACCCGCCGAGCGCCACGCCCAACGGGCTGCCGCTGTCCATCAGCACCGCACCGCGACTGCGCTCGCTTGGCGCCAGCCACAGGGAAATCAGTTTGCCGCCCGAGGGGAACAACGGCGCTTCCGCCGCACCGAGTGCGACACGGGCGAACAGCAACGACAAACCGCCCGTGGCGAATGCGGCGATGACCTGGAACGTGCCCCACAACCCCGTGGACCAACTGATCACCCGGTGCGGCCCGAAGCGATCGATCATCCAGCCGCCCGGAATCTGCAACAGCGCATAGGCCCAGAAAAAGCTGCTGAGGATCAGCCCTTGCATGCTCGGCGAGAGGGAAAATTCGTGGGCAATGGTCGGCATCGCAATCGACAGCGATACCCGGTCGATCAGATTAACCATGGTCAACGCGAAAATGATCGCGAAGATCCGCCAGCGAACACTGCTGGCCTTGCTGGTGACGGCCAACGGCACGGCGGCTGTGATCGGTTGGGCAACTGCGCCGGGCAGATGCAGGGAAGCACTGGGACGAGCCATGGTGCGTACCTCGATTTATTATTTTTGTGTGATACCGCATTGCCGCTTCAGGGCGGCGCTGATGAGCACTATCGAAGGCTGGCTGATAACCGTCTAATCAATGATTGAGATACGGCGATAGCCTCGGGTTATGGCAAGCCCTGTTTTCTGGGTGTTTTACGCCGGGCCGCTTTCAACGACTTTCCTCTCAAAAGGCTCTGGCGCAAAGCCTTCAGCGGGAATCACCGATTTGCCTGCCTTGACCTATAACCCCAGGCTATCGGTGTATGTATTGTTTTGACTAGACGCCGACCCCGGTCCTTCACACACTCAGGCCAGGCTTGCAGCTTCCAAGCGTCGACAAGCCACTTATAACAACTACAAAAAAACGAGGCCCTTCCATGCGAAATGCATTCGTCCGTCGCACATCCCGTCTGTTTCTTGGCTGCACGCTGGTCGCCGCCGGCGCCCTTCCCGCTCTCGCTTACGCCTGGCAACCGGACAAGAATGTCGAAATCGTCGTGGCCGGCGGTCCCGGTGGCGGCACTGATCAACTTGGCCGGCTGATCCAGTCGATCATCACCACCCACAAGTTCCTCGACGTAAATACCATCGTCCTCAACAAGGGCGGCGGCAATGGCGCCGAAGCATTCCTCGACCTGAAAATGAACAAGGGCGACCCGGAAAAACTGGTGATCGGCACCAACAACATCTACCTGTTGCCGCTGGTGTCCAAGCTTGGTTATCAATGGCAAGAACTGACCCCCGTCGCGGCCCTGGCCGAAGATGACTTCATCCTCTGGAGTTACAAGGATGCGCCGTGGAAGGATGCCAAAGGCTTTTATGAAGCGGTCAAGGCTGACCCGTCGAACCTGCGCATGGGCGGCAGCCAGTCCAAGGATGTCGACCAGACCCTGACCCTGCTGCTGAACCAGACCACCCATAGCAAACTGGTGTACATCCCGTTCAAGAGCGGCAGTGAAGCCGCGACCCAACTGGCCGGCAAACACATCGCCGCCAACGTCAACAACCCCAGCGAAAGCATCAGCCAATGGCGCGGCGACCAGGTCGAACCGCTGTGCGTTTTCAGTAAGGAACGCATGGCCTACACCGAGAAGGTAGCGGGCGACAAATCCTGGGCCGACGTTCCGACCTGCCACGAACAGGGCCTGGGAATCGATCAGTACCGCTTCCCGCGCACCGTGTTCATGCCCGGCGACGTCACTGCCGAGCAGCGGGCGTTCTATGTCGAGCTGATGCGCAAAGTCACCGAGACCCCGGAGTTCAAGGCCTACGTCAAACAGAACGCGCTGGTGCCGACCTTCCTCGAAGGCGAGCCGCTGACCGCCTACATTGAAAAGGACACAGCCCGGGTCACGCCGGTCTTCAAAGAAGCCGGCTGGCTGAAAAACTGAGTTGTCCACGGCCGTCACCTCTGGAGGTGCTTTCATGTCCCATTCTTCGGATTCACCGGCGCTGGTCGGCACCCGCTGGGTCGAACTCGGCCTGGCAGTCTTCACCGCGCTGATCGGCGTGGTGGTGATGTTCGGCAGCGTCGAACAAGGTATCGGCTGGGGCGATTCCGGCCCCGAGCCGGGTTACTTCCCCTTCTACATCGGCCTGATGCTGAGCGCCGCCAGCGTGGCCAACGGCGTATTGACCGTGGTGCGCTGGCAAGCCCTGGGCATTGCGTTTGTCAGCCGTAGCGCGTTCAAGCAAGTGGTGTCGGTGTTCGTCCCGATTGCGCTGTTCGTCGGTGCGATGCCGTTCACCGGCATCTACGTGTCCTCGGCCTGTTTCATCGCCTGGTTCATGTGGCGCGACAAGGTCCGGGTCAAACCCTATGGCAAGTGGATGATCGGCACGGTGTCACTCGGTGCAGTGCTCGCCAGTTACCTGATTTTCGCGTTGTGGTTCAAGGTCCCGCTGGATGCCGGCCCGATGGGCGACTGGATTGCCCTGGCCGGGAGAAATTTCAAATGAGCGAGTTCGATTCCCTGCTGCAAGGCATGAACCTGATCCTGACCCCGGGCCACATCGGCCTGATGGTGATCGGCGTGCTGCTGGGCATCCTGGTCGGCGTATTGCCCGGCCTAGGCGCCCCGAATGGCGTGGCATTGCTGTTGCCGCTGACCTTCACGATGTCTCCGGTGTCGGCGATCATCCTGTTGTCGTGCATGTATTGGGGCGCGCTGTTCGGCGGCTCGATCACCTCGATCCTGTTCAACATCCCCGGGGAGCCCTCATCGGTGGCGACCACGTTCGACGGCTACCCGATGGCCCGGGAAGGTCGCGCCGCCGAAGCACTGACCGCGGCCTTCAGCTCGGCCCTGATCGGCGCGCTGGCCGGGGTGTTGTTGCTGACGTTCCTCTCGACCCGGATCGCGGCGTTCGCCATGTCGTTCAGTTCGCCGGAGTTCTTCGCGGTGTACCTGTTGGCGTTCTGCACCTTTATCGGCATGAGCAAGAACCCGCCGCTGAAAACCGTGGTGGCGATGATGATCGGTTTCGCCATGGCGGCGGTCGGCATGGACACCGTGTCTGGCAACCTGCGCCTGACCTTCGATCAACCGGCATTGATGACCGGCATCAGTTTCGAAGTGGCGGTGATCGGCCTGTTCGGCATCGGTGAAATCCTTTGCACCGTCGAAGAAGGTCTGGTGTTTCGCGGCGAGCATGCGCGGATCACGCCGATGATCATCCTGCGCACCTGGGCCAAGTTGCCGCGTTACTGGTGGACGATTGTGCGCAGCACGTTGGTCGGTTGCTGGATGGGCATTACCCCCGGCGGGCCGACCGCTGCCTCGTTCATGAGCTACAGCCTGGCCCGGCGTTTCTCGAAGAACCGCGACAACTTCGGCAAGGGTGAGCTCGAAGGCGTGATCGCCCCGGAAACCGCCGACCACGCCGCTGGCACCAGCGCCCTGCTGCCGATGCTGACCCTGGGCATTCCAGGCTCGGCGACCGCCGCGGTGATGCTCGGTGGCTTGATGATCTGGGGCCTGCACCCAGGCCCGACGTTGTTCGTCGAGCAGCATGATTTTGTCTGGGGCCTGATCGCCAGCATGTACTTGGGTAACGTGGTGAGCCTGATTGTGGTGTTGGCCACCGTGCCGCTGTTCGCCTCGATCCTGCGCATTCCGTTCTCGATCATTGCGCCGATTATCATCATGGTCTGCGCCATCGGCGCTTACTCGGTGCATAACTCGTTCTTCGACGTGGTGCTGATGCTGGGCTTCGGCGCGCTGGGTTATCTGTTCAAGAAACTCGGCTACCCGATCGCACCGCTGGTGCTGGCCGCCGTGCTGGGCGACAAGGCTGAAGATGCGTTTCGCCAGTCGATGCTGTTCTCCGACGGCCACCTGGGGATTTTCTGGTCCAATGGGCTGGTGGGCAGCCTGACCACGGCAGCCCTGCTGATGCTGTTCTGGCCGTTGATTTCCAAAGTGCTTGGGGCGTTGACGGGCCTGCGCAAACCACCGGTCAGCAAAACCAAATCGGTGCTGTGACACGGCAATGCTGGCAACGCCTGACATTTGTTGTCAGGCTTGCCGCAGTCTTTTTTGCGAGCACGGCCCATGACCCGAATTCCAGAAGCTAACGTGATCCACAGTCGACTGCGTCTGCGCCAACTGCGGCTGATGCTGGCGTTACAGGAATTCGGCTCGTTGCGCCGCGCCGCCGATCACATCGGCATGACCCAACCAGCGGCGACCAAGATGCTGCACGAAGCCGAGGATTTGCTCGGCGTCGAGCTCTTCGAACGCCTGCCTCGGGGCATGCGCTCCACCCCGTTCGGGGAAACCGTCATTTATTACGCGCGCATGGTGTTTGCCGAACTCAGCGGCATGCGCGAAGAATTGGTCGCGCTGGAATCCGGCAACCTCGGCAGGGTCGCGGTCGGCGCGATTCCGGCGCTGGCCTCGGGGCTATTGACCCGCACCATCGCGACCTTGAAACAAAGCCACCCACGCTTGTCCATGAGCATCCAGGTCGACACCAGCGACGTGCTGGTGCAGGCGTTGTTGCAGGATCAACTGGATATCGTTTTGGGGCGGATCCCCGCCGGTGCGCGGGCCGAGGAGTTGCTGTTCGACAGCCTCGGTGAAGAAGCCTTGTGCGTGATCGCCGGCGCGCAGAATCCACTGGCGCAAGAGAAGAACCTGAGCTGGGCGGAGTTGCAGAACATGACCTGGGTGCTGCAACAACATCCAAGCCCGATGCGCGCGATCATCAATCAGGTGTTCCACAACGCGCGGGTCGACATCCCCAACAGCATCGTTGAAACCACGTCGATCATGACCTTGCTGTCGTTGATCCAGCAGACCGACATGCTCGGCGTCACGCCCGTGTCAGTGGTCGAGGATTATGCCGGCCGTGATTTGCTCGCCGTGTTGCCGATCAAGTTTGAAGCGCGGTTGCCGCCGTATGGGTTAATCACCCGGCGTCATCGCATTCAATCGTCGGCCATGCAGGCGTTCATGAATTCGGTGCGGGCCGAACAGGCGCTGAGCAAATAAAAAAGGCCCGGAACTGGGTTCCGGGCCTTCGCGTTTTCAAGTGGTTTTTCGGAAGACGAAGACCAACCCGACGATGATCAGCAGCATCCCCAGCACGCTCAACAGCGCCAGCCGATTACCGAAGAACAGGTAATCCATCACCGCCGTCACCGCCGGCACCAGGTAAAACAGGCTGGTGACGTTCACCAGATTGCCCCGGGCGATCAGCCGATACAGCAGCAATGTCGCCAACACCGACACCACCAATCCCATCCACAACACCGGCACGATAAAACCGGTGCTGTGTTCAAAATGGAACGGCTGGAACGGTACGAAGATTCCGCAGACCAGCAACCCGGCCAGGTACTGCACCGGCAGCGTGCCGAGGGGATTGTCGGTGATTTGCTTCTGCATGATCGAACCGAAGGTCATGCTCGCCAGCGCCAGCAGCCCAAACAGCATTCCGGCCAGCGACATCCCGGCCAGGCCGATGCCTTGGTAAACCACCATGATCAACCCGGCCAGCCCCAGCGCCAGGCCGAACATTCGGCTGAGCGAGCGCTGCCGCTCCATGATCACCACGGTGAGGATCGGCTGCACGCCCATGATCGTTGCCATCACACCGGGGGTGACCTTCAGGTCCAAGGCCAGCAGATAGAAAATCTGATAAGCCCCCAGCAACACCACGCCTGTAGTCATCGCATACATCATCGGCTTGCCGCCCTTGGGCAGTTTCAGCTTGAGCAACGGCACCAGCAGCACCAGCCCGCACAGGGCAATGACGAAGCGAAACAGCAGAAAGGCAAAGGGTGACGCGTGGGCCAGGCCCCATTTGGAGAAGATCGCCCCGCTGCTCCACAGCAAGACGAACAGGCTCGTGGACGCCGCCGCGAGCGCGGTTTTTTTCGAAAGGACAAACATGAAATACCACCTGTCATCAGGCAAATAAAAGCCAAGTCAGCCGAAGCTGAAGTTCAGTAGTTTTTTTCAGACGGGCATGGGGGAACAGCAGAGAAAGCTGATCAGCCCGAAATGCCGACGCCTGGCGGTGATACGACTGCGCACACCGGCGTGCTACTGACAGGAGGGGGGTAATGACTGATCTGCGCAGGCTGCGGAATCCCGCACGGCACGACGCCAGCGTTGACCGCTGAATCGACTACCGCGTTGATGTGGGATGCAGGCATGGGCTGATCTTTTTTGAGGGCCTGCTGGAGGGAGCAGGCGAGTGGCGACTATAGCCAGTCCGCGACATAGATTGCAACGACTTGGTCAAAGGGCCAGTAGCGACAGCTCCGTATGAGCGCCCTACCCTTCAAAGGAATGGATCAACCCGCCAACGGGGGACATGGAATGCACGAGATCACATGCCAAGGGAACGGACGCACATTCGGTATCAGTTATATAAATCGAGGGCTAGGAATCTTGCTGCAACCAGCGCTGCTCAGTTGCAGCATCGACTGAACCAGGCTGGCCCAACGAAAACTGATCTATCACAGGTTCGGTTCGAAGCCATCAATGCACAGGCTCTGGATGCTTGCGAACGCTGGGAGGATCCACACTTTTTATGGGATGAGGTCATAGGATGGAAAGCTAAGGAGCCTTTGTCTCTGGATATTGCCATCTGGTTCGACGAGGAGCTTTGCGGACTATGCTTTGCGAATCCGAACAACAGTCGGCAACGAATCCGCATCGTGCGATTGGAAGGGCGACCGGGGGAAGCACATCCTTTAAAACGCCGTATTGCGACACTGGCGATGATGGCGATTGACCGGTATGCGCAAATTTTAGGCAGCAAGTACATTGAGGTTCAGGAACCGCTGGAAGGGGCCATTTCTGTTTATCAACAACTCGGCTTTGCATTTGATTCTGAAGGTCGACTTGTCATTGCCGTGGAGGGTCTAGTATTGTGAAAACTGCTCAATTAATGATCAGAACCGGAGGGAATATGCGCAAAGCGATTAAAAAATCCCCCATAAAAAAACGATCGTCCGAAACACAAAACAAGCCAGTCACTGCAGAGCTATCAGCAAATCAACGTCGTTTTTTGCAGATACTTGTTGAGGGCATCGAAGGCGAACCTGACGTGCTCGCCGGGCGCCGATAACATCGGCGAAAAAAAACCGCTCCAATGAGCGGTTTTTCATTTCTTGCCCGCAATCACCCGAACAACCAATACCCCAACAACGTCAACACCACCACCGCCAATACCGGTCGCAGTACGCGATAGGCCTTGGGATGCCGACGTTTCCACTGTTTCACCACGCCGCTGAACTTGTCGCTGGAGTTCTTGCTCCAGGCGTAGGCCTGGTTGATACCGCCAACGCGCTCATCGTCGAGGTTTTGCGGGGCGGTGGCGCGACCGAGCAGGCCACTGACCCAGCGGTTGATGCGGGTCATGATGCGGTTGCTCAGTGGTCGTTCGATGTCGCAGAACAGAATGACCCGAGTCTTTTCGGTTTCGTTCTTGACCCAGTGTACGTAGGTCTCATCGAACATCACGTCTTCGCCGTCACGCCAGGCGTAGACCTGGCCATCGACAAAGATGCGGCAATCGTCGGAGTTCGGCGTCGACAACCCCAGGTGATAGCGCAGGGAGCCGGCGAACGGGTCGCGGTGCGGGTTGAGATGGCTGCCGCCCGGCAACAAGGCAAACATGGCGCCCTTGACGTTGGGGATGCTGCTCACCAGCGCCACGGTTTTTGGGCACAGAGCTTCGGCCGATGGCAAGGGTTTGTCGTACCACTTGAGGTAGAAGCGCTTCCAGCCCTTCTTGAAGAACGAGCCAAATCCGGCATCGTTGTTCTTTTCGGCGGCGCGGATATAGCCCTCGTCGAACAGGTGCATGGCTTCGTCGCGGATGACTTCCCAGTTGTCCCTGAGCACATCCAGTTCCGGAAACTTGCTGCGGTCCAGGTAGGGCTTGGACGGAACACCGGAAAACAGGTACATCAAGGCGTTATAAGGTGCGAACAACGCCGAGTGATTGACGAACTGCCGCAGGACCGGCAGACGTGCCTTGCCGCGCAAATGCACATAGAGCGTACTGCCGAGGAATAACAGCAACACCGACGCTTTCGCGGCCAGGGAAAAGGTCATCAACGACTCCTTGAGAATAGGCAACTTTGCACCGCGCCATTTACCCGACGTGGCAGCCGGCCATGATAACCACTACCGGCCCGGGGAAAAACCCACATAACTGAACATTCAGTGTTAAGGATTGCGCAACAAAGCACTTATTAACATAAGGTTCCTGAACGAAGGCTGACCTGAATCAGCCTTCCTTTTGCTAGATCAAAAACCAGATCAAAAGATCGCAGCCTTCGGCAGCTCCTACGCGCCTATGGGCGCAGCCGCAGGCGATCTTTTGATTTCTCGGTTATTGCTGGGTTTCTGCCTCCGTAAACAAATCACTGAACAACATGCTCGACAAGTAACGCTCACCGGAGTCCGGCAGGATCACCACGATGGTCTTGCCCTGCATTTCCGGGGTTTCGGCCAGGCGAACCGCCACCGCCATCGCCGCACCACACGAGATACCGCACAAAATCCCTTCTTCCTGCATCAGGCGCAGGGCCATGGCCTTGGATTCGTCATCGGTCACCAGTTCGACCCGGTCGACGATCGACAAATCGAGGTTTTTCGGCACAAAACCGGCACCAATGCCCTGGATCTTGTGCGGGCTCGGCTTGATTTCTTCACCGGCCAGTTTCTGGGTAATCACCGGCGACGACACCGGTTCCACGGCCACCGAGAGAATCGGTTTGCCCTGGGTATTCTTGATATACCGCGAAACACCGGTAATGGTTCCACCGGTTCCGACGCCTGCCACCAACACATCGACCGCACCGTCGGTATCGTTCCAGATTTCCGGGCCAGTGGTCTTTTCGTGGATGGCCGGGTTGGCCGGGTTTTCGAACTGTGCCGGCATGAAATATTTGGCCGGGTCGCTGGCGAGAATGTCCGCTGCCTTTTCGATCGCGCCCTTCATGCCCTTGGCCGGCTCGGTCAGCACCAGTTCAGCGCCCAAAGCCTTGAGCACCTTGCGCCGTTCGATGCTCATGGACGCCGGCATCGTCAGCATCAGCTTGTAGCCACGGGCGGCGGCGACAAACGCCAGGCCGATGCCGGTGTTGCCCGACGTCGGCTCCACAATGGTCATGCCAGGCTTGAGTTTGCCGGTGCTTTCGGCGTCCCAGATCATGTTCGCGCCAATCCGGCACTTGACCGAATAACCGGGGTTGCGCCCCTCGATCTTGGCCAGGATCGTCACGCCACGCGGCGCGATGCGGTTGATCTGCACCAGCGGCGTATTGCCGATGGAATGGGCGTTGTCAGCAAAAATACGACTCATGGCTGGGTCCTTATGCAGCGTTGAATAAGCGTTCCAAGGTATGCCTGTTGCCGATGGTCGTCCAGTCGGGTCGAACGTCCGCAGACGCTCGTAGTCAATGGCTGTACACCGCCAAGGAATTGCCATCATGAAGCGTCGATACAGTTGGCCCCTATGGACCGTCGCCGGCCTTGTTGTATTGCTGGTTGCCCTTGACATCGCCCTGCCCTACCTGGTGCGCAACTACCTGAATGACAAGTTGGCCGACATGGGCGACTACCGTGGCCAAGTCACCGACGTAGACCTCGCCCTGTGGCGCGGCGCCTACAAAATCAACGGACTGAAGATCGTCAAGGTCGACGGCAAAGTCCCTGTCCCCTTCGTTACCGCGCCGCTGATCGATCTTTCGGTCAGTTGGCATTCGCTCTGGTACGACCATGCCGTGGTGGCCGAGGTGCAGTTCATCCAGCCCGAAGTGAACTTCGTCGACGGCGGCGCCAACAAGCAAAATTCCCAGACCGGTCGAGGCACCGACTGGCGTGCTCAATTGAGCAAATTGTTGCCGATCACGCTCAACGAAGTGCGAATCGACGACGGAAAAATCAGCTTTCGAAACTTCAGCTCTTCCCCGCCCGTAAACATGAACGCCACCCAGGTCAACGCGAGCCTCTTTAACCTGACCAACGTGGTCGACACCGAAGGCAAGCGCGACGCCCGCTTCGAGGGCAAGGCCCTGCTGCTGGGCCACGCCCCGCTGGAAACCACCGCCACCTTCGATCCCCTGAGCAACTTCGAAGACTTCGAATTCCGCCTGCGGGCCAAGGACATCGAACTCAAACGCATGAACGACTTCGCCTCGGCCTACGGCAAATTCGACTTCAACGCCGGCCACGGCGACGTGGTGATCGAAGCCGAAGCCAACAAGGGCCAGCTCAAGGGCTACATCAAACCGCTGCTGCGAGACGTCGAAGTGTTCAACTGGCAGCAGGACGTCGAGAACAAAAACAAAGGAATCCTGCGCTCCGTTTGGGAAGCCATCGTCGGCAGCACCGAAACCGTATTGAAAAACCAGCGCAAGAACCAGTTCGCCACCAAAGTCGAACTCAGCGGCAACGTACACCAGCAAGATATCAGCGCGTTCCAGGCGTTTTTACAGATTTTGCGCAATGGTTTCGTCCAGGCGTTCAATGCGCGGTATGAACAGCCAAAGCCGGATGCGGGTTAAGGTTTACGAGTGACGGTATAGCGACCGGTTTCCTCGGCTGCTGCCAATGCTGAAGGTCGTCGCTGCAAGGAGTCCCAGCCCAGGCAAGCCAAGGCCAATGATTTGGGTACCGCTTCGCGTCCGCTGCTGTAGCGGCTGATACTGCGGGCACTGACGCCCAGCGCTTCGGCGGCTTGATTCAAGGGCAACCCGGTGCGAGCACGCCAATCGATGAAGATTCGGGTGTTTTCGTCGGCCGCGTTTTGCGCCAGGGCATCCAGATACAAAGAATCCGCACCAATCTGAATATCCGGCTCGGCCCATTCCACAGTCCAACCATCATCGCCGAGTGCGGCATCCTCAAAGACGCGAACCTCAAGCAACGGTTGCAACCCTGGATAAGCGTACAAATCGCGGCTCAAATTCAGCGTTAGTTGTTGCCCGTCGATAAAGGTCAACGCCAGGCGGTATTCCGGTAAAGCCTTTACCGCCGTCAGCCGGGGTCGCTTCATGGGTAACATCGTTTCCAGTCCTCCAGCAATTCCACCTGATGAGTTCCCACCCATTCCAATGCTTCCCTGAGAATCAGCGGTGGCGCCCTTCCTGCCATCACTTCGACGGTCTCGAGGCTAAGCATCACGTCCAGCCCGCCACCGGTTAGGTAGACATGGGGCGGTGGGTGATCCTTCTCACGCAACTGAATGCGGTATTTGTCGCGAAATCGGTATTTAGTAGACATACCGCAAAGCCTATCGCCAAATCGGCGATACCTGAATGCTGGCCTTGCGCCGAGACTGAGTCAAGATGTGACGCCCCATTCAGAGACTGAATAACCCGTCTGCGTTCACAGTCGACCGGGCAGCGCGTTATAGTCGGGGCATCACATTTATTCCGTCCCGCCCTGCCCGTTCAGGTCGGCGCTACCGTTCGAGGATTAGCAGATGAAGTTCGAAGGCACCCAGGCCTACGTCGCCACCGATGACCTGAAGCTGGCGGTCAACGCCGCCATCACCCTGGAGCGTCCGCTGCTGGTCAAGGGCGAGCCGGGTACTGGCAAGACGATGCTGGCCGAGCAACTGGCCGAGTCCTTTGGCGCCAAGTTGATTACCTGGCACATCAAATCCACGACCAAGGCGCATCAGGGCCTGTACGAGTACGACGCGGTGAGCCGTCTGCGGGATTCGCAGTTGGGCACGGAAAAGGTCCACGACGTTCGCAACTACCTGAAAAAGGGCAAGCTGTGGGAAGCCTTCGAATCCGACGAGCGGGTGATCCTGCTGATCGACGAAATCGACAAGGCTGACATCGAGTTCCCGAACGACTTGCTGCAAGAACTCGACAAGATGGAGTTCTACGTTTACGAGATCGACGAGACCATCAAGGCCAAGAAACGTCCGATCATCATCATTACCTCCAACAACGAAAAAGAGCTGCCGGACGCGTTCCTGCGCCGTTGCTTCTTTCACTACATCGCCTTCCCGGACCGCGTCACGATGCAGCGGATCGTCGACGTGCACTACCCGGACATCAAGAAAGACCTGGTCAGCGAAGCGCTGGACGTGTTCTTCGATGTACGCAAAGTGCCGGGCCTGAAGAAGAAGCCGTCGACCTCCGAACTGGTGGACTGGCTCAAACTGCTGATGGCCGACAATATCGGCGAAGCGGTGCTGCGTGAACGCGATCCGACCAAGGCCATCCCGCCGCTGGCCGGGGCCTTGGTGAAGAACGAACAGGACGTGCAATTGCTTGAGCGTCTGGCGTTCATGAGCCGTCGCGGCTCTCGCTAAGCATTCATAAGGGCGATCGCCATGCTGCTCAACCTGTTCAATGAAATGCGCGCCGCCAAGGTGCCGGTCTCGGTGCGCGAGCTGCTGGACCTGATCAACGCGCTGAAACAGCGCGTGGTCTTCGCCGACATGGACGAGTTTTATTACTTGGCCCGGGCGATCCTGGTGAAGGACGAAAAGCATTTCGACAAGTTCGACCGGGCCTTCGGTGCCTACTTCAATGGCCTGGAAAAACTCGACGATCATCTTCAGGCGTTGATTCCCGAAGACTGGCTGCGCAAGGAATTCGAACGTTCCCTGAGCGATGAAGAGCGGGCGCAGATCCAGTCCCTCGGCGGCCTCGACAAGCTGATCGAAGAGTTCAAGAAACGCCTGGAAGAACAGAAGGAACGCCACGCCGGCGGCAACAAGTGGATCGGCACCGGCGGCACCAGCCCGTTCGGTTCCGGCGGTTTCAACCCGGAAGGCATCCGGGTCGGCGATGCCGGCAAGCGCCAGGGCAAAGCAGTCAAGGTCTGGGACCAGCGAGAGTACAAGAACCTCGACGATTCGGTGGAACTCGGCACGCGCAACATCAAGGTCGCCCTGCGTCGGCTGCGCAAGTTTGCTCGTCAGGGCGCGGCGGAAGAGCTGGATATCGATGGCACCATCGACCACACCGCTCGCGACGCCGGCCTGCTGAACATCCAGATGCGGCCGGAGCGGCGCAACACCGTCAAGCTGTTGCTGCTGTTCGACATCGGCGGCTCGATGGACGCCCATGTGAAGATTTGCGAGGAGTTGTTCTCGGCCTGCAAGACCGAGTTCAAGCATCTGGAGTACTTCTACTTCCACAACTTCGTTTATGAGTCGGTGTGGAAGAACAACATGCGCCGCACGTCCGAGCGTTTTTCGACCCAGGATCTGCTGCACAAGTACGGCGCCGACTACAAAGTGATCTTCATCGGCGACGCAGCCATGGCGCCCTACGAAATCACCCAGGCCGGCGGCAGCGTCGAGCACTGGAACGAAGAGCCGGGCTACTTGTGGATGCAGCGGTTCATGGAGAAGTACAAGAAGTTGATCTGGATTAACCCGTATCCGAAAGATACGTGGGGCTATACCTCGTCGACCAATATCGTGCGGGACTTGATTGAAGACCGGATGTATCCGCTGACGCTGCGGGGGTTGGAGGAAGGGATGCGGTTCTTATCCAAATAATCTTCTTTGCCTGTCAGGGCCCCTTCGCGAGCAAGCCCGCTCCCACATTGGTCTAGTGCAAGACACAGATCCAGTGTGGGAGCGGGCTTGCTCGCGAAGCTTTTAGCGGCCTGAAAACCGCCGCAGATAGGCGACCTGCTCCCGATGCGCCACATCCTGCACCACTGGCCGCAACCGCACCTTCGCCCCCGGCAAACACTGCGCCAACCGCGCCAACGCCAACGGCGTCAACGCGCCCAATCGCGGATAACCGCCAATGGTCTGTCGATCATTGAGCAACACGATCGGCTGCCCGTCCGGCGGCACCTGCACCGCGCCGAGCGGGATGCCTTCGGAGATCATCGGTTTGCCCTGGTATTCCAGCGCCGTGCCCAGCAGGCGAATGCCCATGCGATCGGCGCGGCTGTCCAGCGCCCAGACGCTGTTGAATGCGTCGAACAGACTCTGCCCGCTGAACGCGCCGATCTGCGCGCCGAGCACCAGGTCCAGCGGCGTATCGAGTTTGAAATCCGGGATGTGCTCCTGCGGTAACTCCCGCAGCAGGATCAACGGACTGCCCGAATAACTCAGCTGCGCATCCTTGGCCAACGGCCGGCCCATGCCATCGAGCCCGCCGAGTTCCTCACGGACCACCGTCGCACTGCTGCCCAACACTTTCGGCGCATCAAACCCGCCCGGTGCGGCGAGATAGGCCCGCGCCCCCAGCAACGGCTGGGAGAACTGCAAGCGCTGGCCTTTTTGCAGCCGGAAACTGCGCCACGGTGCCAACGCCTCGCCATTCACTTGCGCGCCCAGATCCGCCCCGGCCAGCGCCAGCACGCAGTCTTCCTCGGCCACCACCGTAAACCCGCCGAGGGTGATTTCGATCACCGGCGCATCCAACCCGTTGCCCAACAGCCAATTGGCCCACGACATCGAGCGCCAATCCAGCCCGCCGCCCTGGGTCACGCCCAGATGCCGCACGCCGAATCGACCCGCATCCTGCAACAGGCACAGCGGCGTACTCGCTTCAATTCTCAGACGGCTCATGCCTGGGCCTCCAGTGGCGTATCGTCGCCGCCCAGATTGATGAACTCGGCGTGGCTGACGGCTTCGAAGCGCACCGTGTCGCCGGGTTGCATCAGGCTGTAGCCGTCCCGTTCGCGGTCGAACAGTTTGGCCGGGGTGCGGCCGATCAGGTTCCAGCCACCGGGGGACACCACCGGGTAAGCGGCGGTTTGCCGCTCGGCAATTCCCACACTCCCCGCTGCCACTTTCTTGCGCGGCGTGTTCAGACGCGGCGCGGCGAGGACTTCTTCCACCAAACCCATAAAAGCAAACCCCGGCGCGAAGCCCAACGCGAACACCTGATACTCACGCTCGCTGTGACGACGGATCACTTCGTCCACCGCCAGCCCGCTGCGCTGCGACAACAGGCTCAGTTCCGGGCCGACGCTCACGTCGTACCAGACTGGTAACACATGGCATTTGCCCGTGGTGCTGGCGTTGGGCGACAGATCGATCAACGCCTCGGCAATCAATTCCCGAGCCTGGGCCGGACTCAACGCAGTCAGGTCGTAATGCACCATCAGCGTCGTATAAGACGGCACCAGGTCGATCAAATGCCCGGCAAACGCGGCGCGCAGACTTTCACTGGCCGCGAGCATCCACGGCATGTTGGCTTCGGCGATTTCATCGAACAGACGCACCATCAGGCAGTCCAGCGCCACCACTTCGACCCTTGGTTTCATGACGCGCTCTGCTGATTCAAGGCCTGGCGGATACGCTGCACGGCGGCCACCGAACTGGCGTTGTCGCCGTGTACGCACAGGGTGTTGGCCTGTAAATGCAAGGCGCTGCCGTCATTGGCCGTGAGGTGATCGCCACGGGCAATGATCAGTGCCTGTTCGATAATTTTCTCCGGATCGTGATGCACCGCGCCCGGCAGTTGCCGCGAAACCAGCATGCCGGCGCTGTCGTAGGCGCGGTCGGCGAAGGCTTCGAACCACAGGGTCACACCATACTCATCGCCCAATTGCTGCGCGGCGCTGTTGTCGCGGGTAGCCATCAGCATCAGCGGCAAGGTGCGGTCGTAAGCCGCCACGGCCTGGATCACCGCACGCAATTGCGCCGGGTTGGCCATCATGTCGTTGTACATCGCGCCGTGGGGTTTGACGTAGCTGACTTTGCCGCCCTGAGCCCGGCAGATGCCGTCGAGGGCGCCGATCTGGTAATGCAGGATGTCCTGCAGTTCTTGGGCGGTATACGCCATGGAGCGGCGGCCAAAGCCGACCAGATCCTGATAGGCCGGGTGCGCGCCGATCTGTACGCCGTGGCTCAGGGCCAGGCTGACAGTCTTGCGCATGATGCTCGGGTCGCCGGCATGAAAGCCGCAGGCGATGTTGGCGCAATCAATGAAGGGCATGACCTCGG
Source organism: Pseudomonas sp. NPDC096950 (assembly GCF_044762525.1). Classification (NCBI taxonomy): domain Bacteria; kingdom Pseudomonadati; phylum Pseudomonadota; class Gammaproteobacteria; order Pseudomonadales; family Pseudomonadaceae; genus Pseudomonas; species Pseudomonas sp. NPDC096950. The sequence continues at coordinate 285,452 of NZ_JBIWEL010000002.1, read as the reverse complement.
CGTCCAGACCCATGGTCCAGTTGCCGAAGCTCTCGCCGATGTCGCAGTTCAATAGCAGGCGGCTCACGGTGAACACTCCTGTAGGCATATTCTTTTTTTACTGCCGGATAGATACGCAGCAGATTATCAGTTACTCGGCGTCCAGTTGCTTGCCACGGGTTTCCGGCAGGCTCAAGGCGGCGAGGATCACGACCCCGTAGGACACCGCCGCAAACGCCCCGATACCGACGCTCAGCGGCACTTTCTGGCTGAGCAAGCCGATCAACAGTGGAAACAACGCGGCCAGCGCCCGGCCGATGTTGTAGCAGAAACCCTGGCCCGAACCGCGAATCCGCGTCGGGAACAACTCAGTCAGGAATGCGCCCATGCCGCTGAAAATCCCCGAGGCAAAGAACCCCAGCGGGAAGCCCAGCCACAGCATCACCGTGTTACTGACCGGCAATTGGGTGTAGAGCAAAACGATGGTGAACGAGCCGACGGCGAACAGGATGAAGTTCTTCTTGCGCCCGAGGATGTCGGTCAAATAGGCGCTGATGACGTAGCCGATGTAGGAACCGACGATCACCATCGCCAGATAGCCGCTGGTGTTGAGGACGCTCAAACCGCGCTCGTTCTTCAGGAAGGTCGGCAGCCATGAGGTAATCGCGTAGTAACCGCCCAGTGCGCCGGTGGTCAGCACCGAAGCGCGGATTGTGGTGAAGAGGATGCCGGGGGCGAAGATCTCGTAGAACTTCGCCGGGTTGCTTGGCTCTTGCTTGGCCTTGGCTTCGCGGTAGATTTCCGGGTCCTTGACCAGTCGGCGGACGAAAATCACGAAAATCGCCGGGACGATGCCGAGGATAAACAGCGCACGCCAGGCGTCTTCCGGCGGCAGTACCGAGAACAGCAGTGCATACAGAATCGCCGTCAGCCCCCAACCCAGCGCCCAACCCGATTGCACCATGCCCACCGCTTTGCCACGGTCCTTGGCGCGAATCACTTCGCCCATCAGCACTGCGCCGGCGGTCCATTCACCGCCGAAACCGAAGCCCATCAAGGTGCGGCTGATCAGCAGTTGTTCGTAGTTTTGCGCGAAGCCGCAGAGGAAGGTGAAGAAGGCGAACCACAGCACGGTCAGTTGCAAGGTGCGCACGCGGCCGATGCGGTCGGAGAGAATCCCCGCCACCCAGCCGCCGATGGCCGAGGCGATCAGGGTGCTGGTGTGAATCAGCCCCGCTTCACCGGTGGTAATGCCCCACATGGCAATCAGGGTCGGCACCACGAAACTGAGCATCTGGGTGTCCATGCCGTCCAGGCCATAGCCGATCTTGCAGCTCCAGAAGGTGCGGCGTTCCTGTTTGTTGATGTTGCGATACCAGTCGAAAGGTCCCGGGCGAGTCGTTGCCTTAGGGATGTCGAGGGTGTCGGGCGCACTCATGGCAAGTCTCCGTACATATTTTATTGGTATTGTTCTGAGCCCCGACGACGCCTATCGTGGGAACCGGATGGCCTGATTTTTGGGCGCCCGGCCCTGCGGCGTCCAACTAATAAAAACCCGCCCTAGACATAAGAATTCTTTATCCCCGAGCAAATCCCATGAATTTGAAGTTCCTCGAGACCTTTGTCTGGGTCGCCCGACTCAAGAGTTTTCGCCTGACCGCGGACAAGCTCTTCACCACCCAGGCGTCGATTTCCAGCCGCATCGCGGTGCTCGAAAGCGAGCTCGGGGTGAAGCTGTTCCTGCGCGATTCCCGGGGTGTGAGCCTGACGCCGGAAGGCCTGAAAGTGCTCGAATACGCCGAGCAGATGATGGACACCATGCAGGCGCTCAAGCAGTCGATCGAGACCCGCTCGAGCAAGGTCGGACGGGTGCGCATCGGCGTGATGGACACGGTGATCCACACCTGGCTAAGCCCGTTGGTGGCGCAGATGATGGATCACTATCCACTGGTGGAAATCGAGCTGGTGGCGGATACGTCGCTCAACCTCTGCGATCAGCTGCACAAAGGCTTTCTCGACCTGATCCTGCAAACCGATCTGTTGCGCCAGGAATCCGTGCGCAGCCTGGAACTGGCCAGCCACCCGATGGGCTGGATCGTCGCCAGCAATTCCATCTACAACCGCGAGTATTCAGGCGTGGCCGACCTGGCCCGTGAGCGGATCATCACCTACTCGAAAAACTCCCATCCGCATCAGGATGTTCTGGCGTTGATGCAGGCCAACGGTGTGATGACGCCACGGCTGAACTGCGTGAACTCGGTGTCGGCGATTACACGGTTGCTGCGGGACGGTTTTGGCATTGGCGCGTTGCCGCCGGTTTTGGTGGCCGAGGAACTGGCGCGGGGGGAATTGACCTTGCTGGCCATCGACCAACGGCCACCGAATTTGCAGGTGGTGGTGTCGTGGCGAGTCGGGGTGGAATGGGTCGAGGAGATTGTGACGTTGTGTCAGCAGGTGTTGGAGGGGTATGCGCGTAAGGTGGGTGAGGGTTACATCGTTTTGGCCAACTGACCCCTTGATCGTTCCCACGCTCTGCGTGGGAATGCCTCAACGGACGCTCCGCGTTCGGCTTTGAATGGGACGCGGAGCGTCCCGGGCTGCATTCCCACGCGGAGCGTGGGAACGATCAATCTTTAGTGGATCAAAGGCCCCGCACATCCCGATCTTCAATCGGCCGGCTCTGGCGCAGGCGTTTGCCGCCCAGCACCACCCAGTCGATCAACCGGAACAGGCATTCAATGCCGAACGACAGCAGCAACGCCCCGCTCATGCCCCAGATCATCGCTTCCGGGGTCAGCAATATCTGGTAGCTATAGCCGTTCCAGGTTTCCTTGCGGATGTCCGGATCAGCGGCCAGTGCCACTTGCAGGAAGCGGATGTACCACGGGCCTTGCATGGCCTGGAACTGTTTATCGAGGGCAATCTGACGGGTGAGCAGGTTGCTCAGGCTGTCGGCATCGCTGCGAAAGATCGGGTCTTCACTCGCCCGATAATGCGCGACCAAGGCCTGCATATCGCCTTTGAAGAACTGATTGGCGGTGCCCTGAAAACCACTCAAACCGGTCTGCGCCTCAATCAGGTGCGCTTCGACCCGCTTGGCGTAATCGCTGATGAACCCCGGCACCTGGACACCGATCAACAGGCCCGCCGCGAACAACACCAGCCGTAGATAACTGAGCAACATGGGGGTAAGTCCTTATTCGGTCTTGCCCTGGCTGACGCATTCGCCGCGCCGCCAGAGGCTCCATTGGCCCGGTTCGTAGCGGGTCCAGGTTTCGTTTTCGGTCAAAGGCTCGGTGGCGATCACTGTGACCACGTCGTTGGGCGTGGTTTCGGCCTGGAAGTCGACGATCACATCGACGTCCTTCAGGCGCGCCGGGCCGAACGGTGCGCGGCGGGTAATCTGCGCCAGTTTGGTCGAGCAATAGCAGAACAGCCAGTCGCCGTCGCTAAGCAGGCAGTTGAACACGCCTTTGCTGCGGTATTCGGCGCAAGCGGCCACCAGGTCTGGCAGCAGTTCTTCGATTTCCACCGGTTCCGGGAACGCCGCGCGTACGCGGTTGAGCAAGTCGCAGAACGCCGCTTCGCTGTCGGTATCGCCGACCGGGCGGTAAAAACTCTTGATCGGTTCGAAATCCGCGAGCTGGCCGTTGTGGGCGAAACACCAGTTACGGCCCCACAACTCGCGCACGAACGGGTGGGTGTTGGACAGGCAGACTTTGCCGACGTTGGCCTGGCGGATATGCCCGATCACCACTTCGCTCTTGATCGGGTAGCGTTGCACCAGATTGGCGACTTCGGATTCGCAACTCGCCGCCGGGTCCTGGAACAGGCGCAGGCCACGACCTTCATAAAAGGCGATGCCCCAGCCGTCACGGTGCGGCCCGGTACGCCCGCCGCGCTGCATCAGCCCGGTGAAGCTGAACACGATATCGGTCGGGACATTGGCGCTCATGCCCAATAACTCACACATGCTCGGACTCTCGCTGAAAGGCAGGGGCAAAGTTACAAACGCGGTTCGATGCGCGAACGCTGGGGGTTGTTCGGGATCGGTGGACGGCCATAACGATCGTCGCCGGCCACGCCAAACGGTTGTTCGTCTTCATAGTCGTCAGGCTTGATCGCGGCCTTGGCGGCGGCAGCCTGTTCCTTGCGGGCGTTGGCGGCACGTTCGATGGGCCAGCGGATCAGCACCAGGAGCAGGTACAGGCCGAAGGCGATCATGCCGTACATGAACAGATCGGAAATCGCCCGCCAGGCGTTGTTGCCCACCTTGAACGCCAGGTCCAGCGCGGTAATGGCGATGGCTGGGGCGACTTTTTCCTTCACCGGGTCGATGATGGTCGGGCTGAACAGCAACACCGCCATCAGCAGCCGCAGCGGCTCACGCAGGTAGCGCCACATCCAGCGGGTCAAGCGCATCCACACCAACAGGCAGCCTAAAGCGGCAAAGGCGTAGAGGCCCCAAGCGATCAGATAGTCGTTCTCGGTCATGGTGTCCATGGCAAGGCAGGCAAAGAGGCGCTTATAGTAACGACTTTTCGCCTGTCCGGCTTGTCCCAATACCAGCCTGCTACGCGCAGCCCCTGTGGGAGCGGGCTTGCTCGCGAAAGCGGAGTGTCAGCCAACAGAAATGTTGAATGTGCCGGCCCCTTCGCGAGCAAGCCCGCTCCCACAGGGATCTGCAGCGGCATCAAGACCTGCGAACCCTTATTCCGACCATCGTCCGAGAGCCCTTCATGCCCTTATCCGCCAACGTCACCAGCGCCCCGATTGCCCGCAAGGACGAAGGGGGTGACCCGTATGCCTGGCTCCAGGAGCGCGACACCGACGCGGTGCTCGACTACCTGAAGGCTGAAAACAGCTACCAAGAGGCACAAACCGCCGATCAGGCCGGGTTGCGTGAAACCCTGTTCGAAGAGATCAAGGGCCGGATTCTCGAAACCGACCTGTCCCTGCCCTCCCCGTGGGGCCCATACCTGTATTACACCCGCACCACGGCGGGTGACGAGTACGCTCGTCATTACCGCTGCCCGCGCCCGGCGGATGACAGCCTGGTCATCGACGAAAGCCAGGAACAATTGCTGCTGGACCCCAACGAACTGGCCAATGGCGGTTTTTTCTCCCTCGGCGCGTTCAGCATCAGCCCGGACCACCAGCGTCTGGCCTACAGCCTCGACACCACGGGCGACGAGATTTACACGCTGTTTGTGAAGGAATTGTCCAACGGTCGTGTCAGCGAACTGGAATTCCAGGACTGCGACGGCAGCATGACCTGGGCCAACGACAGCGTGACGCTGTTCTTCGGCGAACTCGACGACACTCATCGCCCGCACAAGCTGATGCGTTATCGCCTCGACGGCACGGCGGCCGAAGAAGTGTTCCATGAGCCGGACGGCCGCTTCTTCCTGCATTGCTACCGCTCCAGTTCGGAACAGCAATTGCTGCTGTCCCTGGGCAGCAAGACCACCAGCGAAGTCTGGGTGCTCGATGCCTTCCAGCCGCACCAGGCCTTTACCTGTCTGGCGCCACGGGTCGAGGACCACGAATACGACGTCGACCACGGCGCCCTCGATGGCGAATGGACCTGGTTTATCCGCACCAACCGCGACGGCATCAACTTCGCCCTGTACACCGCCCTCGATACCGGCGTGGCGCCGACCGAGGCCGACTGGCAGAACTTGATCCCCCACAGCGACACCGTGATGATCGAAGGCCTGAGCCTGAACGTTGAAGCCGTGACGTTGAGCCTGCGCGAGGGTGGCCTGCCGATCATCGAGGTGCGCCCACAAGGCCTGGCGTCTTATCGCGTGCAATTGCCGGACGCGGCCTACAGCCTGCATGTGCAAAACAGCCTGGAATTCGTCAGCGACCGGATTCGCCTGCGTTACGAGGCGTTGAACCGTCCGGCGCAGGTTCGTCAGCTGGAACTGGCCACGGGCGAACAGAAAGTCCTCAAGGAAACCCCGGTGCTCGGCCCGTTCGACGCCGACGCCTACGTCAGCCAGCGCCTGTGGGCCACAGCGCCGGACGGTACGCAGGTGCCGATCAGCCTCGTCGTTAAACGCGAAGCGCTCGGTCAACCGACGCCGCTGTATCTGTACGGCTATGGCGCCTACGGCGAAAGCCTCGACCCGTGGTTCTCCCACGCCCGCCTGAGCCTGCTGGATCGCGGCGTGGCGTTTGCCATCGCCCACGTGCGCGGCGGCGGTGAACTGGGGGAAGCCTGGTACCGCGCCGGCAAGCAGGAACACAAGCACAACACGTTCAGCGACTTCATTGCCTGCGCCGAACACTTGATCGCCAAGGGTTTCACCACCGCGCCGCACTTGGCGATCAGCGGTGGCAGTGCCGGGGGTTTGCTGATCGGCGCGGTGCTGAACCAGCGTCCGGAGCTGTTCGCGGCGGCGATTGCCGAAGTGCCGTTCGTCGACGTGCTCAACACCATGCTCGACCCGGATTTGCCGCTGACCGTCACCGAATACGACGAATGGGGCAATCCTGAAGAGCCGGACGTCTATGATCGGATCAAGGCCTACGCCCCGTACGAAAACGTGACTGCCCAGGCGTATCCGGCGACCCTGGTGATCGCCGGCTACAACGACAGTCGCGTGCAGTACTGGGAAGCGGCCAAGTGGGTGGCGAAATTGCGCGCGACCAAAACCGACGACAATCCCCTGCTGCTCAAGACCGAACTGGGCGCCGGGCATGGCGGGATGAGCGGGCGTTACCAGGGATTACGTGACGTAGCCCTCGAATACGCATTTGTTTTCCAGGTTTTGGGGATTGCGTGAGGAACTTGGCTTGGTGTTCCGGTCTTAAACCCTGACACCGGGCTGGCTAAAACAAATATCCCCCTGTGGGAGCGAGCCTGCTCGCGAAAGCGGTATGTCATTCAACATTGATATGAATGTGCTGACCTCTTCGCGAGCAGGCTCGCTCCCACAAGGGATCTGCCGTGTGCCACACCACCCGAACCCGCAACAAACCACAAGAAAAAGACCGTGACGACATGTCAGAACCGACCTTACTGAACAACGAAATCCGCGACTGGCTGATGGACTGCGGCCTGTTCGATCAACTGCTGCCGGCCGACTTCGCTGCGGCTTCCGGTTATTTCAGCATCAGCACCATTGCCCAGGGCGAAGAGATTTTCCACGAGGGCGATGCCGGCAGTTTCATGTGCATCATCCACACCGGCCAGGTGTCGGTGCAGAAGACCAACAGCGACGGGCAAACGGTGGTCATGGCCACCCTGCGCAGCGGTCGGGCGTTCGGCGAGATGGCCGTGCTCGATGGCGAGCGGCGCTCGGCCAGTTGCGTGGCGGCGAGCAATTGCCAGTTACTCAACCTGGGCAAGGACTCGCTGGAAAAGATGCTCAACGACGCACCGAAGATCGCCGCCAAGATCATCCGCGCCCTCGCCGTCTCCCTGTCCAAACGCCTGCGCATGGCTGATGGGCAACTGTTGTCCCAGCAGGTCTAACCGCCCGGCGATTTGATTTTCGTGCTGTTCGGCTCAAGGCCCGGCAACGGCTGGTCCTTGGACGGCGGGCTGGGCATTTCGATCGGCACGAGTGGCGGGCCGCCGCTGCCAATCCCGGTCCGAGGCACGCTGGTGGGGGTGATTTGCGGGTACGGCGTGGGGGTCGCGGTGCCGGGCGAACCGGCCATCGGCGCCGGGCTGGTGGGGATGGTTTGCTGCTCCTGGGCCTGCACTGCAGTTATCGAGAGCGCGGCCAAGGCAATGACCGTTAGAATGGTGCGCTTCATCAATGGCTCCGTTGGCCTTGTTGTCTGCTTGCAGGCTACTCCCAACTGCGTCCGTTTGCCTTATGCCAATTTTTTCCAAGAGCCCGCCATGAAACGTTTCGTTCTGCTCGACACCGCCCCCATCCCTGAAAACGGCGGTGCCCTGTGCCTGTTCGAATACGGCGAGGACTTCGTCATCAAGATCCAGGGTGGCGACGGCGGGCAATTGATGAACACCCGTATGCACGGCTCCGAAGACGCCCTGGCCGAGATCCCGTGCCGCAAGGTCGCCGGCCGGCCGAACTCCCGCGTGTTGATCGGCGGTTTGGGCATGGGCTTCACCCTCGCCTCCGCCCTCAAGCACCTGGGCAAGACCGCTGAGGTGGTGGTCGCCGAACTGGTGCCCGGCGTGGTCGAGTGGAATCGCGGGCCGCTCGGTGAAAAGGCCGGCAATCCGCTGCTCGACCCACGCACCGTGATTCGCATGGAAGACGTGGCCAAAGTGCTGCAAGCCGAGCCCCAGGGTTTCGACGCGATCATGCTCGACGTCGACAACGGCCCCGAAGGCCTGACCCAGCGCGCCAACAGTTGGCTTTACTCGTCTGGCGGCCTGAGCGCCTGCGCCAAGGCCCTGCGGCCAAAAGGCGTGCTGGCGGTGTGGTCGGCCAGCGCTGACAAGCAGTTTTCTGACAAGTTGAAAAAGGCCGGTTTCAAGGCCGAAGAAGTCCAGGTCTTCGCCCACGGCAACAAAGGCACGCGCCACACGATCTGGATTGCCGAGAAGCTCAAGGGCTGAGCTAAACTGAGTTCATAACCGTCATTAGTCTTTTACAAAGGTGAACCCATGAGTTCGTCCACCCCGACCAATACCTCGAAGCTGGATCGCATCCTTGCCGACAACCAGCGCGACAAGGAAATGGGTTACCGCGATAAAGCCCTGAAGATGTACCCGCACGTGTGCGGCCGCTGCGCCCGTGAATTCTCCGGCAAGCGCCTCAGTGAACTGACCGTGCACCACCGCGACCACAACCACGACAACAACCCCCAGGACGGTTCGAACTGGGAGCTGTTGTGCCTGTATTGCCACGACAACGAACACTCGCGCTACACCGATCAGCAGTATTTCGACGAAGGCTCGCTGAGCAGTCCGAAAATCGCCAAGGCAACGCACAACCCGTTTGCGGCGCTGGCCGGTTTGATGAAGAAAGAAGACTGACAGGTAAAAAAAGGCCCGCATGCGGGCGGGCCAAAAAAACAAACCAAAGTCAGTGGGCAATCAGCGATCGCTAGCCGTCACTCGTTGCTCACTGCGGCCATTGTTACCGACCAAAAACCGTTGATAAACTCCCGAAAACGAGATGCTTAGTCGCTCACAGGGAGACAATAATGGAACGCACCGATGCTTCATTTCCCGACATTGCGGCATTTGTCGGCGTCGCTCAAACCGGCAGCTTCACTCGGGCAGCCGAGAACCTTTCCACCAGCAAATCCAATATCGGCAAGGCTGTTCAGCGCCTGGAAGCACGGCTCGGCACCAAACTGTTCCAGCGCACCACCCGCGCCGTGCGCCTGACCGAAGACGGCGAAACCTATCTCGTCGCCGCCCAGGCTGCGCTGGATGGCCTTCGCGATGCCGCCCAGGCGTTGGCCGCCCGCAAAGACGAGCCGATCGGCCGTGTACGACTCGACATTCCCTCGGGCTTTCGCCAACTGTTTCTACCCACCATTTCCGAACTTCGTACCCGCTATCCCCAGGTAACGCTGGAATTGTCCATGACTGATCGCATGTCGGATGCGGTAGGTGAAGGCTGGGACATTGTGGTCCGGGCCGGCGAGCTTCCTCAAGACAGCGAAATGACCGTGCGCAAGTTGTGCAACATCACGCTCAGCCTGTACGCGTCTCCCGACTATTTGGCCCGCCATGCGCCGATCGAAACGTCCGCAGACCTCGTTCATCATGAAGCCGTCATTTTCCGCGGTTTTACCGGGCGACTGCGCCCATGGTCGTTGTCCGAGAATGGCCATGTTCGAGAACTGTCGCCGACTCCGGTGCTGGTTGTGTCTGACGGACAAGCCCTGATCGACGCAACGGTCGTCGGGCTCGGCATCGCGCAAATCTTCGACAAGGTTGCCCAACCCTACGTGGAGTGCGGCAGGCTGGTACGCGTGCTTCCAGCCGTCGACACCGCCGGCCCGCCGGTCCATGCCTTGATCCCACTGGGGCATCGAATGCCGGCGAAAACCCGCGCCGTGCTCAATTATCTGGCAGATCGCTTGCGAGAGCCCGCTTGAACATCACGATTTACCGAGCTGTAAAAAAGGGTCGCAGCGTTGACTGCGACCCTTTCTGATTCCAACGGAATCCGGCTCAGGCAGATTTGCGTTCCTCGTGCACGGCGACAATCTCGGCTTCGTCTTTCAGGGCTTGCTTTACCGAAGCGCGGGCATCGATACGCGCCTTGTAGGCCATCAGGTTTTTCAGGTGGGTAATCGGTGCGCCGGAACGCTCATGCCACCACGTACCGAAAACATAAGCATCCGCCACGGTGAAGACATCGCCGGTCAGATACGCGCGGCCATCGGCCAAGCGCTGATCGAGCACGGTGTAGGCGCTGACCAACTTATTGCGGGTCCATTCGGCGCCATCTTCGGTCATCAACTTGCGCATCAAGGGAATGTGCTTTTGCGCAATTTCGGTGGCCAGGAAGGTCAGCAATTGATCGAACTTGACCCGTTCCAGAGTACCGCGTGCCGGTGCAAGCTCGGACTCTGGATGTTGGTCGGCAAGGTAAGAGGAAATGGTGATGGTTTCGGACAACAAGTCTTTCTGATCATTGTCGAGAACCAGTACCGGAACATAACCCAGTGGATTTATTTCGGCGAAGTTGTCGTCGTTGGAAGTGGTCTTGCCGAAGACATCGTAATGAATCAATTGCGGCTTCAGACCCAGCTCATTAGCAATGATCTGGACAGTTTGGGAGCAGGTTTGATTGGCAATATAGAGCTTGATCATGGGGGTTATTCCTGAAAAGTCATTGGGTGTGTCGAAGCCTTGTCGGGCCCGATGACTGAAGTGTGGGCCGAGTCTTGAAGTGGATAAACCACGCAAGAAGCGATGGTCTGTAGACAATGGAGAGACAATAAAAAACGCCGCTCACCCGGGTAACCGGGCGCGCGGCGTCATTTTCAAGCGGCTTCACTGACGCGGTCTTCAACGACTGTTCGGTCTTTGCTCAACAACCCCAGCACCACCGCTGCGGAGGCGAGGGTAATGAGGGTCAGGATATGCAGCAGGTACTGGAAGGCCGAGGCGTAACCTTCCACCAATCGCTCGTTGGCCAGACCCGGTACGGTGTTGATCGCATGGGCCATATCGCCCGTCGTCACCCGGTGGGCGGTTTCGGCGATCAGCGCCGCGTCGGCACTGCCGGCCACAACCTGGACGGCCTCTGACAGATTGGTGTGCAGCAGCGAAGCGAGCATGGCGGCAACGCTCGCCAGAGCAATGCCCTCACCCGCAACGCGCACGGTATTGAAAATACCGGCGGCCATGCCAGCGCGTTCCTTCGGCACCACGCTGACGGACAAACCATCCATCAACCCCCACGGCAACCCCGCACCGATGCCGATCACCAGCATCGGGCCGACCAGGCCGAATTTCGGCTCACCGACGTTGTACAGGCTCAGCCAGTGCAGGCCGATGGCCGCAATCAGGAACCCCACGCCCGACAAAATTCCGGCCGAGACGAACCGCGTCATGGAAGCCGCGAGCATCGGCACCACCAGCATCGGCGCCGACAGGGCCAGCAACAGCAGACCGGCATCGATTTCGCTCAAGCCTTCCACTCCGATAAACCGCAGCGGCAACATCACCACCAAGACGATGTAGCAATAGCAGGTGCCGATCGGCAGCATTTGCACGCCGACGAAGCGCGGGAAGCGGAACAGCGTCAGGTCGAGCATCGGACGCTTGACGCGCATTTCGATCATGACGAACGCCACCAGCAATACTGCCGACAGCCCCAGCAGACCCACAACCAAAGGACTGCCCCAGCCGCTGTCAGGTGCCTGGATCACACCGAAAGTGAACAACGCCAGGACCGCACTGAAGATGATCGTGCCCGGCCAGTCCAGGCCCGTGGCGCCGGGGTCGCGGGTTTCACGCATGCGCGGGATGCCGAAGACCATGGCGATCACGCCGATCAATGCGGTAAAGACGAAGATCGCACGCCAGCTGAAAGCCTCGATCAACACGCCCGCCACCAGCGGACCGAAGGCCAGACCGATGCCGAAGGTGGTGCCGAGCATGCTGAACGCTCGCGTGCGCGCATGCCCTTCGAACTCCTGGGCCAGTGCCGCGGAACCGCTGGCCAGCGCTGCCGCGCCCGCCACACCTTGAATCGCCCTCAGCACATCCAGCCAGAACACCGAGGGTGCGAGGCTCTGCGCCACCGACGCCGCCGTAAACAACAGCATGCCAATGGTAAACAAGCGTTTGCGCCCGTAAACGTCGGCCAGTGCACCGGCGGCCATCAACAGGCTGCCGAAGGACAGCATGAACGCGTTGGTGATCCAGGTCAGCGCCACCGGGCTGCCGCCAAGATCACGGCCGATGGCCGGCGTCGCGACTGCGCCGCCGGTAAAGCTCAAGGGGAGGACCAAAGCGGAAAGACAAATCGCTGCAAGAATCAGCAGCTTGTCCTTCCCCCTCGCCTCATGATCAGTTGAAGTCATGATTTCACCATTAGTTGGAATTGCACGTGCGGGTTTTCTTTAGTGTTGCGTCACGTTAAGCGCGGTCTTTTCGGGTACTGCGTTACCCCAGCCACCGCCCAACGCGCGGATCAGGTTGACGGTCGCGGCCGCCTGCGCGCCCTGCAACTGCACAGCGGCGCGACGTGATTGCAGTGCCGAGCGTTCGGCATCGATGACGGAGAGGTAAATCACATCGCCTTCGGTGTATTGCGCCCGGGCCAGTTGGGCTGCACGGGAGGAAGCACCCACCGCTTTGGCCTGGGTCTGGGTCTGCCCTTCCAGCAGCCGCAGGTCTGACAGGTTGTCTTCGACTTCGCGGAACGCCACCAGCACCTGCTGGCGGTAGTTGGCCACGTCTTCTTCGTAGACGGCCCGGGCATTGGCGAGGTTGCCCTTGCGCAATCCGCCATCGAAGATCGGCAGATTCAGCGCGGTACCGGCCAGCGGTCCCAGCAAAAAGGTGCTGCTGCTCCAATGGAACAGATTGCTCAACGAACCCGATTCAAACCCTGCCGAACCGGTCAACGTCAGCGACGGAAAAAACGCTGCTTTCGCCACGCCGATCCGCGCATTGGCCGCTGCCATGGACCGTTCGGCGGCGGCGATGTCCGGACGCCGCTCCAACAGCGACGACGGCAGGCCGGCGGGAATACGCAGGATCACCGGTTGCAGCGGATTGGCGGCCATCGCGAACTCCGCCGGGGTCTTGCCCAACAGCACCGCGAGGCTGTGTTCCGAGGTTGCACGCAGACGTTGCACGGTCATGGCATCGGAGCGCGCTGTCTCCAGTTCGGACTCGGCCCGGGCCACATCCAGTTCACTGATGTCACCCATCGAGTAGCGCTGTTGCACCAGCTTCAAAGCCTGCTCCCGCAACTCGACCGCTCGGACATACACATCGCTTTCCGCATCCAGTTGGCGCAAGGCGAAATAGTTCTGGGCGACGTCCGCCTGCAAGGCCAGCAGGACCGAACGGAACAGCGCTTCACTGCGTTGAGTCTCGGCATCCGCCGCGTCCACGGTCGAGGCCACACGACCGAAGATGTCGACTTCATAGGACACGCCGGCCTGGGCGCGCCACAGGGTCTGACTGGCGCCCTGGCCGCTGTCCGACTGAAACTGCGAGGCAGGCGACACCTTCTCTCGCGTGGGGCCGAAGCCCGCATCCAGGGTGGGAAACAGGGCGGAACGGGCGGACTGGTTCAGTGCCCGAGCCTCCTTCAACCGCGCCGCCGCAGCGACCAGGTTCTGGTTGGCGTCCTGGGCCTGGCGCTCGAGGTCGTTCAGCGCAGGGTCCTTGAACACCCGCCACCACTCACCACGGGCGATGTCTTCGGACGGCTCGGCGGTTTTCCAGTTGCCAGCCTCAGCCGGCTTTAAAAGCGGCTGGGTCTTCTCCTCTTTGTACGCCGGCGGCATCGACACATTCGGCTTGAGGTAGGTGGGTGCCAGCGAGCAACCTGCAGTCGCCAACACCGTCGCCAGCCACACTGAGCGTAAAAGCATCCGATTCTTTGCAAATACTTTCATGTCGTTCTCCTTACTTCTCGAACGCGGTTTCAGGCACACGAGCCGAAGCGTGAGGGCGATGATCGTCAGGCGCGTAGGTGCCGACAGGATTGAGTTCGGCCCCCAGGTGCGGATGCTTGCCGTGCTTGTCCGTCAGGTGCTTGACGCCCGACAGCTTGCGCAACAGCACGTAGAACACCGGGGTCAACATCAGGCCGAACAAGGTCACACCCAACATGCCGAAGAACACCGCAATCCCCATGGCCTGGCGCATTTCAGAACCGGCGCCGGTGGAGAACACCAGCGGCACCACGCCCATGATGAAAGCGATGGACGTCATCAGAATCGGGCGCAGGCGCAGGCGGCTCGCTTCGATGGCAGCCTCGACGATGCCCCGTCCCTGCATTTCCAGTTCGCGAGCGAACTCGACAATCAGGATCGCGTTCTTCGCCGACAGCCCCACCAGCACCATCAAACCGATCTGGGTGAAGATGTTGTTGTCACCGTTGGTCAGCCACACACCGACCAGCGCAGACAGAATGCTCATCGGCACGATCAGGATGATTGCCAGCGGCAAAGTCAGGCTTTCGTACAACGCCGCCAGCACCAGGAACACCAACAGCACGCTGATCGGGAATACCCACATGGCCGCGTTGCCCGCCAGGACCTGTTGATAAGTCAGGTCAGTCCACTCGTACTTGATGCCGCGCGGAAACACTTCCTTGGCAATGCGATCGACTGCCGCCTGAGCCTGGCCAGACGAGTAACCCGGTGCGGGGCCGCCGTTGATATCCGCAGCGGTGTAGCCGTTGTAGCGCACGACCATTTCCGGGCCGTAGGTGGTGGTGACTTTAATGAGCGACGACAGCGGCACCATCTCGCCTTTGTCGTTGCGGGTTTTCAGTACGCCGATGTTTTCCGCGGTGGCACGGAACGGCGCATCAGCCTGGGCCCGCACTTGATACACACGACCGAACGCGTTGAAGTCATTGACGTACATCGAGCCCAGGTAGATCTGCAGGGTGTCGAACACATCCGTCACCGACACACCCAACTGCTTGGCCTTGACGCGATCCAGTTCAACATTGAGTTGTGGCATGTTGATCTGGAACATGGAGAACGCCGGGCCCAGTTCAGGGGCCTTCGCCGCAGCGGCGAGGAAATCCTGGGTCGCCTTGTTCAGCGCCTCATAACCCAGCGCACCGCGGTCTTCGATCATCAACTTGAAACCGCCGACCGTCCCCAGGCCAGCCACTGGCGGTGGTGGGAACACGGCAATCGCAGCGTCCTTGATCCCGGCGTATTTGGCATTCAACTGCGCCACGATGGCGGCGGCGGACTGCTGCTTGGAACGGTGCTTGGACGGCTCCAGTACCGGAAACACCAACGCGCTGCTCGGGGAGTTGGCCAGGCTGACCGACAACCCGGGGAACTGCGGCAGGTTCTTGACCCCGGGAATGGCCAGGGCGATATCACCCATTTCACGGACGACTTTCTCGGTGCGATCCAGGGTGGCGCCGCTCGGCAGTTGCGCAATGGCGACCACGTAGTCCTTGTCCTGCGCCGGCACGAAACCGCCAGGCACGATCTTGCCCATCCACACTGCGCCGCCCAGCAGGATGCCGTAGATCACCAGCATCACAAGCTTGCGGTTGACCACACTGCCGACGCCCTGGCCATAGCGTTGCGAGCCACGGTTGAACACACGGTTGAAGGCTTTGAAGAAACGTCCGAACAGCGCGTCCATGATCCGCGTCAGCCGGTCTTTCGGCGCGTCATGTCCCTTGAGCAAAATAGCGGACAGCGCTGGCGACAAGGTCAGCGAGTTGAACGCCGAGATCACGGTCGAGATCGCAATGGTCATCGCGAACTGTTGGTAGAACTGCCCAGTAAGACCAGACATGAAAGCCAGCGGCACAAACACCGCAACCAGCGTCAGGGCGATGGCGATGATCGGCCCACTCACTTCCTGCATGGCTTTGTAGGTCGCGTCGCGAGGCGACAGACCGTCAGCAATGTTGCGCTCGACGTTTTCCACGACCACGATCGCATCGTCCACCACGATCCCGATGGCCAACACCATGCCGAACAACGACAGGGCGTTGATGGTGTAGCCAAAGCCCAGTAACAGCGCAAACGTACCGATGATCGACACTGGCACCGCCAACAAAGGAATCAGCGAGGCGCGCCAGGTTTGCAGGAAGATGATCACCACCAATACGACGAGAGCGATGGCTTCGAGCAAGGTCTGGATGACGGCGTTGATGCTGTCCCGAACGAACTGGGTCGGGTCGTATTTGATGCCGTAGTCCACACCGTCCGGCATGTCCTGCTTGATCTCCTCCATGACCTTGCGCACGTCATCGGAAATCTGCAACGAGTTGGCGTTCGGCTGCTGGAAGATGATCATCTGAATAGCCGGCTTATTGTCGAGCATCGCTCGCAACGTGTACTCGGAAGCCGCCATCTCGACCCGCGCGACATCGGACAGACGAGTGATCGCACCGCCGCTGGTCTTGAGGATGATGTCGCGGAACTCCTGCTCGGTTTTCAAACGGCCCTGGGCGTTGACACTCAATTGCATCGGCACGTTGGTCAGCATCGGCGCACCGCCGACGATACCGGCCGCCACTTGCACGTTCTGCTCGCGAATGGCGCTGACCACATCGGTGGCGGTCAGATTCAGGCGCGCGACTTTCTGCGGATCGAGCCAGATGCGCATCGAGTAATCACCGGCGCCCCACATCACCACTTCACCCACGCCCGGGATACGCGCCAGGCGATCCTTGACGTTGATCAGGGCGTAGTTGCGCAGGTAGGTCAGGTCGTAACGCTGATTAGGCGACAGGATGCTCACGCCCATGGTCAGGGTCGGTGACGACTTGATCGTGGTCACGCCAAGGCGCTGCACATCTTCGGGCAAGCGCGGCAGCGCCTGGGCCACACGGTTTTGCACGAACTGCTGGGCCTTGTCCGGATCAGTGCCGAGCTTGAAGGTCACCGTGGTGGTCAACTTGCCGTCGCTGTTGGCCAGCGACTGCATGTAGAGCATGTCTTCGACGCCGTTGATTTGCTCCTCGATCGGCGAAGCCACGGTTTCCGCGATGACTTTCGGGTTGGCGCCCGGGTATTCGGCGCGGACCACCACCGAAGGGGGAACCACTTCCGGGTATTCGGCGGTCGGCAGTTTGGTCAGGGCAATCAGCCCCGCCAACACCACAACCACCGACAACACGCCGGCGAAGATCGGCCGGTCAATAAAGAACTTGGAGATATTCATGAGGATGTTCTCTCGTTAAGCCGAAGGCTTTGCAGCGCGACCGATGTTCGCCATCTCAACGGAGTTGGCGTGCACGGTGTCGTTGGGACGAACACGCTGCACACCGCCGACCACCACACGGTCGCCGGCCTTCAAACCGGAGGTGACGATGCGCAGGCCTTCATGCAAGTTGCCGAGGATGACTTCGCGGTACTCGACCTTGTCGTCCTGCCCAACCACGAGCACGAATTTCTTCGCCTGGTCGGTGCCGATCGCCGAGTCATCCACCAACACCGTGTCGAACGGTTTACCGCCGCCAACCTTGATCCGCGCATACAGGCCCGGCAGCAGTGCGCCGTTGGCGTTATCGAAACGGGCGCGAACGCGAATGGTCCCGGACTGGGTGTCCAGTTGGTTGTCGATGGAATCAACAACGCCATTGCGCGAATAACTGTCTTCGTTGGCCAGACCGAGGGACACCGGCGCGGGCTTGGCAGACGACTGATTCAGGTAGCGCAGGTAAGTCTGCTCATCGACATCGAACGAGGCGTAGATCGGCGACACCGACACCAGGCTGGTCAATAGCGGCGCGGTGGCCCCCGTGGAGACGACGTTACCGACGGTCAACTCCGCACGGGACACACGACCGGCCACGGGCGCGGTGATTTCGGTGTACGACAGATTGACCCTGGCGGCGTCCAGCGCAGCCTTGGCCATCTTCACATTGGCGACGGCTTCGCGGGCGGCGTTCTGCTTCTCGTCGAAATCCCGCTTGGCGATGGCGTTCTGTTCGATCAGGCGTGCGGCACGCGCCGCATCGGTCGCCGTGTAGGACGCCCGGGATTCGGCAGCGGCCAATTGGCCGGCCGCGCGATCCACTTCAGCCAGGTAAGGGCGCTGGTCAATGGTGAACAATGGGTCACCTTTTTTCACCAGCGCGCCGTCCTTGAAATGAACGGCGACGATGGTGCCGGGAACCAGCGGCCGGATATCGACCTTGTCCACGGCTTCGAGGCGACCGGAGTAGTTCTGCCACTCACTGATCGACTTGAACACCACAGTGGCGACGTCCACTTCCGATTTCGGCACGGGTGTGGCCTCCGTCGCACTGGCCGTACTGACGGGCGCAAAATGATCGCCATACTTCACGGCGATGCCGGCAGTGCCGGCCACTAAGAGCGCACTTAACGCGACGGAAAGCCGTTTGCGATTGGCGATCATTTCTCTATCTCCTGTTGATTGAAAAGTTGTTGCTGAACGGTTGGTTTACAGCTGCTTTTACAAAATCGGGGCACAAGCGGGCCCGCACCTGAACACTCGGGTCTTGGGTTATTACTTGGCTTAGAGCGGTGTTAGTTCACGCCACTATTCCCACTGATAACGCGCCGATGTATTCGTCGACGAAACCACTTTCATTCAGCGCTTCATGCAACTTGTGAACATAATCGGCATTGCTTCCCATGAGGCCGGAAGCGCCCGCGATACTCGGGGCGATGGATTCGATACTGGCGTCCCGCTCATACAGTGGATGTTCTGGCTCGGCGACAAACACCAGCGCCGACGCTTGAGTTCCATCTTCCAGGGTGATTGATGTCCACAGCGGCCGGTACGCACCGGTAGGCATTTCACGCACCCACAACAGGATCAACTCCTCGTCTGCGACCTGTTGCGTCAGCCTGAACGCAACACCTTGAGTGGAGCCACCCGGTTCAAGGCCCAGCATTCTTCCAGGCATTTCAACAGTGGCGCGCCCGGCAATCATTCGCATACAAAAACTGCGGTGCCAGCCATGTAAGGTGGCGCGTTGGCGGGCGGCGAAGTTAAGCAACGGGTTCCAGATCAAGGAACCGTAACCAAATACCCAGAAGTCTCCGGAGTCTGGACGAGCCGCCAGGGTGTCCAGCATCGACCGCTCGATGCGCTCAAGGGTCCAAGCGATGTCTTTCGGTAACTCACCAAAGGTTTCAAGGTAAGCGCCGGAGGTAATCAGGTGTTTCGTCAACATCGCCAATGCCTCTGAATCGGTGACAACAGCAGCCCATGGATGAATAGTGCCGGAAGCACAAAACCGGATAAATAACGCAGGGAGATACTGTTAGTAGCCGCTGAAGAGACAATCGCCAGCGTCGTCCCAGGCCAGCCGATCAACGTTTTACGTCCACTTCAGGATTCAGGAGCGCGGGGGTTTGGCGCATCGCAGGCAACAATGGCCTTCGAAGATGAAACTTTCCATGGCTATATCGCCGCGTTGAAACTGGACAATGGCGAGGTGCTGGCGGCAGAGTTGAATCGTCGCACCGCCGCTCCCACAGGGGGATTTGTGTTTCAACCGGCAATTACTTGCCGCTCCCGGCAATCCTTGCACGCTAAAAACATGTCAAAACCGCTACAAACCGGCCCACAAGCGGCGATTCCCCCGCTGGCACTGTTCTTGCGATGTATCAGCATCAATACACGCAAGGCAGTGAACGATGAACGTCTCCTCAACCTTCAACAGCCCCGCGATGGTGGCTTACGGCGCGGCGGCCCAGGCCAAGGCTAAGACCAGCACCACCGAGCAGGCCGCCAAAGACGCCAAGACCGACGACGCGGTCAGCCTCTCGAAAAAATCCACCGATTACAGCGGCTCGATCGGCAACAACACACCGTACTTTCCCGTGCGCGCGGGCATGAACGCAGACGCCCTGGTGCTGGGTGTCACCCAACCCGGCGCGGTGTCCAGCTCCAAGGACAAATCCTTCGCCGATGTGGCCGTGGATGCGCGCAAGCGCATGGACGACAAGTACGCGCAGATGAAGGCCGGCGAAAAGCCTTACAGCGGCAGCGTTGAAGACAAGAATGCATTGATGGGCGATCTGGATCGTCGTTCGCTGAACGCCGTGGCCACCAATGAGGGCGGCAAGTTTTCCAGTGATGAGCAGGAAGCGGCCAAAGCGTTGATGCAACAGCAGGCACGTTTGGCGTCGGGTCATTACAGCGGCCCTGAAGATCAAAAGAAAAACTGGAAAGACCCGTTTGCCAATGACCCGATCGGGCGCGCCAAGGCTGCCTTGAGTTTCCTCGACAACATGAGCCCCGAGGAAAAGACCAAACCGGAATGGTTGTCCCAGCATCAGACCTTGCAGGACGCGCTGGCTCAGTACGACAAGGGCGACGTGGCCGCTGGCGGCAAGAAGAAAGACGGGCACTTCAACAACCTGGCGGAAATCCTCGCGGGCGTCGACACCAGTGGTTCGGGGAGCAAAGACCCGGAGGGCAACAAGATCACCAACGCGGCCAGCGCGATGATGGACAAGCTCAAGGCGATGCTGCCCACAACCAAGTAACACACCACTTACCCCTGTGGGAGCGGGCTTGCTCGCGAAGGCGGACTGACATTCAACATTGATGTTGACTGATCCACCGCCTTCGCGAGCAAGCCCGCTCCCACAGGGAACTGAGGAAGGCTTTAAAAAGTATTCGCGGTATAGCGCATTTCCTTTGTACCGCAAATGAAACTTTCCTCAGCAAACCGCTAACCGTTTATTGGCAAAATCGTGGCATCCGGAACTCTGAACAGGTAACCGACATGTCCCGAATCTTGACCATCGAAGACGATGCCGTGACCGCCAAGGAAATCGTCACCGAACTGCAAAGCCACGGGTTCGAAGTGGACTGGGTGAGCAATGGCCGCGAAGGCCTGGTGAGCGCGGTCAGTGGCAATTACGACTTGATCACCCTCGACCGCATGCTCCCCGAGCTGGATGGCCTGGCGATTGTCACCACGTTGCGTGCGATTGGCGTGGCCACACCGATCCTGATGATCAGCGCCCTCTCCGACGTCGATGAACGCGTCCGAGGCTTACGTGCCGGTGGCGATGATTACCTGGCCAAGCCATTCGCCACCGACGAGATGGCGGCGCGGGTCGAAGTGTTGCTGCGACGCAAAAGCCCGGCCAAAACCTTCGAAACCACCCTGCGCATCGCCGACCTGCAACTCGACTTGATCAGCCACGAGGCCAATCGCGCCAACCAGCCACTGAGCCTGTTGCCCACCGAATACAAACTGCTGGAATTCATGATGCGCAATTCGGGGCAGATACTGTCGCGGATGATGATTTTCGAAGAGGTCTGGGGGTATCACTTTGATCCGGGCACCAACCTGATCGACGTGCACATTGGCCGGTTGCGCAAAAAGATCGACCCGCCGGGGTTGCCGCCGTTGATCCGGACGATGCGCGGGTCGGGGTATGTGATTGCGGAACCGCTGTAGGCAAACCACAACCCCTGTAGCAGCTGGCGAAGCCTGCGTTCGGCTGCGAAGCAGTCGCAAAATCAGACGGCGCGGTGTTTCAGTTAAACCGCGTTATCCGTATTTACGACTGCTTCGCAGCCGAACGCAGGCTTCGCCAGCTGCTACAAGAGTTTCGTCGCCAACAATCCTATCCGGGCATGCACTGGAAATCGCCGGTCTGCGCCAGTTCCTTACCGCGTGAATCCTCAAGCCGCGCACTCACGGCCTGGCCCAGGCTCGATTCCACCAACCGATAATGCTCACCGGCCTTGAACTGCGTGTAATAGACCTTGCCTTCGCAATCCTCCTGATTCGAATCACCACTCGGGATTTCGAACAGCGTCACCGCCAGATCATGGGCACCGGGTGTCACTTCAAAGAAGCGTCCGTCATCGATGCGTTGGCCATCCACCCGCTCGGCCAGCATGTCATTGGGCGACTCTTCCTGAAGCCCGATCCAGGCCATACTCGGATCAGGTTTTGGCATCGGGCCGGCGCAGGCGGACAACAGGCAAACCACGCTCAGGCCGGGAATCAATAGCAGCTGTTTAAGTGTCATTGGAATGTCCTTCCTAAAATCTTGAAAACATCGCAATCCCTTGTGGGAGTGAGCCTGCTCGCGAAAGCGGTGGGTCAGTCAACATTTACGGCGACTGACACGCCCTCTTCGCGAGCAGGCTCGCTCCCACAAGGTTTGTTTTTGCATCAGGCTCAGGAGCACAGAAACCCTCTGCTCTGCGCCACCTGGTTACCGTGGGAATCCATCAGGCTGACACCCGCCTTCAGTCCCTCGCTCGACGCATTGATCTGGTAGTGCTCACCAGCCTTGAACTCGCGGTAGCTCAAGTGTCCCGTGCAATTGAGGTCCAGCGAACTACCGTCCGCGCCGCTGATCAACGTCATGTCCAGCCGATGAGCCCCCGGCTTGACCTCGAAATAGCGCCCGTCATTCACCTGTTGCCCATCAATCCGCTGCGCCAGCAAATCGGCACTTCCCGGTTGTTCCAGACCAATAAAAGCTTCGCTCGGGTCAGCCTTGGGCATCGGCCCGGCGCACGCTGACAACAGACACACCAGGCCCAGGCCCGGCAGCATTAACAGGGGTTTGAATGTCATGGAAAAACACCTCGTGAAATGAACGTCGAGACCGTCGCCAGGTGTGGCGGTGGGCGCTCGGCTTGAGGTCAAGAGTGGCGTGCTAGAGCGGTTCGGACAAATGAATCCCCATGAAAGGATTTTCAGGAAATGCTTAAAGATTTCTTCATCCCCGTGAAGGCAAATCTTTAAGTTGCAACCGCAAGACTGCCCGCCAATTGCATTCAAGACCTCGGAGGTTTACGGCATGCTCGGGCTGGTAAAGACCGCACTGCTCAAGCCCTACACGTTTATCGTGCTGGCAATTTTCATCTGCATCATCGGGCCCATGGCGGCCCTGCGTACGCCCACGGATGTGTTTCCCGACATCGGCATTCCGGTGATCGCGGTGGTCTGGCAATACAACGGCCTCGCGCCGCAGGACATGGCCGGGCGGGTGATCTACACCTATGAGCGCTCCCTGAGCACCACGGTCAACGACATCGAACACATCGAGTCGCAATCCCTGCCGGGCATGGGCATCGTGAAGATTTTCTTCCAGCCCGGCGTGGATATCCGCACCGCCAACGCCCAGGTCACGGCGGTGTCGCAGACCGTGCTCAAACAAATGCCGCCGGGCATCACGCCGCCGCTGATCCTCAACTACAGCGCCTCGACCGTGCCGATTTTGCAGATGGCGTTCTCCAGCCCGACCCTGTCGGAAGCGAAGATCCGCGACCTGGTGCAGAACAACATCCGTCTGCCGCTGACCTCGGTGCCGGGCCTCGCAATTCCGACGCCCATGGGCGGCAAACAACGGCAGATCACCCTCGACCTCGACCCGCAGGCGCTGGCCGCCAAAGGCCTGTCGGCGCAGGACGTCGGCAATGCACTGGCGGCGCAAAACCAGATCATCCCGGTGGGCACCGCCAAGCTCGGGCCCAACGAATACACGGTGCTGCTGAACAACAGCCCGAAAGCCATCGACGAACTCAACGACCTGCCGATCAAAACCGTCGACGGCGCGCTGATCACCATCGGCCAGGTGGCCCATGTGCGCGACGGCTCGCCGCCGCAGACCAATATCGTGCGGGTAGATGGCCGCCGCGCGGTGCTGATGCCGGCGCTGAAGAACGGCAATATTTCCACGCTGTCGATCATCGATGGCATTCGCCAGATGCTGCCGCTCATCAACGAAACCGTGCCGTCGTCGCTCAAGACTTCATTGCTGGGCGACGCCTCGGTGTTCGTCAAACAGTCGGTCGGCAGTGTGGCCAAGGAAGGCATCATCGCGGCGTTGCTGACCAGCGCGATGATCCTGCTGTTTCTCGGCAGTTGGCGTTCAACGCTGATCATTGCCGCGTCGATCCCGTTGGCAGTGCTGTCGGCCATCGCCCTGCTCGCGGCCAGCGGCCAGACCCTGAATGTGATGACCCTCGGCGGGTTGGCGCTGGCAGTGGGGATTCTGGTGGACGACGCCACGGTGACCATCGAGAACATCAACTGGCACCTGGAACAAGGCAAAGCGGTGAAGACCGCGATCCTCGACGGCGCGAAACAGATTGTCGGCCCGGCCTTCGTTTCGCTGCTGTGCATCTGCATCGTGTTTGTGCCGATGTTCCTGTTGCAAGGCATCGCCGGTTACCTGTTCCGGCCGATGGCGCTGGCGGTGATTTTTGCCATGGCCAGTTCCTTCATTCTGTCGCGCACGCTGGTGCCGACCCTGGCGATGTTTTTGCTCAAACCGCACAGGCCGGAACAAGGTCCGGGGCATCACCCGGAAGATCAATTCATCAACCATCACGAGGGCGAGCAGCACCGCAAAACCCATCATCCATTGCTGCAACGGGTGCTGAATTTCCAGCAGGGTTTCGAGCGGCATTTCTCCAACTTGCGGGACACCTATTTCGGTTTGCTGGAGCTGGCGCTGGAATACCGCAAGCGTTTCCTGCTGGGGTTTCTGGCGTGTGTGCTGGCGTCGTTTGCGCTGCTGCCAAGTCTGGGTGAGGACTTCTTTCCCGCCACCGACGCCGGCGCTTTATCGCTGCATGTGCGCTTGCCGCTGGGCACGCGGATCGAGGAAAGCGCGGCGGCGTTCGACCGCATCGAAGCGCGGATCCGCGAGATCATTCCGGCGGAGCAACTGGACACCATCGTCGACAACATCGGCATCCCGCTGAGCGGCATCGACATGGCCTACAGCAACAGCGGCACCATCGGCCCGCAGGACGGCGATATTCAGGTCAGCCTCAAAGCCGAGCACAGCCCCACCGCCGATTATGTCAAACGCCTGCGCGAAGCCTTGCCCGAAAGCTTTCCCGGCAGCCACTTTGCCTTTCTGCCGGCGGACATCAGCAGCCAAATCCTCAACTTCGGTGCGCCTGCGCCGCTGGACGTGAAAATTTCCGGCCCCAACGACGAGGCCAACCGCGCCTACGCCGTGGAACTGGAGCGGCGCCTGCAACATGTAGCTGGGGTCGCTGACTTGCGCATCCAGCAATCCACCGGTTATCCGTCGTTGCAGGTGAATGTCGATCGACTGCGCGCCAATGGCCTGGGCATCACCGAGCGCGATGTGACCAACAGCATGGTCGCGTCGCTGGCTGGCAGTTCGCAGACCGCGCCGACCTTCTGGCTCAACCCGGCCAACGGCGTGTCCTATGGTGTGGTCGCGGCGACGCCGCAATATCGCCTCGACAGCCTGCCGTCCCTGGAAGCCTTGCCGGTGACCGGCAGTGACGGGCAATCGCAGATCCTCGGTGGTTTGGCGAGCATTTCCCGGGTGCAGAGCCCGGCGGTGGTCAGCCACTACAACATCATGCCGACCCTGGATTTGTACGCCAACGTACAGGGCCGCGACCTCGGCGGCGTGGCCAAGGACATTCAGAAAGTCCTCGACGACACGGCATCCATGCGGCCCAAAGGCGCAGTGATCAGCCTGCACGGGCAGATCGATGCGCTGCACGAAGCGTTCAGCGGTTTGAGTTTCGGCCTGCTCGGCGCGGTGGTGCTGATCTACTTGCTGATCGTGGTCAACTTCCAGTCGTGGGTCGATCCGTTCGTGATCATCACCGCCCTGCCCGCCGCGCTGGCCGGGATTGTCTGGATGCTGTTTCTCAGCGGCACCTCGCTGTCGGTGCCGGCCCTGACCGGGGCGATCCTGTGCATGGGCGTGGCCACGGCCAACTCGATTCTGGTGGTGAGTTTCTGCCGTGAACGCCTGGCCGAACACGGCGATGCGCTCAAGGCTGCGCTCGAAGGCGGCTACACCCGTTTCCGCCCGGTGTGCATGACCGCCCTGGCGATGATCATCGGCATGTTGCCGCTGGCCCTGTCCGAAGAACAGAACGCGCCGTTGGGCCGCGCTGTGATCGGCGGTCTGATCCTCGCCACCACCGCCACTTTGCTGTTCGTCCCGGTGGTGTTCAGCCTGGTTCACGGACGCCAATCCTCTCGTCCTGTTGTTGGAGAAAGCTCTCATGTCGCCTGATCAAAAACCGTCGCGCAAACGCCTGATGTGGGTGGGGGTCGGCGGTCTGACCCTGGCCGCGTTGCTGGTGGCCAACGGTCTGGCTGCCCGCACCCGCCACGAGAAAGCCGTGGCCGCCTGGACCGAAACCGCCGCCATGCCGTTGGTCAGCGTGTTCCAGCCGCAACAGAACGTGCACGGCGACAGCCTGCGCTTGCCGGCGCACCTGGAAGCGTGGAGCAAGGCGCCGATCCATGCGCGGGTCAGCGGTTATCTGAAGGACTGGAAAACCGACATCGGCAGCCAAGTGAAGGCCGGGCAGATTCTGGCCGAGATCGACAGCCCGGACCTTGATCAGCAAGTGGCGCAGACTCACGCGCGTCTGATCCAGGAACAGGCCAACGCGCGCCTGGCCGAGACCACCGCGAGCCGTTGGCAAAACCTGTTGGCGACGCATTCGGTGTCGCGTCAGGAAGCCGATGAAAAACGCTCCAACGCTGCGGCAGCCAAAGCTAACGCCGATGCAGCGGCCGCCGACTACGCGCGCCTCTCGGCGCTGGAGGATTACAAAACCATTCGCGCGCCGTTCGCCGGGACCATCACCGCGCGCAACACCGACATCGGCCAGTTGATCAAGGCGGACAACGACAGCGATCCAGAGCTGTTCGACATCGCCGACACCCATCAACTGCGCCTGTACGTGCCGGTGCCGCAGAACTACGCCAGCGTGATCCGCCCTGGCATGCAGGCTGAACTGATCGTGCCGGAACATCCCGGCGAGCATTTCAGTGCGCGGTTGATTGGTGACTCCACGGCGGTTGACCGGCGCTCCGGCACCTTACTCGCGCAGTTTGTCGCGGATAACCCGGACGGCGCGTTGTTGCCCGGCGACTATGCCGAGGCGACCTTGCAGATTCCGGCGGACACCCATGGTGTAAGCATTCCCGCGAGCTCGCTGATCTTCCGCGCTCAGGGCACGCAAGTGGCGGTACTTGATCCGGATAATCACGTGCATTTGCGCGATATTCATATCGGTCTGGATTTGGGTGAGCGACTGGTGATCGATCAGGGTTTGAAGCCTGCGGACCGGGTCGTCGATAACCCGCCGGATGCCCTGCGTGAAGGCGATACCGTGCAATTGGCCGACGCCGGAGGTGTGCATGCGCCCAAGGCTTGAGCTGCTGATCATGGCGCTGGCGTTGCAGGGGTGTTCGATGGCGCCGACGTACAAGGCGCCGGTCATCGACTTGCCGGCGCAGTATCGCGAGCAGACCAGTGACGGGCCGTGGCACTTGGCCAAGGCTCAGGAATCGCGCCCGGACTGGTGGCAGATTTATCAGGACTCTCGGCTGAACGACCTGCAACAGCGACTGCTCAAGGCCAACCCGGACCTGGCGGCAGCCCTAGCGCACTTTGATGCGGCGCAGGCCTATGCCGGGCAGTTGCATGCCGGGTTGTTCCCGCAAATCACTGCCAGTGCCCAGCCGCTACGCCAACGTCAGTCGGACGGCAAACCGTTGCGTGGCAGCAATCAGCCGTCGGTGTACAACAGCAACACCGCTGGATTTGCGCTGAACTTCAACCTCGATTTGTGGGGGCGGATTCGCAATCAGGTGGCGGCGGGCGATGCTCAGGCTCAGGCTTCGGCGGACGACTTGGCGGCGGCGCGGTTGAGCCTGCAACAGCAACTCGCGACGCTGTACATTCAGCTCAATGGCCTGGATGCGCAGAACAAAATCCTCACCAGTTCCCTCGATGACTACACCCAGGCGTTGCAACTGACCCGCGACCGCTATGAAGGCGCCATCGCCTCGGAACTGGACCTGACCCGCGCCCAAAGCCAACTGGCCGAGGCCCAGGCACAACTGGACGATGTGCGGGCACAAAGGGATCTGGCCGAGCATGCGATGGGGGAATTGGTGGGTGAGCCGGCGAGTGTTTTCCGGCTCCAGGCGAGCGATCAGGTTTTAGCGTTGCCGTCAGTCCCCGGCGCACTGCCGAGCACTCTGCTGCAACGCCGCCCGGACATCGCCGCCGCCGAACGCCGGGTGTTTGCCGCCAACGCCAATATCGGCGTCGCCCGCGCGGCGTGGTACCCGGACTTCAGCCTGACCGGCCTGCTCGGTGGGCAAACCGCCGGCAGCGGCAATCTATTGGCCGCCGGCAATCGCTATTGGGCGCTGGGGCCGTTGGTCAATCTGCCGATCTTCGACGGCGGCCGCCTCGACGCCAACGAACGCCAGGCCAAGGCAGAATTCGAAGAAGCCGCCGCCCATTACCGCAGCCAGGTGCTGCGGGCGGTACGGGAGGTTGAAGACAACCTCGGGCAACTGCGGGATCTGCAACGGGAGGCTGAAGATGAGCAAGCGGCGGTCGATGCCGCGCAGCACACGCAGACGCTGGCGATGAACAGCTATGAGGCTGGGGCGGTGAATTATCTGGATGTGGTGACGGCGCAGACCTCGGCGTTGCAGGCCCAGCGGCGGTTGCAGGGTTTGCAGACGCGGCAGTTGCAGGCGAGTGTCGGCTTGGTCGTGGCGCTGGGTGGGGGCTGGAGCAGCGGCGAAGATTGATATTGGCTGTGCAGGCCCTATCGCGAGCAAGCTCGCTCCCATAGGGGTTTTGCGCCGAACTCAGTATTTGTGAACACCCGAGATCAACTGTGGGAGCGAGCCTGCTCGCGAAAGCGGTGTGTCATTCAACATTGATATCGACTGACACGGCCTCTTCGCGAGCAGGCTCGCTCCCACATTGGTTTTGCGCCACGACTGAGCCCTGTGGGAGCGGGCTTGCTCGCGATGGCGGCCGTCCAGGCGCCGCCAATCCCGAAACTGCCCGCTCTCGGCCAATCCCCGTATAATCGCCCTCTTTTTCCCGAAGGCACCCCGCTCGTGGCAGACAAACGGTACAGCTGCATTGGTTTGTATAACCCCAAATCACCGGAGAACGTCGGTTCGGTGATGCGCGCCGCTGGCTGTTATGGCGTGGCGTCGGTGTTCTACACCGGCAAGCGCTATGAGCGCGCCGCCGATTTCGTCACCGACACCAAACGCGTGCACTACGACATCCCGCTGATCGGGATAGATGACCTGAAAAAGATCCTGCCCCTGGGCTGTGTGCCGGTCGCCGTGGAATTGGTGGAAGGCGCCCGTTCACTACCGGAATACACCCACCCGGATCGCGCCCTCTATATCTTCGGCCCGGAAGACGGCTCGCTGGATAAAGAGATCCGCGACTGGTGCGAAGACGTGGTCTACATCCCGACCACCGGTTGCATGAACCTGGCGGCCACCGTCAACGTCGTGCTCTACGACCGCATGGCCAAGGGGCTGAACACCCGCTCCGGTGCGAAATTCCGCTGAGTCACCGCACATCCGATGGAACAAGCGGCCCGCTTCGGCAGTCAGCTTTACTATCCTTCCCTGCCTGGAGACAGATCATGAGCGAACTCAAACGCGTAGAACGCATCGAATCCACCCCGTTCCAGACTCGCCACGAGCAAAACGTCGAGGGCTGGGAACGCATCGGCTCCCTGGCTGGCGGCGTGGTGATGATGGGTAAGGGCCTGCGGCGCGGCGGTGTGTTTGGCTTGATTCAAGTGGCCATCGGCGGCGTGGCTTTGGCCCGTGGCATTACCGGGCACAGCTCGGTGAAAAGCTTGCTGGAGAAAAGCCGTCAGGACATGAACACCGTGCGGGCGAAGATTCAGCGGGCGGGTGACGAGTTGAATCAGTTGAAAGCGGCTGCGGAAGCGGCGACCAAGACGGCGACCGTCACCGGGAATGATTCGTTGAAATCGCCGAAAACCGGGGTTTGATCCCCCGCCCTGATCGTTCCCACGCTCTGCGTGGGAATGCCTCTGGGGACGCTCTGCGTTCCGGCTCTGGAAAGGGACGCGGAGCGTCCCGGGCGCATTCCCACGCAGAGCGTGGGAACGATCAGTTCAAGAGCTCGGTATCGAGGACTTTGGAAGGCTCACCGATGACGCTTTCGGCGAGCTGAACAAACTCTTTGGTATCGACACTTTCCAAATGCATCGCCCCGCGCTGCACATCATCCAGCGACCGCTTGTTGCGGGTCTTGATGCGAATCTCCTGATCCAATTCCTGTAGCAGCAACACTGCCCTGGCAATCTGCGCCGGGCTAACCTGCGAGCCGCGCAGGGTCGTCACCTTCTGGCTGTCCTTGGCCAACTTCTTCTGCAAACTCTCATAGCGCTCATCGCTCATGCCGCCGGCGCGACGCACCAGTTCGATGGCGTAATACTCCGCCAGGCCTTCGCTGATCCATTCGCTATGTTGTTTGTCGTTGACCCGGCCGAACACCTGGGCCAGTTCGCGTACCAACACACTGGTGCCGCTTTCGCTGACCAGCGGCAAACGGCTGTTGAGGTAGATCGATTCCCGCGCCGCCAGGCTGCCGCGCCACATCGGGTCATTGGCACCGACGATCAGCAGTTTGCTCGGATGGCGTGGGAACACGGCCTGGGCTTGCGGCCAGACAAAGGTCAGCAGCGTCAGCACGTCCATGCGATGCATGCCCTGCCCCACCGGCGAGGCGACGGTGACTTCGGTTTCCCCCAGCCGTGTGCGGCGACTGCCGAGATGGCCGGCGAGCATCCAGCCGGTCGGCCGGTCGAACAAGCGGGAGACGTTGTTGATGCGGAACGTGTTCTTGCCGATACGCGGCCAGGCGGTTTCGACGCTTTTCCAGCCGCTGGGCAATTCGAATTCCAGGCGCGATACCAGTTCGATGCCGTCCTGCTGATCGAGTTTGGCCGCCGGCACCAGGTCGTCGCCACGCATCAGTGCCCAGTTTGGCGTCATGCGCGTGTCGAAGCTGCCGCTCTTGCGCCCGTGGCTGATGCGCACGCGGTAGGTCAGGCTGGCCTTGTCGGCGGCCGGGTGCCAGATACCCCGGGCGGTTTTGCCCGGCGTGAGTTGCCATTGGCCGTCGGCCTTGAAGTCGCTGTAGTGGCTGCCGTCGCCCAGGTCAAAGTCGAGGCTGCGCACCGCCGAGCCTTGCGCCAGGGTCAGACGCACTTCCGCCTGATCGCTTTGCGGCAACAGGCGCACGTGGTAATCCAGATCGACCTTCTTCGCCGCCCACACCGACGAACTCAGGGCCAATGCCCCGATGGCCAACGCCAGCCGCAATCCCCCAGCCATACACACTCCTTGTGGCAATAATCACTGCCTATTTATTGGGTGAGTGCTTCGCACTCAAGCGGGAGCAAGCTCCCTCGCCACAGCAAGCTCCCTCGCCACAAAAACGGTGGACCTTTAACCCGCCCGGAAAATCAGATGATCTTCCCAATCGTCTTCCGGCACGCTGCCTTCGGCGAGCATGCGTCCGGACTGGGAGATGCGTTCGTGGTGCACCGCATCGCGATCGCCGCACACCAGGTGGTGCCACAGTGGCAGGTCCTTGCCCTCGCTGACCAGCCGATAACCGCAGGTCGGCGGCAGCCACTGGAACTCTTCGGCCTTGCCCGGTGTGAGCTGAATGCAGTCCGGGACGAACTCGCGACGGTTCGGGTAATCGGTGCACTGGCAGGTGTTCAGGTCCAGCAGTTTGCAGGCGATGCGCGTGTAGTAGACGCTGTTGTCTTCTTCATCTTCGAGCTTTTGCAGGCAGCACAGGCCACAACCGTCGCACAGCGATTCCCATTCCTGGGGATCGAGTTGATCGAGGGTTTTGCGTATCCAGAACGGTTCGACTTTGGCGGCCATGGCTCAAGCATCAACATCAGGTGGTGAAAAGGCCGCCAGTCTAGTGCCCAAGGCCTTGCGGGCCAAGCGCTGGCGACTGCCGGTAAGAACTTCACTTGTCAGTTTTGGCGCCACGAAGTAGCTTTGCCAGTCGCAACGAGCCAAACCTGAAGGCCATTAACGCGCAACCGCGTTGCATTCCGGTGAACTGCCACGGCTCGAAAAACCTCATCGCTCAGCTCAACTGTGGCCGCTGGTTTTTATTTCGACTCCCTGACCCAAACGTAGCAAGGAACCTCTGCATGAGTGCCAATCCACGCGTTGCCGAATATGCCATTCACCCACAGTTCACTGATCGCTGGTCGCCACGGGCCTTCACCGGCGAAAGCATCCCGGAAGAAACCCTGCTGAGCTTCTTCGAAGCCGCGCGCTGGGCGCCGTCCGCCTACAACTCGCAGCCTTGGCGGTTTCTCTACGCGCGCCGCGACACGCCGAACTGGGAGCGTTTCCTGGGTCTGCTGAATGAGTTCAACCGCGGCTGGGCGCAACACGCCTCGGCGCTGGTGATCGTGATTTCGAAAACCACCTTCGCCGTTCCCGGCGCCACCGAAGAAACCCCGGCGTTGTGGCACACCTTCGACACCGGCTCGGCCTGGGGCCACCTGGCGCTGCAAGCCAGCATCAGCGGCTGGCACACCCACGGCATGGCCGGTTTCGACCAGGAACTGACCCGCAAGGAGCTGAACATTCCCGAAGGTTATGCGCTGCACGCGGCGGTGGCCGTCGGCAAACTGGGCGATAAAGCGACGCTGGCGGAATACCTGCAAGCCCGCGAAGAACCAAGCCCACGCCGTCCGCTGAGCGAACTGGCGGCTGAAGGCGACTTCACCCTCTAAACCACACTGCAAAACCCACTGTGGGAGCGGGCTTGCTCGCGAAGGCGGTGTGTCATTCAGCTGTGATGTCGGCTGACACGGCCTCTTCGCGAGCAAGCCCGCTCCCACATTTTGGTTTCGGTGTACTCAATAACCGCGATTGAAGTCCACTTCGCCGCGCAGCGCTTCGCCTGCCTGGTAGGCCCGCAGGTTTTCGACGAACAGGTCCACCATCATCGTCGGCGATGTGGGGGCCGAGCTGTGGCCGGTCAGGAGCAAGCCCCAGGCAGTCCAGAACGGGTGCCGTTGCGGCAAAGGTTCCTGACGGCAGACGTCGATCACTGCGCCGGCCAGGTGCCCTTCTTTCAAGGCTTCCACCAGGTCCGCATCGACTACCGCCACGCCGCGTCCGACGTTGATGAACACGCCGGTCGGCTTGAATTGCTTGAACAGCGCTGCGTCGTACAAATCATGGGTGTTGGGCGTGTTGGGCAGCAGGTTGATCACGTAATCCACTTCGCCGACCAGTCGCGGCAGGTCGGCCAGCGCGGCCACTTCCACAAACGGTGCCTGCTCCCGGGCTTCGCTGGCGATGCCGTACAGCTCGACGCCAAACGGCACGAGGAAGTTCGCCACGGTCTGGCCGATGTCGCCGGTGCCGACGATCAGCACTTTGCGTCCTGCCAGGCTTTGGCCCTGACGGCTGTCCCACTTGCGCTCGACCTGGCTGACCAACCGCGCCAGCACCTCGCGTTCGTGGCCGAGCATATAGGTCAACACGTATTCAGCCATGACCTGGCCGAAAATCCCCACCGCACGGGTCAGGCGATAGTGACGTGGCAGGCCGTCGGCGAGCAGCGGCGTGATGCCGGCCCAGGTCGATTGCAGCCATTGTGGCTGGTGGCCCTGACGCAGCAGGTTGGCCAGCAAGTCCGGCTGGCCGAGCCAGATCGGGCAATCGGCAGCCTGGCGCGCGAGTTCGGCGGAGTCGCCGCTGGTCAGCACTTCCAGTTCGGGCGCTGCCTGACGCAGCAGTTGGGCGTACACAGGGTGGTCGTGTTCAGCAATCAGAACGCGCATGGTTCAAACCTTTCGAAAACAGAGCAGACGGCCGCCGGCGGAGTATCGCTCCGCCACGCTGGCCATCGCCAAAATCATTCCAGTCTTTCACACAGGTTCTGAACAGAACCTGTCTGCCGATCACATCGGGTCGTTGCGGCGCAGCAGTTCTTCGGGCAAGTGTTCGATGTACTCGTCCTCGGCCGGCGGCATTTGCAAGTGATAACCCTGTTTCTCAAGGTTTGCCAGGACCACGGTGATGTCCTCGCGGGACAGTTTGCGCTCGGGGGTCAGCACCAGGTCAAAGGCGTGATGCGGCTTGCCGAACGCCGCCATCAGCGATTCCGGGACGCGCTCCAGTGCATCGCTTTTGAGCACATAGAGGTACATCTCGTTTTTCTTCAGGCTGCGGTAGATGGAACAAATACGTTTCAAGGCTGTTCTCCGGCGGTGGCCAGGCTGTCGAGCAGCGCCTGGCCCATCAATTCGCGGCGCCAGCCACGCAGCGAATCAGGCAATTGGTAAGGACCGTTGGGGTAGCCGCTCTTGAGCAGCGCTTCCAGGGTTTTCTTGCGCAGCATCAGTTCTGGCGCGATGTTCAGGCGTTCGGCTTCGGCCTGGCCGATGGCCCGCAGTTGCTTGATCAGCGTGGCGGCGTCCACTGGCAAGGGTTCCGGCACTGCGGGCGGCCATTGATCCGGCGACACATTGGCAGAACGCTTGATCAGGTCCAGCAGGAATTCGCCGTCCTGACGCACGGTACGCGGGTGCATGTCTTCGATTTTCGCCAGCGCGCCGAGGTTGTCCGGCTGAGTCCGCGCCAGCGGCCACAACGAATGCTCACGCACGATGCGGTTGCGCGGCAGGTCCCGGGCGCGGGCTTCGTGCTCGCGCCAGGCGCAGAGTTCACGCAACACCGCGAGCTGGGCGCGGGACAGTTTCCAGGCGAGTTTGGCTTCGCGGTAGACCTCGTACGGATCGACCTCGCGGCGCAGGTTGGCCACCAGTTCGGCGCCGTCCTCCAGCACCCAGTTGTATTTGTCTTCGGACAGCTTCGGTTGCAGGCGTACGTAGACTTCCGCCAGGTGCAGGGCATCTTCGGCGGCGTAGCTGATCTGGGTGTCGGACAGCGGGCGTTGCAGCCAGTCGGAACGGGTTTCGCCCTTGGGCAGGTCGATGCCGAGCACTTCCTGGACCAGCCGCGAGTAACCCATGGAAAAACCGAGGTTCAGGTAAGCGGCGGCCAGTTGTGTGTCGAACAACGGGGCCGGCAGGCTGCCGGTCAGGCGCAACAGGACCTCGAGGTCTTCGCTGCACGCGTGGACGACTTTGACCACGGCCGGGTTTTCCAGCAACGCGGCCAGGGGCTGCCAGTTGTCGATGGTCAGCGGATCAATCAGGTAAGCGCGTACGCCATCGCCGATCTGCAGCAGGCCTGCGATCGGATAAAAGGTGTCGACCCGCATGAATTCGGTGTCGAGGGCAACGAATGGCAGCTGCTGCCACTCGGCGCAAAACTGACCGAGGCTATCGTTGTCGCGAATCCAGTGAATATCGATGGCCACACGGCTCTCCCTTGAAGAATGGCGCGCAGTATATATCGCCCCCGGCGATTTCCGCGCATCCACTGAACAAGAGCTTTAGCGAAAAGACCTGCTTAAAGGCAAGAAATGTCTGACGAAGGGAGGTTAACCGGTCTTACGCAGCACGTAGACCCGCATCCGCGCGCAACCGGGAAAGAAGTCCTGGTGACTGAGCAGGCTGAAACCCGCCTGTCTGAACTCGGCTTCCAGCAACAGCTTGCCCGGCAACAACGGGGGCTCGAAGCCCTCGGTGGCGGATGGCCGACGCCCGAAGCGGCTTTGCAGGCGGACCGCGACAATCACCGTGTCACGGCTGACGCGGTGGAATTCCCCGAGCATGGCCAACCGGTGGTCGGGGCTGGCGATATGTTGAAACAGTTGCATGCAAATCATGCAATCCACCGCGTTCGCCGATAAATCGAGGGTGAACGCCGAGCTCTGAAAGGTCTTGATCCGCTTGAGCAACTGCTGCGGGTGATGAGTGCGGGCGTGATCGAGCATGTCCTGGGACGGATCGGACGCGAGGATCACCCGGTTGCCGTGCTCGGCCAGCACCGGCCAAAAACGCCCGGCGCCGCAGGCTACATCCAGCAACAACCCCGGCTCGCCGGCGACCTTGAGGGCGTTGCGCACCAATTGCTCGGCGCGCCAGAACGCCAGGCGTCCGGCCAAGCCACGGGGCTGCGGCTGCAAGCAGACGCGAGCGTGTTCCTGATCGTAGCGCCGGGCGAACTCTAGCTCGACGGCGGATGGGGGCAACGCGGACATATACAGGCTCTTATTGAAATATCTACCGGCCGCAGGTTAGCGACTGGTCCGTGAAAAATAAGTCGAAGCACTCACTTTTTTGCCAGCACGCCATCGATGATCGGTGCGCGGCAGCCGGCGAACATGTCCAGGTCCGGGTTGTAGACCTTGCTGTCGACTTCCAGCAGACCGAGCATCGAATGGAACAGGTTGTCCTGGCTCAAGGGTTTTTCGCGACTCAGTTGCAGGCAATGGGTGTCCACCGCGAACGACTTTTGATAGCTGTCGGAGAACCACGCCAGCATGGCCACATGTTTCTGTTGTTCCGGCGCCATCATGTAAGGCGTGCCGTGGAGAAACAGGTTGTACTCGCCCAGGGATTCCCCGTGATCGGACAGGTAGAGCATCGCGGTATCGACTTTGTCCTGGTTGCTGCGCAACAGATCAATCAGGGTCGACAACACGTGGTCGGTATACACCAGGGTGTTGTCGTAGCCGTTGACGATACTGTCGCGGCTGCAATTATTCAGCGCATTGCTTTCGCAAACCGGGGTGAAGTGTTCGTACTCTTTGGGGTAACGCTTGAAGTATTCCGGGCCGTGACTGCCCATCTGGTGCAAGACCAGCACGGTGTCTTTATCCAGGGTGTCGATAAAGTGCTGCAAACCTTGCAGGAGGATTTCATCGCGGCATTCACTGCTGGAGCACAACACCGGGTCCTTCAAGTTGCTGACGTCGTCGATGGTGACCCGATCGCAGGTGCCTTTGCAGCCCGACTGGTTATCGCGCCAGATCACGTCCAGGCCGGCACGCTTGAGCACATCCAGCAGGCCTTCTTCGTTCTTCGCCTTGCTGGCGTTGTAATCCTTGCGCCCCATGTTGGAGAACATGCACGGCACCGAAACCGCAGTTTCCGTGCCGCAGGAATGCACGTCGGTGAAAGCGATCAGGCCGGCTTCTTTACTGAGTTTGGGCGTGGTGTCGCGCTCATAACCCAAGACCCCGAAGTTCTCGGCCCGGGCACTTTCGCCGACCACCAGCACCGTCAGGGATTTGCGCCCATGGGTCTGCCAGCTCAGGTCTTTGCGGGCGTCTTCACCGATCTTGACGAAGGGCTGTTGCGCCGAGGCGACTTGCTCGCGCAGATAACCGACCGAGGCGCCGATGTAGTTGCTCGGCACCACCATCAAGTGCAATTCATGGTGATTGCGAAACAGCGACGACAAGCCCTGATAGTTCACCAGCGCCACGCCACCAATTACCACCACCGACGCGACACTGACCAGGACTTTACTTAATAGATCGCGGTGCCAGACGCGATAATTGATCGGTGTTTTCCATAACAACCACGATGGCAAAACACCCAATAGAACTATATAAGCCAACAACTTAATCGACAGTAAGTCGCGCACTTCCGTGGCATTGGTTTCGGCAAAGTTACGGAACATGCCGGCATCGATCAGCACGCCATATTGGCTCATGAAGTAAGCCACGCCGGCACTGACCATGAAGATCAACGTCAGCAGCGGCTTGAGCACGGGCCGGAACGCCAGCAAGGTCAAGACGATGTTGAAGGCGCCGAGCACCATGACGCCAAATGCCACGCGCA
This sequence comes from Pseudomonas sp. NPDC096950, assembly GCF_044762525.1. Taxonomy (NCBI): domain Bacteria; kingdom Pseudomonadati; phylum Pseudomonadota; class Gammaproteobacteria; order Pseudomonadales; family Pseudomonadaceae; genus Pseudomonas; species Pseudomonas sp. NPDC096950. Next base: position 247,798 of record NZ_JBIWEL010000002.1, on the reverse strand, counting down.
TGGCGATGCCCTGAGCGTTGGTGGCGGTGATTTCGAAAAGGTGCTGCCAGAGCACCAGATTGAACCCGGCCAATAAAAAGGCGCTGGCAATCAGCGTCACCCACTCGGGGCGCACGGCTTTGAATTTCAACATGCGAATGGACTGTTCCTGAAAAGATGTGCCGCCGGCGAAATGTGAAAATTTCATTTTCCGCGACAGCACAAACTTTAAGCAGCCAACCATCAATTTTTCGTGAAAAAGAAGCCAACGATTAGTTGGCCCAAGATATAGACGTGAAACTTTTAATGTATTTGAGAAACTGTCAGGCCTGGTTCAGGTACCAGCGCCAATCCTGCTCCCCGACTTCGCCCATGAACTGCCGATATTCGGCACGCTTCACTGCCAGGTACACCCCCAGGAACTCAGCGCCGAACGCGTCCCGAGCCCAGCTCGAACCTTCCAGTGCGCGCAACGTGGTCAGCCAGTCGGTCGGCAGCAATTCGGTGGCCTGGGCGTAACCGTTGCCTTCCACCGGCGCGCCGGGGTCGAGTTGCTCACGGATGCCACGGTGAATACCGGCCAGGATCGCCGCTGCTGCCAGGTACGGATTGGCGTCGGCCCCGCAGATGCGGTGTTCGATGTGCCGGGAGAACGCCGGCCCGCCGGGCACCCGCAGGCTCACGGTGCGGTTGTCCACGCCCCAGGTGGCGGCCAGCGGCGCATAACTGTTGGTCTGGAAACGCCGATAGGAGTTGGCGTTAGGGCAGAACAGTAGCAACGAATCGAGCAAGGTGCTGAGCATGCCGCCCACGGCCTGCCGGAGCAGTGGCGTGCCGTCGGGTGCTTCGCTGGCGAACAGGTTGTTGCCGTCCTTGTCCGCGAGGCTGACGTGCATGTGCATCCCGGTGCCGGCCAGGTCATCGAAGGGTTTGGCCATGAAGCACGCCGCCATCCCGTGCTTGTGCGCCACGCCTTTGACCAAGCGTTTGTAGCGCACCGCTTCGTCCATCGCCTGCAAGGCATCGGTGCGGTGCTCGAGGGTGATTTCCACCTGGCCCGGCGCGTATTCGGAAATCGCCGTGCGCGCCGGAATGCCCTGGAGTTTGCAGGCGCTGTAGAGGTCGGCGAGGAACGGTTCGATCTGCTCCAGTTCGCGCAAACCGTAGACCTGCGTGGCCCGTGGTCGTCCGCCATCGACGTCCCGCGCCGGTTGTGGCCGACCGTTACTGTCGCGCTGTTGATCCAGCAAATAAAACTCCAGCTCCGCCGCCATCACCGGGTAATAGCCGTCGGCCTGCAAGCCTTCGATGACCTTCGCCAGCAAGTGCCGTGGATCGGCAATGGTTGCCGGCAAGCCTTCCTTGGGGTGCATGCTGACTTGCACCGCCGCCGTGGGAATCAAGCGCCACGGCATGCGCTGCAAACTGCCGCTGACCGGGTAGGCGCGGCAATCGATATCGCCGACGTCCCACACCAGCCCGGAGTTTTCCACGTCGTCGCCATTGATCGTCAGGCCGAGAATGGTGCTCGGCAGTGGCCGGCCGCTTTCATACACCGCCAGCAGTTCATCGCGATGCAGCAACTTGCCCCGAGGCACGCCGTTGTTGTCGAGGATGAACAATTCGAACATCTCGATATCCGGGTTCTGTTCCAGAAAGGTCAGGGCTTCTTGCTTGGTCGCGAAGGAGGTCGTGGCACAACTCATGGGAATTCTCGTTTTTCCGTGTCAGGCAAACGCGCAGGCGCCGCCGGTTTGATCCCGACGCATGGCGTGGGACCTGTAGGAACAATTAACGGGAAACGCAGGAATCCGGCGGGCGCGCGTGGCGGCAATGCCACAGTGCCCAGAAGGCCAGTTCGGAAGGAAGTGCAGAGAGCTTTGGCGCAGTGGCAGGCAGGAATCGACGACCGAGGCTGGATGCCGGGTGGTGGAATGCGACTGGCCAACCGTCCATAGAAGAAACCGCAGAAAACAGATGAGTTGCAGCGTCACATGGCGGGATGGGTCGTTAAATCGGGAATTGAAGAACTTTGGTTGTGGGTTGGCTAAACATTACGAGCGTCACACATAACCTGTGGGAGCGGGCTTGCTCGCGAAAGCGGTGTGTCAGCTACATCAGTGCCTTATGACACACCGCCTTCGCGAGCAAGCCCGCTCCCACAGGGACTGTGGTTTATTTAATTTCTAGATACCGCCCCAGACTTTCTGATTTGCCGCTGCCCGGCCCCTCGCGCCTAATCAAGACCTTGTTCTTGAAGGCTTGCTTATGGAAAACGTTCGCGCAACTACCCGCCCTGCCCTCTGGCTGATCGCCAGCATCATCCTCGTCGCACTGAACCTGCGCCCGTCCATGGCCGCGATCGGCCCTTTGCTGTCGGCGATTCGCGGGGATATCCCGCTGAGTTTCAGTACCGCCTCGCTGCTGACCATGCTGCCCGTCATGGCCATGGGCCTGGCGATGTTTCTGGGCATGCGCGTCGCGCAGCGCTTCGGTGAACACCGCACCATCGTCCTGTCCCTGGTGATCATCGGCGTGGCCACGGTGTCGCGGCTGTATCTGGACAGCACCCTTGAACTGATCCTCAGCGCGGTGCTGGCCGGGGTCGGCATTGCGCTGATCCAAGCGGTGATGCCGGCGCTGATCAAGTCGCGCTTCAGCGACAACGTCTCGCTGTTCATGGGTTTGTATGTCACCTCGATCATGGGCGGCGCGGCTATTGCGGCTTCGTTCTCGCCGTTCGTGCTGGCGCAGACCGGCAGTTGGCGCATGGGCCTGGCGATCTGGGCGTTGCTCGCACTGCTGGCCCTGGGTTTCTGGTTCGCCCAACGCTCGGCCATCCCGCAACTACCCGCCGCACCGCAAGGTCGCCAGGAGTCGTTTGTCGGTAACTCGCGGGCCTGGTTGCTGGCGATTTTCTTTGGTTTGGGCACGGCGTCCTACACCTGCGTGCTGGCCTGGCTCGCACCGTACTACGTGGAAAAAGGCTGGAGCGAACAGAACGCCGGTTTGTTGCTCGGGTTTCTGACCGCCATGGAAGTGATCTCCGGTCTGGTCACCCCGGCGATTGCCAACCGCAGCCAAGACAAACGCCTGGTGCTGGCGGTGCTGCTGGCCTTGATCATGGCGGGCTTCTGCGGCCTGATCCTCAGCCCGGAACGCTTCAGTCTGCTGTGGCCGTGCCTGCTGGGCCTGGGCATTGGCGGTCTGTTCCCGATGAGCCTGATCGTGTCCCTTGATCACCTGGACAACCCGCGCCGTGCGGGCGGCCTGACCGCTTTCGTGCAAGGCATCGGCTACCTCATCGCCGGGCTCTCGCCGCTGATCGCCGGGATGATCCGCGACCAGTTGGGCAGCTTCGAGTGGGCCTGGTGGTCACTCACGGCCGTGATGGCGGTGATGATCCTGATGGTGTTGCGCTTCAACCCGAAACGTTACGCGCAACATATCCAATAGTTTTCGACGGTCCTTTCAAGGCCTGCCTCCTGGCTGATCAGCCATTTCCTTGAAAGGACCTGTTTACGTATTTAAAAACTCGCCCGTGCCTGCAGGCCGGCCTACCTATCATTGGCGTCTTGCACTCAAACGCTGGGGGAGCACTTATGAAACAAGTCGGTTTTGCAGCAGCTCATTGGGGCATGTTGATTTGGGCGATGCTGATCGCCGCGTCTTTTTTTGCGGCGGCTGAGGTCAGCCAAGCGATTGATCCGATCCTGCTGACCGGCCTGCGCCTGTTGTTTTCAGCCTTGATGTTCCTGCCGCTGCTGCTATTGAAAAACCACTCGCCGATCTCGGTCAAAGGCTTGCTTGCGCATGCGGTGCTCGGGTTGTTGCTGGCGACGTATTTTGGTTCGCTGTTCGAAGCGCTGCGCTACACCACGGCGGTCAACACCGCGACGTTGTATACGCTGGTGCCGCTGATGACGCTGTTCTTTGAAGTGTTCCTGCTGCCGAGCCCGAGTTTGAAAACCCGCTTGTTGCCGATGCTGATTGCGGCGGTCGGCGCGGTCCTGCTGATCCTCAAGGGGTCGGCCCCGGGGGAATTGCCGGCGCTGTATCCGGTCGTGGTGTTCGGCATTGGTTGCCTGGCGATGGCGCTGTATTCGCCCCTGAGCCAGCGCTTCAAGGCCAAGACCTTGAAGGGCCGTGACCCGGTGGCGATGACCTTCTGGAACATGCTGTTCGGCTCGTTGTTTCTGCTGGTGTTCTGCCTGTTCAGCGGCGGCTGGCGCAGCGGCGCGCAACTGGCGGTGAGCGATATGTTATGGCTGGTGTACCTGGCGCTGTTTGGCACCCTGGCGACTTTCTGGTTGCTGCACCGGGCGATCGGGGTGATCTCGCCGTCGACGGTGATTTCCTATGTTTATCTGAATACGTTGTTTGTCACGCTGTTCCACTGGTTCTGGCTGCGGCAGCAACCGGCGTTGATCGAGGTTTGCGGGGCGGTGTTGGTGGGGGTCGGGATGTTGGCGCTGGTGGTCAGCAGCCGGAATGTGAAAACCGTTACCGCTTGAAATCTGATTAATGTGGGAGCGGGCTTGCTCGCGAAGGCGTCGTGTCAGTCAACATCATTGTTGAATGACATACCGCTTTCGCGAGCAAGCCCGCTCCCACAGGGGATCGCAGTCGAACGCAAATATTAAGCTCACCCTGGACCAAATGTGGGAGCGGGCTTGCTCGCGAAGGCGGCGTATCAGTCGACATCATTGTCGAATGACACACCGCCTTCGCGAGCAAGCCCGCTCCCACAATGGGGATCACCGGATGGCGGGGATCACCGGGCTCCAGCGGGTCATTTCCCGCTCGAGGAAGTTGGCCACGGCCAGCAGCCGTTCCTCTTGCCAGTGCGGGCCGATGATCTGGATGCCGATCGGCAGGCCGCTGACCGGGTCGTGTCCGGCGCGGATGACCACCGCCGGAGAGCCGGACAGGCTGAACGGGAACACGAAGGCGTAGCGATCGCGGTCCAGCAGCGACTCGCCATGGGCGAACGCCACGTCCGGGAACACCGGGCAGATGAACAGATCGTGCTGATTGAAGAACTTCGCCAGTTGATAGCGAAACGTGTCGATCATGATCCAGTCGCGCTTCATTTCATCGACGCTCAACTCGACCTCTTCGCTCAAGCGGATCAACTCCGAGGTGGCCGGCGTGTAGGTCTGTTTGTTCATCGACGCAAACAGCTTTTTCCAGCTACGCCCGGCATCCGCGCCGGTGATGAAGACCCGCCACAGCACATCACTGGCGTCATCGAGCATCGGCGGAGTATTCGAAATAACGTCCGCGACCACACTGCCCAGGCACGCCTCGACCCGTTGCAGCACCTGCTTCACCGCCGGGCTGACTTCGGTTCGGGCCGATTCCCAGGACAACGCCACACGCAGCTCCGCCAAAGGCTTGCTGTCATTGAACGGCACATCGACAGTGTCCGGGTCATGTCCATCGGCGCCGCTGATCAATTGCCCGAGCAGCGCCAGGTCATCGACATAACGCCCCATCACGCCAAACGCCGAGGTCAGGTGAAACAGCCCGGAGCGGTCGTTGGGAAATTGCCCGGTCAATGGCACGCGCCCCTGGGTCAACTTAAGGCCGCAGATGCCGTTGAAATGCGCCGGAATGCGCACGCTGCCGCACGCATCCGAAGCCAGCCCGGCTGGCGAACAACCCGCCGCGATGGCCGCCGCTTCACCGCCACTGCTGCCGCCGGCGGAACGCTGCGGGTCGTAGGGGTTGAGCGTGCGGCCATACAACAGGTTGTCGGTCTCGAAGGCCATGCACAGCTCGGGCACGTTGGTGATCCCGAGGATGATCGCGCCGGCCTCGCGCAGTCGGGCCACCACCGTGGCGTCCTCCTGGCTGGCGGCGCCGAGCAATTCCTCCAGCCCACGGGACATGCGAAATCCGCGCACATGGCAGACGTCCTTGATGGTCATCGGGATGCCGTGCAACGGGCCGCGAATATTGCCGATGCGCGCCATCTCATCAGCCTCCCGGGCCTGCCGACGCAATTCGTCGGCGGACTCCAGTTGGATCAGCGCATTGATCTGCGGATTACGCTCGGCAATCCGCTGCAGATAGAACTCCAGCAGGCTGACGCTGGTCAGCACGCCGCGTCGCAGCAGGCCGGCCATCTCGCGCAGGGTCAGGGTGTCCGGATTGAAAATGCTCATCAGCGCTCCGCTTTGCTGCGTAGCAGCTTGTTGGGGATGTGGTACATGTTGCGCACCACCAGGGAAAACGCCTTGACCGCCAGTTTCGGCCGACGAGCGATCGCTTCCAGCGCTTCTTCGGTCATGGTCAGGACATGCCGCAGTGCTTCAGGGGTGATGTTCAGCGGCGGGTAAAAACGCAGCACCGGATGCTCGGCTTTTTCATTCATCGAATGCCCGGCGTGTACGCCACGCTTGCCCAACTCCATGCTCATCAGCGCTTCGTAGACCGAGCCGCGCAAGCGCAAACCGGTCATCAGGCCGACACCGGGCACATCCTCGACAATCTGCGGATAACGCTGGGCCAGCCGTTGCAGACCATGGCGCAGCAAGCCGCCATTGATCCGCGACGCCTCCACCAGGTTGTGTTTTTCGATGAAGTCGATCGCGGCCATCGCCGAAGCGCAACCCACCGGATGCCCGCCGTTGGTGCGCTGGTCCGGCTCGATCTCGCGCAACGGGTGTTGCGTGCTCAGGCGCTGGCTGTACATCGCGCAGGCGAACGAGGTGTAGCCGCCGGTCAGGCCTTTGGAAAGAATCATGATGTCCGGCACGACGTCGTCGTATTGCACGGCGAACCATTTGCCGCAGCGGCCGAAACCGGTCTGGATTTCGTCGGCGATCAGCAAGGTGTCGGTGGCATCGCACAGGGCGCGGATGTTGGCCATGTAGCCCACCGGCGGCACCTGCAAATGCGCGCCGCCGAGGATCGGCTCGACGTACACCGCACACACGCCCTCGCCCACGGCTTTCTGCAACGCGGCGAAATCGCCGTAGGGCACGTAGGTCACTTCCGAAGCGGCAGTGCCGTAGCTGCGATGGTGCTGTTGCTGGCCGAGGATGCTCATCGCCGCCAAGGTTTTGCCGTGGTAGGAATCGCTCATGACCACGATCCCGCGCCGGTGCTTCTGCACCTTGAGCACGTAACGCATGCTCTGTTCGATGGCTTCGGCGCCGGAGACCATGTACTGCACATCGCCCCACTCGCCCGGCACCAGTTCGCGCAGACGCTCGGTCAGTTGCTCTTGCACCGGATGCACCCGACCTTCGGGAACCCAGGCCATTTGGTGCAACTGGGTCTGCACCGCCTCACGCACCATCGGGTTGCGATGGCCGACGATAAACACCCCATAACTACAGGCGCAGTCGATAAAGCGCTTGCCGGTATGGTCGGTGACAAAGATGCCATCGGTTTCCTGCTCGACGCTGGTCTTGCCCATGCGATACAGCTTGGTCGCCGAAGCACTCCAATGCCGCTGGCAATCATCCAGCAGTTGTTCATGCGGCATGGTTAAGGACATGGCTGAAAGTCTCCTTGATGATGGTGGCGGCACGCTGGATGTGTTCGGCACGCGCGGTGACCGGGCAACGCAGAATCAATTCGCGGCCACGGGGCGGGCTGACGTAGATGCCACGCTGATAAAGTTCTTCGCATAAATCGACGGGGTTGACGTCAGCAGCCAGCGGCAGGCTGACCCAGCCACCACAGGCCACCGCGCCGAATGCGGCGAGCGCTTGTGCCAGGACCTGACCGTTGTTGAAGCACTGTTTGGCCGAGTCGTGGGCCTGCACATAATCAAGTGCCGCCATGGCGGCGACGCAGGCCATCGGGTTGCCGGCGGTGGTGCTGCCATGTTTGGCCGGGCTGCTGCGACCGTAAACCTGATAGGCCATCTGTTCGCTGCACGTATAGGTGCCGATGGGAATCGCGCTGCCGCCCAACGCGCCGCCCAGCACCACGATGTCCGGGGTGTTGTGGTAGCGCTGGAAACCAAACAGCGTACCCAGGCTGCCCAGGCAACTTTGCACATCGACCGCAATGACCGGCGCCGAGACCTTGGCCGCCGAGGCATAGAGCTGATCGAGCAGCGTCTGGTCGATCAGGCGCAGGCGACCGTCCGCATCGATCACGGTGCTGGTGTGGCACACGGCAAAGCAATCGTTCCAGTTCACTTTGGCCAGGTCGCGAGCATCACTGACCGCTACCAAATCGAAGCCGAGGAAACGCTGGATCTCCAGATATTCCTGCGGCGCGCCGAGGCAGCGTCCGTAACTCAGCGAGCCATAATCGCCGCCCTGAACAAACACGATGGTGTTGCCCTTGGGCTTGAGGCCTTTGCACAGTTTCAAGGCCCCTTCGAACGCTTCGTCGCCGGAGCTGCAAATATAGGAACTGACCAGCGGCGCCGGCAACAGCTCGGCCAGACGCCGGCAGAACGCGATCAAGGGCTCGGACATCAACACGCGATTGGACAGGCCCATGCGGTCGGCCTGCTGGCTGACCGCTGCGATCACCGACGGCACCTGAAAGCCGAAGCCGCCGGCCAGGTCGATGATTTGGCGGCCATCGCCGTCGGTGTACGTCTCGTACTGACCCGAAATGATTTGTTTATTAGAGGTTTTCATAAAGAGGTCTCAGCGGTAGCTCAAGGCGTTGAAAATGCGACGACGCTCGTCAACGATGGCTTCGCGGCCATGCATCACCCGACGGTTGTCGATCATCACCATGTCGTGGTCGCGCCAGCCGACCGGGTAGGTGTATTGCGCAGACACCGTGGCGATTTCTGCCAGGAACTCGGCGGGAATCGGCTGCCCGGATACGGTGTCGATCACCGGCACTTCATAGTTGAAGGACGGCCCGAGGATGCTGTTGGCGAAGGCCGGGCGCTGGCTGAATTCGGAGACCAGGATCGCCGACGTGCTGAAGGCGTAGTGGATCGAATCGTCGTCAGGGTTGAAGGTAATCACGGTCTGCGGATCGTTGCCGACGATCTGCATCAAATCGTTGATGCTGACCGCCGCCGGGTCCGAGAGCGCCGCCGAATAGTGACAAACCAACCGCCGCCACTTGTCGCCAGCCACGGTGCGGCTGTAGCGAATCGGGTTTTGTTCGAAGAAGGTGCGGCATGCGGTTGACAGTTTCGCCAGCACTTTTTCGCCGTCGCACAGGGTGGTTTGCGAACCTTTGCGCGGCGCTTCCTGGCAATAGAACCAGGTGATGTCCGGCCAGAACGGCGAGTTGCCATTCTCGCAATGCAGGCCGATTTCCTGACGGCCCGCGTCCACCAACTGCGCCGCACCGCCGACCATGACCCGCGCCGGGTCGAGGCTCAGGCGCGAACTGTTTTGCCGCACATAGCTGCTGAAATCCTCAGGCGTGTGGATGCAGTTGCGCAGCAGCACGACACCGTAGTGCCCGAGCAATTCGTACAGCTCGGACTTACCCAGACTGGCGAAATGGTGGGCTTCGATTATCGAGATGTCGGAACTTTCACAGCGATAGGCAGGCGTGTTCATCAGCAGCATTCCCTTGCAGGTCGGCGAAAACAGTGGCGATATCGGCGCGTTTCGGGCGGCCGGTGACGGTATAGAGTTGTTCGAGCAATGGATCGTCCTTGGTCAGCAGCCAGAGGCGGCTCGGGCGTTCGATGTCGGAAAAGCGCCGGGTTGACCAGGAGGCCAGTTCGTCGCGATCTGGCGCCGACTCGACACAGAGCAGCGCCACCAGACCATGGGTTTCATCGAAGAACACCGCGGCATCGCGCACGCCGGGGTACTCGCGATATTCCAGCTCGACTTGCTCCGGGCTGACGTTGCGGCCATTGGGCAGGCAGATCACATTCTTCTTGCGACCGCGAACGTAGAGATAGCCGTCGGCATCCAGTTCGCCCAAGTCGCCAGTGTCCATCCAGCCATCGTCGGACATCGAACAGGCGCTCGGGTCCTTGCCCGAATAACCGCTGAACAGCGAGCTGCTCTTGACCTCGATGGTCTTGTCGGCGCCGATGCGCACCTGCACATGCGGTAACGGTTTACCGACGCTGCCCAGACGCTGGTGCTGCGCGGTGTTCATGCTGACCACCGAGGCGTTTTCCGAGAGTCCGTAACCCTGGAACACCGGGATGCCGTCCTCGGCGAGGGCGTTGAGAATATCGATGCCGACCGCCGCGCCGCCGCAGGTGATGTGCACACCGGAGTGCAGATATCGAGACAGGCGCTCGCTTTGCGCATCGCCTTGGGCCAGTTGCTCGTAGAAGCGATTGAGCATCACTGGCGGCACCGTCAGGGCCGTCGGTTCGACTCGCAGAATCCACGCGATCAAACGTTGCGGCGAAGTCCCCGGCTCGCCGAGCAGCGGCTCGCCTTCAGGTAGGAAGTGCACGGTGCCGCCGGCCAGCAGCGGCAAGTACGCGGCAGTGACTTGCTCCAGCAGCAGGCTCAATGGCACCAGCGACAGGTAACGGCGATGGGCATCGACCGGCATGCCTTGACGCAGTGATGTCAGCACCGCGCCCACTGCCGTCGTGCTCAGGCGCACGCCTTTTGGCCGGCTGGTCGTGCCCGAGGTGTGGATGATTTTGCAGATCCAGTCGCTGTCGCCGTCCGGCTCATGCAGCAACGGTTGTTCCAGGGCCAGCTCGCTGATCCGTCGCAAGCGACTCTCGGGAAAATCGAGCATCCAGCGCTCGGCCAACGTGCGTTCGCCGGCGCTATCCACCAGGAAGCCGTCGCAGCGCTCGGCCAAATGTTCGGCCTGGGCCTGGCTGAACGCCAGTGGCAACGGCAACGCGGTGATCCCGGCAAACAGACACGCCAGGTCGGCCACCAGCCAGTCGCTGCTGTTGCGCGTGGCAATCCCCAGCACGACGTGGTCGCCATGGGCCGGGGTGTCGAAGCGTCGCTGCAATTCCGCCGCCAGGTTCAGCGCACGGGATTCCAGCTCGCCGTAGGTCATGACTGCGGCGTGTTCCAGCCCGGACGCGTCGCAATCGACGGCACAGACTTTCTCGCGATTGACCTGCAGCGCCTCGCGCAGGTCCGCAATGAAGCGGCCGCTCATGATTGCGCCCTCTCCGGCAGATCCGTCGGCAACTGGGTGAACAATGTGCCGAGGGTCATGGCGGCGAATCGCGAACGTTTCGGGTCCACGCGGATAAAACCGGTGACCGGCATTTTCGAGTAATAGGAGCCCCAGTTTTTGCCGCCATCATTGGCCAGGCGCTCTGGGTCGGCAGTTAGCAGCGGTTCGAAAACGATCTGGCAGCTTTCCATCATTTCCCGGACCCGGGGGGTGACGGTGCACAGCAAATAGTGGCCACCCATGCACCAGGCCAACAGCGGGATCATGTTGACCATGATCATTCCGGCGGTCAGGTGATGGGAAATCAAACTACCGATTTCAACGATAGTTGACCGATCGATCGGCTTTTCAAAGCGTTCGGACAGTATCGTTTCTATCGGTTGCGACAGGTATTGTTCGGAGAACAGTGTCCGGTGATCCGCAAACGTTATACCGGCACAAGAAAGAATGCGCTCCTCATTATCCAGAGTCACCGCAAAATACTGCGGGCTTGGCTCTACTGTCGCCTTATAAGAACTGCGAAACTTTTCTTTCACAACTTCAGTGGCTTGCACCCATAACGGTGTCTGACTTTCAGTGACACGTACCAACACTTCGACCTCCCTGTCCCTATTCAGGACTCCTTTTAAAGTGAGCGAGAATATATTGAGGAAATCTCCGACAGACTATTTAAAAAACCAATTGCTTCCGCTAATATATAAATAAACAACCTTGTCACAAAAACAAAAGATAGTGACGCACATGGATTTTCACCGAGACGGATTTTATGCTTAATAGTAATTTGCTCAGAAAACTCGATATGCAGGATCTGATGGTGTTCGTTGCCGTATACGAACAAAGCAGCGTCACCGAGGTTTCCGAAACCCTTTGCGTCAGCCAGTCCACCGTGAGTTACTGCTTGAAAAAGCTGCGCACGAGCTTCGACGACGAGCTGTTCATCAATACCCGCAATGGCATGTGGCCGACCAATAAGGCCACCACCATGTATGGCCATGTGTTGAAAATCCTGAAAAGCATAAACATATGCCACTCCGGTTTACACGCATTCGATCCGACACAGAAAGAGATTACGTTTAATATCTGCGCGCCGGAGTATTTTGAACTACTGATTCTCCCCAACTTATTAAAACGTTTTATTGGAAGTAGCTTTCCGGTTATTGTAAACATCCAGAAATTTCACAGAGATATCCCGATCGAAGAACTTATCGACGGACGTTTCGATCTGGTTATTTGTTTTGGCCCCAACTTTCATCGCAGTTCTAAAAGTTTAAAATCTCAAATATTGCTGGAAGATGACCTGGTCTGTGTCGTTGATAAAAACTTTGCGCCGCCAGAGGGCGAATTCAGCCTGGACAGCTTTGTCGCACGCCAGCACATCTTCCCTACCCCTTGGACTTCAGACACCAACATGGTGGATGGCTGGCTCAGCAAATGGGCTTACAGCCGCCAAATAGTCGCACGAGCCAACAGTTATGTGGCAGCACTCAACATGATCACCGGCACCGATTTCGTGCTGACACTGCCTCGGCGTATCCAGATGCTGATCAGTAACGAAGATAAATTTGCTCATTGCAAACCGCCCACCGGTTTACCCAACTTTACCCTGGACATGTTGTGGAATGAAAAGCCGGGGCAGGACAGCGCGAATAACTGGTTTCGCGAACAAATTGTCAGCGTCTGTGCCCAGGACGGCCTGCTGTAATAAGAACTATTAGCACACAACTTCACATTGAATGACCCACCGCAGCCAAACACCGGGCATCACCTCGGCGTTTAGCGAGTGGATCATCAATGTGGGCGGTGCGGGGTTGATCGCTTTCTGCCAGCAGGTCGTGTTACCTACACGATGTGTCCCACATCTGACACTGAAGTCTCCTACAGGGCTTTCTCCTGGTACCATCGTTCCGTTAGGATCGTTCGCACACGTTTGCGCACCGTCAGCGCAAGGAGCACAGCGAGACAGAACGGATGCTAAACAGTAACTTGCTTAGAAAGCTCGATATGCAGGACCTCATGGTGTTTACCGCCGTGTATGAGCAAAGCAGCGTCACCGGTGTGTCGGAGGCACTCTTCGTCAGTCAATCCACCGTGAGTTACTGCCTGAAAAAACTGCGCACCAGTTTTGAAGACGAGTTGTTTATAAACACCCGCACCGGAATGCGCCCCACCTACAAAGCCAGCACCATGTATGGCCATGTGTTGAAAATTCTTGAAAGCATCAACCTGTGTCACGCCAGCGCCCAGGCGTTCGACCCGACTTCCCAACCCGTCACCTTTAACATCTGTGCACCGGAATACTTCGAGCACTTGATTCTGCCGCGCCTGCTGAAACGCTTCGATTTCGCCGACCTGCCGGTGGCGGTCAACCTGCACAAGTTCGAAACCGATATCCCCACCGACGAGTTGCGCGACGGCAGCCTCGACCTGCTGATCTGTTTTGGCCCGAACGTTCATCCCGGCCAAACCGACTTCAGATCACGGATGTTGCTGGAAGACGATCTGGTTTGCGTCTTCGACAAACGCGCCACGCCGTTGGAACCACGCTTGAGTCTGCAAGCCTTCACCGAACGCCAGCACGTGTTCTCGACCCCCTGGTCAGCCGCCACCGACCGGGTCGATGGCTGGCTGGCACGGCAGGCGCAAAAGCGCGAGATCGTCAAACGGTCGAACAGCTACAGCGCGGCGTTGAAGATGATCACCGGCACTGACTTCATCCTGACCCTGCCCCGGCGCATCCAGCGTCTGCTGGCCAACGAGGCCGTGTTCAATCATTGCGAAGCCCCTAACGGCCTGCCGGGTTTCACCCTCGACATGCAATGGAGCCAAACCGTGGATCAGGACAGCGCCAACACGTGGCTGCGCGAGCAAGTGCTCGAGGTCTGCGCCGAACAGCAAGCGGCCTGAATCTCAGAAGCCGATGGCCGTCTTGGTGTAGGACTCGCGATCGATATCGAGGATTTCTACGCACAACTGGACTTCAACATCCGTCGGCCATTCACACAGATCCTGCACCACGGCCAACAGGCTTTCGGACAGCTGCTTCTTGATTTGCGGTGAGCGACCGCTGAGCAACGCCAGCTTCACATGCACGAACGCGCGCTCGCCCAGTCCGGTGCCGACCTTGAAGGTTTCGACCTTCAGGGCACGGCTCTTGATGTCGTGCTCCGCCGCAAACTGACCGGAACCCACCAACGTGTTGTTGAGTCGGATCAGCGCCACATCGGCGTTCAACCCGGGCAGGTTGGCGGTGTATTCCATGTGCAGGTGAGGCATGACGGTGCTCCTGAGGGTTCGCGGAAAGGGTCTACATATATCACAGAGCCACCGGATTTCCGGCGGACTTTTAGTGTTGTGCTGCTGCCAATGATTCACGCAATGCCACGGTTTCCCAGGCGGCCACCAACACCACCACTGCCGTGGTCAACGCGCCGAGCATCAACGCCGAAAACAGATGATTCAGCGCCAACGGCAGCAGCAAGAGCAACAACCCCAGGCCGACCAAATGGGACAACGGCGGCAATAGCCGATCGGCCATGACCCACTTGAACAAGGCGTTACCCAACAGAAACAGGCATGGCCCGGCGATGATCGCGAGGATACCCGCATCACTGGCGTGATCCGGATGCATCAACACCAGTTCATCGGCCACGGCGCTGACAATAACCCCGGCGACGATCAAGACGTGCAGGTAGGTGTAGGCAATCCGTGCCTGGCGGCCCGGGTCGGTGGAATGGGCAATGCGATGGTGAGCACGTTCGGCGCCGCTGTCGAAATAGACCCACCACATGGCGATGCTGCCAAGCACCGCCACCAGAAACGCCATCGCGCCTTGCAGGCTCAAGTCCAGTTCGGCAAACGTCGCGCCCGTTACCAGCAGCGACTCGCCCAAGGCAATGATCACGAATAAACCGCAGCGCTCGGCCATGTGATTGCCTTCGACGTTCCAGTCCTCCAGCGTCGAACGCCCCAGGCCGGGCACCCAGAAATACAGGGACGGCGAGATCAGTTCGATCAGCAACGCCAGCGCCCAACAGGCCAGGCGCTGATCGCCCTCCAGAAATGCGCCGGCGATCCAGAACACCCCGGACAGCACCAGCCAGGCGAGGATGCGCTGGAAGTTACGGGTCATGTTCCGCGCTTCGCCGCGCACCGCCCAGATCGCAAACAACGTGCGCCCGACCTGCATAAACACGAAAGCCCCGGCGAACATCAACCCATGATCGGTAAAGGCCTTGGGTATCGATGAAGAGAGCAGCAAACCGGCGATCATCAGGCCGAACAGCCCGAGGCGGATCGGCAGTTTTTCCGGATCGAGCCAATTGGTGATCCATGAGGTGAAAATCCACACCCACCACACCGCGACCATCATCAGCGCGACCTGCACGGCGCCGCCAATCGACAAGTGCGCCAACAGGGAATGTGAGAGCTGGGTCACCGCAAACACGAACACCAGATCGAAAAACAACTCGACCATGCCGACCTTGCCACTGTCGAGGCTACCGCGCCCACGCAACAACGAACGGGATTGGCTCATGGTTGCGCTCCTTGGTCAGTGTGTACCGGCGCCGTGCATGTCGGCCAGACCGCGCTCACTCATAAACGCTTCCAGGCGCGACCGCAGCCAGCGTTCGGCCGGATCAGTGTCGACGTGGCTGAGCCAGACCATGGACAGGTCCAGGGTTGGGGTCTTGAACGGAAACGGCTCCTGAAACAAATGACCGGACGCGGCCATGGCGCTGGCGGTGTAGTCCGGCAGGCTGGCAATCAGGTCGGTCCCCGCCAGCAGGGCCGGCAATGAGCTGTATTGCGGCACGGAAAGGACCACGTGGCGCTTGCGGCCAATTTCCGCCAGCCACTCATCGGCGTAGCCACTGACGTTGGCGGTGTGGGAAACCAGCACGTGGGGGCGTGAGCAATATTCGTCGAGGGTCAGCGGTGTGTCGGATGCATCGGCGCGCAAAATGCTGGGCAGGATGTGCCGCAGCAATTTGCGCTTGGCGTTGGCCGGCAGCCCACGGGTCTGGCTGATGCCGACGGTAATGTCGCCGGAAGCCAGCAGGTCGGGAATCCGCCAGTAATCCACATGCTGGACAACGAACACCACCTTCGGTGCTTCCTGGCGCAAGGCTCGCAGCAACGGGGGCAACAGACCGAACTCGACATCGTCCGAGAGCCCGATCCGAAAGGTCATGGTGCTGCTGGCCGGGTCGAAATCGTGGGTCAGGCTCAAGGCCACCGACAGCGAATCCAGCGCCGGCGACAGGTGCTGGATGATTTCTTCGGCCCGGGCCGTCGGCTCCATGCGATGGCCGACGCGAATGAACAGCGGATCGTTGAACATCGTGCGCAGGCGGTTGAGCGCGGCACTGATGGTGGGCTGGCCGAGAAACAGCTTCTCCGCCACCCGCGTCACGTTGCGTTCGAGCATCAATGTCTCGAACACCACCATCAGGTTGATGTCGGCCTTGCGTAGTTCATTGCGATTCATCCACTGCACCCCGTCCCCAAGACTTGCGCCAGTTTAGAAAGGCCGGGGGGGTGGCGTCTATCGGCATGATCGCCGTTGTTCGCAGGATCACTGCACCGTCAGTGACTTCATACCCAGGCCCATGACGCGCCGATCCTCCCCGAGCCCCAATTGTTTCGGGCTGATCGCATCGGGTAACTGCACATGAATACGCATCAGCGTGTCGCTGGCCACGGCCTCGTGGATGGCCGGAGTGATCGGGATTTCGATGCGATTGCCTTGAACCGCTGTCAGACGCGTCGTCAAAGCCTGGACGCCGTTGATACTGAACACCACCGTCTGACCGGCATGCATCGGCAGCACGAACCCCAGCACGTCAATCACAATGGACCGAGCCTCTGGCTGCACTCGAAGCAGAATGTCCGCCTCTGCGCCTTCTGACCAGGTGCCCCAGGTTTCCGGTGCTCCCCAACCATCGGTCAGGTGATGAGTCTTGTGGTTGAACGCTTGCTGTTGCCCGATCTTGATCATCGGCACCCAATTCATCGAGCGCCCCTCATCCTCGACCGCGAGGCATTGCGTGCAGTGCTTCCAGCCCGGCGCCAGCACCACCAGGCCATCGATGCGGGCGAGCAAGTCCGTATCGCTGTTGACGGTTTTCGCCGCCTCCAGCATGGAATTATCATCAAGGATGTAAAGCGAGTCCGAATCGTAGTGCCCGGTTTCCAGCATGCGCCGGGTCTTTTCTCCAGCCTTGTCCAGAGCCTTTGAACTCATTCGGCCGAGATAAACGGCGTCGGTTTTCATGCCATGGACCACGGCGTAGTCCGCCAGCGGTTGCCAGGTTTCCGGCTGATTCTGTGGCGGCAACCAACGAATGTTCGCGTAACGGGAAGCCGCACTGGCCCAGAACGGATCACGCAACGGTGTCGACCACTCGCTGGCGGGCTCCATCATCCGACTCTGGCGCAGGCCTGCCCAACCGTTACGGGTATCGACAGCCTGGACACAAAACGCCACCGCCAGCAGGCACGCCGCCGCGCGCGGCCGGTTGCCACGCACCACGAGGTAAATGATGGCAAGCACAATGACGTAGAACACCGGCCAGAACATCCGCCCGGACGCCCGGAAGATATTCGCCATGTTGACGATTGCTTTCGGCAACGGGTAGTGAACGGTGAGCAGGCCGAGACCGATGTCGTTCGTCAGCGCGAACAGCAACAAGCCGAAAAACGCCAGCAACAGAATCGGCAGGCTGCGCACCGCATTGCCAAAGTCGGTTTTCCCTCGCAGCAGAGCAATGACGGCATAAATCGCCAGCAACAGCACGCCGGCCCCGAGGTAGTTGAAACCTTCGTAATCGCCGGGGCCTTGAGGAAAGTCCGGCAAGACCATGGACCAGCCGCTGGCGTTTATCAGTGAAAGCACATTCATCCGATACAAACCAAAGCCAGCCGCCATCGCGCCTTTACCGACACTGAAATAACCCGCCTGCCAGCAACACAGACTCACCACCAAGAACAGTAAAAGCAGTTCGATCAGTGCGGTGCGCCGGGTCAACTGGCCTTTAAGGGTTCTGCCCGCCAGATCAGCAATCCAGATCAACGCCACCATCGCCAGCAAGTAAGCGTGCACCAGCGCCGTCACCGCCAATAGCGCGCCCCAGGCCAGTCGGCGCTTCTGTACGCCAGGGTGCAGCGCCAGATACAGCGCCGCCAGAATCAGAAAATGCCCGGACAGGGACAAATGTCCGCCCATGCGCAAAAACATCGGCGGCGAAAACACGAACAGCCCGGCCCCCAGCAACCTCAAGGCAACATTCGGTGTCGCCAGCCCCACCAGTTTCCAGGCGAACCAGGCTTGCAGGACAAAACACGCCAACAGCCAAATACCGAAGTACTGGAAGGTCTCGGGTAACCATGCGTTAAAGGGTTTGAACAGCAAGGCCAGCAGCGGATTGGAGTCGGAGAAAATGATCGCGTTGCCCAGCTCCAATCCGTAGTCCGGGTTCAGGCCCAGCGGAAACGTCCACGGCGAGTGTCGGAAAAACGCCCATCCGAGGTAATGAGTTGCCGTATCGCCGACTTCCAGCCAGGCAATGTTCTGCGGGTCCAGGGCGCGTGGCCCGATCACGATGAAAAACGCCACCACACCCATCAGCAAGGGCAGCAACCCAAGCGCCCAATGCTTGCCAGAATCCTTCATCGATACGTCCAGAAGTTATGCAATACAAAGGTGAAGGCCGGAATGGTCAAAGCCACGGCAGCGATCCCCATCAAGTAGTTGAGCCCGGCGACTTGCGCGGCCCAGGCCACGAACATCGCCAGCAGGAACCCGGCGCCAGAGACAACCATGAAGCGCATCAACGTGCGGCCATGCAGTCGGGCGGAAAAACTCCAGGTCGTGTTGATCAGGTAAGACACCACCGTCGCCACGGCAAATGCCACGCCGTTAGCCAGCGGTGGCATGGGCATCACGAAGTTGATGAACAGCACGGCGACGACCGCGTGAAGCGCAGTGACGAACAATCCTGTCACCGCAAATCTCGATGCTCTTTTGATCAATGCGGATTTTTCGGCTGACGTCACGGCTTCTGCGCCAGCACGAACACCGTCAGACCCGCCAGGCGATTCGCGCCCATGAATGGCAGTTCAATGCTGCACAAGATCTTCAGGATCGAATTCACCACAGGATGATGCTGCTTGAGCTGCGAACGCGGCGGCGACGGTTGCGTGCCCTTGGGCAACAGCCGCAGCGTCGCGGCAATCGGGAACACCGCGCCGAAATAGTAGGCGCCCTGCTTCACCGTCAAACCGGCATCCCGGGCGACTGTTTCAAATTGCGCCAGGGTGTAGCGGCGTTTGTGTTCCAGAAAATCATCGTGACCGCTCCAGAGAAACTGGAACGCCGGCACCGTCATCAGGAAACGGCTGCCGGACGGGACTTTATCGACATAAGCCTTGAGCAACCCGACGTCATCGTCGACATGCTCCAATACGTCCATCAGTAGCACCAGATCGGCGTCCACCGCATCAATGCCACGACGATAATGCACCGGTTTCCCGCAGGTGCTGGCATCGGAGTCCGCGTCGTAACTGATGTCCACGCACCAGGCTTCGTTCGCGGCGGTGTGGGTCAACAGATGATGGGTAAAAAACCCGGAACCGGCGCCGACGTCCAGAATCTTCTTGATCGGTGAATCGCCCAGCAAACGCTTGGTAGCCGCCGCTTTCGACGAGTAATACCAGTGCTGATCAATGCTTGAACCGAGGATGTCGGTTTCCTTGAGATCCATGGTTCAGTCCTTGGGGTCATAGACACGTCGCACCAGATAAACCGGCCGGCGTTTGGATTCGATGTAGGTGCGGCCCAAGTATTCGCCGAGCACCCCGATGCCGATCAGTTGCAGGCCACCCAGGAAAGTCACGGCCACCATAAGGGAGGCGTAACCCGGCACGTCGATCCCAGTGATCAACGTGCGCACCACGATGAAAATGGCGAAGGCAAAAGACACCACGGAAACGAACAATCCCAGATACGTCCAGACCTTGAGCGGATCGGTACTGAAACTGGTAATGCCCTCCAGCGCGAAATTCCACAGGCGCCAACCATTGAACTTGGTTTCACCCGCTACCCGCTCCGGGCGCTCGTAATCGACATGGGTGGTGCGAAACCCGACCCAGGCAAACAGACCTTTCATGAAACGCCGAGACTCGGGCAACGATTCCAACGCCTCGACCACACAGCGATCCATCAGGCGGAAATCTCCGACATCCTTGGGCAGCGGTTGGTCAGAGATTCTGTTGTGCAGGCGGTAGAACCAGTTGGCCGAGGTTTTCTTGGCCCAGGAGTCGGTCTTGCGACTCACACGATGGCCCAACACCACTTCATAGCCTTGGCGCCACAGGGCAATCATCTGCAGGATCACTTCCGGCGGATCCTGCAAATCGGCATCAATCGGCACCACCACCTGACCGGTGGCGGTCTGCAAGCCAGCAGTCAACGCCGCTTCCTTGCCGAAGTTACGGCTCAGGTCAACGACCCGAATGCGCGGATCAGACGTCTGGCGCTCCAGGAGCAAATCCAGCGTCGCGTCGCTGCTGCCGTCATTGACGAACACCATTTCCAGCCCCACCAGCGCCTCATCCTTGAAGACGTCAGTAATCCGCGCGATGAACAAATCAATGGTCGCCGCTTCATTGAACACCGGGATGACGAGCGAAAGCGCCACATGCCCGGCCAGTTGCGTTCCGTGCTGATGAGTCAATTGATTGCTCTTTTTTATAGTGATTTTTCAACAATCTTTGGTCACCGGGGTGTTTTCCGGCGCCACGAGCTGCCCCGTATTAAGCAGGAGCAAGAGAGGTGATGCAAGGGCGAAACTGCAGCGGTTTTGGCCATTCTTCCAGTGCTCGATTAGCTGTAGGAAAAGCCTTCAAATCATTGGAAACAAAGTCCCGATGGCCAAAAAAACCAGCTCCGCTAGGCTTGCTGACATGCGGCACACAGGTTGTCGCAATTAACGAATCGCATGGAGCGAGCTGAATGTATTTTGAGATTTACAGGCAATCGAAAGGCACCCCGAGTACAGGCAAAGGGCAGTGGCGCTGGCGGCTGCGGGCGGGGAATCATGAGACGGTTGCCAGCGGGGAATCATATGTGAACAAGGCGGATTGTTTGCATGTGATTGAGTTGATCAAGGGGGTGCATGGGGAGACGCCGGTGAAGGAGATTTAAGGGCTCGGTGAACTCCCATGCCCTCAAAATGAAAAGCCTCGTGTCGTTTTGTCGACGAGGCTTTTTCTATACTTTGCGTTCATCCCGCCACCACCCCCCAACCTTGATCCAGACGCATCCCATGCTGTATACCTAAAAAGACCTAACGCAACACCGAAGGAAATTACACCGCCTTATGCATGGAATCACACGTATCGATCGCCTTGTCGGCCCACTCTCCGCATCCCTGATTGCGCACTGTGGGCCTCACGTCAAACGCTGCGCTGGCGCAGCCACAGGGCTTGTTACTCGCCTCTTTGCACTCCTCGCTGTACACCGTCTGCGACCTCGTTTGTCGGACTGCTGCGTCCATCGACGCCATTGCAACGTCCCTCCGCCCTCCTGTTTCTGATCGTCAGCCACTGAACCGGCGCATCCATCTCCCGTTTTTTCGCGGGGCTCGTGCTCGTCTGGCTTTTCTATCTGACCCCGTCACGTCCTGAGCGAGACACCGCCCGGTCGGCCATTGCGCCTCGAACCGCGCACGTCGGCTCCAGGCCATCCCATTTTGCTGGCGCAGTGCCCCTTTTGAGGCGGCTTTGCGTTGAGCCTCTCCACGGTACAAGGAGTATCAATCGATGATTTATTTCCAGGGAAAAAGAATTCTCAGTGCCATTTTCGACATGGATGGCACCATGTTTGACACCGAACGCCTGCGTTTCAAAACCCTCAAGCAGGCGTCCAGCGAAATATTCGGCAAGCCGTTGAGCGAGGAAACCCTGATCGGTTCGCTGGGCCTGAGCGCCAAGAAAGCCGAGGCTTTGGCGAAGGCGCACAACGGCGAGGACTTCCCCTACGCCGAAATCCGCCAGCGCGCCGATGAGCTTGAGCTGGCGTATGTGCGCAATGAAGGCGTGCCGATCAAGCCAGGCTTGCTGGAAGTCCTGGAGCGCTTGCGCAAATACGGCCTGACCATGGCCGTCGCGACCTCAAGCCGTCGGGCGATTGCCGAGGAGTACTTGATCAATGCCAATGTGCTGAAGTATTTCGACATCACTGTGTGTGGCGATGAAGTCAACCAAGGCAAACCCCATCCCGAGATTTTCCTGCGGGCGGCCAGCGCGCTAAATTGCGAGCCGGGCCACTGTTTCATGGTCGAAGATTCGGAAAACGGCCTGCTCTCGGCGATCCGTGCCGAGGGGCAGCCGATCCTGATTGAGGACATCAAGCCTCCCGCGCCCGAGGTCAAGGCCGGCGCACTCAAGGCTTACGCAAACATGCAGGAATTCCTCGGCGATTTGACCGAGTGCATGCCCGACCTCGGCACGCCCGAGCTGACCGAATCCTTTCCTCAGGCGCTGAATCAGTTTCGCGTGGGCATTCATGGCTTCGGCGCCATGGGCGGCGGCTACCTGACGCAGATTTTCTCCCACTGGGACGGTTACACCCGGCCCTGTGAAATCATCGGCGCCACCCGCTCGTGTATGCTGCGCGAAACGGTCGAGGCCTTCGGACGGTTCAGCGTGCGCTACAGCGCGACGTCCTTTGACCAGACCATCGAAAACCTGCGGATGATCGACATGGACGACGCCGAAGCGGTGATCGATATGTACGACGTCGCGGAAATCGTCGGCCTGAGCCTGCCCGAGCCCGCCATCCGCAAACAAGCGGATGTGATCGCCAAGGGCCTGATCCGCCGCTTCGAACGGCGTCGGCGCGAGCTGACCATCCTGATCGTGCTGAACAAGGTCGGTGGCGCCGCCTTCGTGCGCCGTCACGTCGAAACGCAGTTGCTGCTCCTGGTGTCACCCGAGACTTGCCAGCAGATCCTCGACAAGACTCACTTTGCCGAAACGGTCGTCAGTCGCATCGTCTCGAAGATTTCCAACGAGGCCCTGCTCCGGCAGTTGCGGATCAAATCGAAAATCTTCCAGAACAGCCTGAGCGATGAGCCGACCACTCACTCAACATCGACGGCCGTCAAAGCGCCCGAATACGAACGGCTGATTGGCCGCTTCCGCCCCTTCGCCCAGTCCAGCAACGCCCTCAGCCAGATGCACCTGATCCTTTTCAACAGCGAACCGGACATGCCTCTCTACGTTGAGCGCGGCAGCAACCTGCTCGAGCGATTGCGCCAGGTGAAAACCGTGGAAGATATCACCCAGACCCAGGTCATCAAGAACCTGCTGTGGAACGGCCCACACGCGATCATTGCCTGGTACGCCAGCCTGTTGGGTTATTCGTGGTTGGGCCAAGGCATGGGCGACCCGCGCGTCAGCGCCCTGGCCGAACGCTTGATCCGCGAGGAAGTCGGCCCAGCCTTGGTCGCCGAAAACCCGCACATGAGCGAAGCCGTCGCCGGCTTCGCCAAGACCTTTCTTGAACGCTGCAACACATCCTTCAAAGACCCTTGCGCCCGCGTCGGCCGCGACCCGCTACGCAAACTCCAACGCAACGAACGTATCCTGCGCAGCATCGACCTGGCCAGGAAACACGGGATTGATTCAACCGGCCTGGAGTTCGGCACGGCGTTGGCCCTGCACTACGCCTTGCGTTCGACGGACGCCAAGGATCAGGAAAGTCAGTTGATGCGCACGCTCTATGAAGAGAACGGGAGTGTCGAGGCAATGTTGACGTATACCGGGAGTTATAACGGCAAGCCTTATCCGGGACTGGACCCGGTCAGGGATGCGGGGTTGGTTGAGGGGATTGGTGGGCATTTTGAACGGCTGGTGAAGCCGGATGCCGGGCATTGGGGGTGGCCAGCCCAGGGATAGGTGCAAGGGAAGTAGCGTTAACGCAAAAGCCCCCGTAATCAGCAATGATTACGAGGGCTTCGTCTTATTCAATAATGGCGCAGAGCTAGAGGTCGGCACGTTCAGCTGCTTATCGTTGAAGACCGCGCGCAAGGAGGGAGTTGTCAGTCCGGCTTACTCTCCAAACTCGCATCCTTGGTCAAAATATAGGAACTGAACTGCAAAAAATCATCGAGATGCTTTGTGATTATCGCGACAGTGATCGGCAATTGGAGGGTTTGATATTCGTGTACGGCAATATTACGAAACCCCACCATGTTCTTCAGACTGCCAAGCAGCGAAGCATTGACCCATCCACCCTTGGATAGCAGCTCAAACACGTCACGCGCACTCTGCGGCACCCCTAGACGCTCACGACGAATCAGATGCTGCCCCATGTCCAGCGCGGCTTCGCAGGCGCGCTGAATATTCAGAATCGCGGCGTCCTGGCGAGTGAAATCAGTAGCGAAACTGACGGGTTCCTTCTCATATTCCTGACGAGCTCGCGCTACACAACGCTCAATGCTCGCAGCCTTATTGATGAGAACATCATCGACCATACACTTTCCCTTCCTTCTGGA
This sequence comes from Pseudomonas sp. NPDC096950, assembly GCF_044762525.1. Taxonomy (NCBI): domain Bacteria; kingdom Pseudomonadati; phylum Pseudomonadota; class Gammaproteobacteria; order Pseudomonadales; family Pseudomonadaceae; genus Pseudomonas; species Pseudomonas sp. NPDC096950. The sequence goes on along the minus strand of NZ_JBIWEL010000002.1, from coordinate 223,190 downwards.
TATCTGCCAGCAGCTCCGCTCTTGCGGTATCCAGTGCAGTTTTTTCGCTCAGGATAAAGCTTTCGAAAAGACCTGCCTGACTGTCCTTGGACCAGAGGCGATGCCCCGTGGTCAGTATCTGGTATTGCATCACTGTTGATGCAGCGCGCAGATCGAGCAAATCGACAGGAACGCCTACGATATCAGCAAGCTCTCCAGACAACCGCCAAAGCATTAACGGCTCGACCGGCCCTGAAGAAAGCACCGCGACATCCAGATCACTCTCAGCGCCAGCATCACCGGTTATCTGACTGCCGAATAAGTACACAGCCAATAGATCAGGCAACTGGTCCTGCAAGAGTGTCAGCGATTTTTCCAGGTTCATGACTGATATCCAGATCGCCATTTAACGAAGACCGTAACAGAATTAGTCACGTTGTTTTTGCCCTGAAACAAAAAACCCCCGACAACGATGAAGTTATCAGGGGTTTTCGTTTTTCAATAATGGCGGAGAGATAGGGACTCACCATACATCACACAAAACCCCAACAAACACTGTATCTACTGGCTTTTCAGGTGCTTTTACGTAGAATCTTTACGTAGAATTCTTACGTAGATACGACCATGGCCAAAGCTCAAAACCTCGAACTGCAAGGCGGCATCTACCACGTGCGGATGGATGTCCCCAAGGACGTGCGAGAGGCCTTCGGCGGTCGGCGTGTCCTATCCCAGACCCTTAAAACTGGGTCTCGGGCGGAGGCACTGCTACAGCGGCTGCCGATCTTACATGCGTGGAAGCTTCGCATAAAGGCGGTTCGCGACGGCAAGTTGCTGGGGGACGGTTGGCAGGAAGACATAGTGCAAACCCTTGAAGATTTGGATGCAATCACCCAAGGGCAAAAGCGAGCGCTTGTCGGTGAGACTGCCCCACCCTTGCCATATGTCGATCCAGCTTTCAAAGCGAAGCTGATGAACAGCCCTCGGTTCAAGGAATCCATACGGATGCTTGTAGGCGATCACCTCAAGGATGGTATCGAGGGACGTATCAAGATTCAGGATGAACTGAATCGAGGACTCAAGGAAATGCTGCAAAAGCTTCTTGGCACTGACTACAAGCTCACCAGCGAGCAGGGCCAGGAACTGGAAGTGCTGGTAAAAGATCCGGCCAGCTACAAAGCCCGCTCGCCGATTACGAAGGTACGGTTAGCCTCATTCCGCACCTACAGGCTTGAGCATCACGTTGCACTCAAGACGGTGAATCAACAGGAGTCGAAGCTGTTGAATCTGTCGGAGCATCTGCAAACGACTAACACCAAGCTCGACTTTGATTCGGTGAGTGCATGGCTACAGGGCATGAAGCTCAGCAGCAAGACCAAGCAACAGTATCTGCTTGCCGGTAGTCAGTTCTGGCAATGGGCGATGCAGCATGAGCCACAGTGGCGACAGACCTTCAAAGGGCACGTGAACCCATTTGAGAAACACACGCTACCTACACTCAAAGGCAAGGCCAAGCTTGACGCAAAACGGAAGGCTTTCACCATCGAGGAAGTCGGCACCCTGCACAACGCAGCGAAGGAACAGAACCTCGGCACGCTTTCAGACTTGATCTTGTTGGGTGCGTATACCGGGGCTCGCATCGAGGAACTGTGTCAGCTTCGCAAAGAGCATCTGATTACCGTGGATGGGGTGATGATGTTCGATATCGTGGATTCGAAAACCGTTGCAGGCATTCGACAAGTGCCAGTGCATCCCAAGCTAACGGCGCTCGTGGATCGACTCGCCATAGCTTCCACTGACGGCTATCTGGTGCCTACCGACAGCAACAACAAATATGGGATTCGTTCGGATGCACTGAGTAAGGCGTTCGGTCGATTGAAAACCACAATGGGGTTTGACCGTACACGCGTGTTCCATTCGATCCGTGCAACGGTAATCACTCAGTTGGTGCGAGCAGATATCGCAGACAGGCTAATCAAGGAGCTTGTAGGCCATGAAACCGGCACGGTGACGTTTGATGTGTACTCGGATGGATCATCACCAAAGCAGAAGCTCAAAGCCATATCGAAGCTCCCCACCCTAACGAATGTTTAAACGTCAGCTTCGCTGACAACGTGAAGGGCAAAATCAAAGGCTCGTCTTCGCCTATGTATATTGCTGCGCTAATGCAATTACCCCCCTCGCCGCCTGTCTTGCCAGCCTTGAAGCCGTAGCACTGGAAACGATACTGTATGTGCATCCAGTATCGAGCGCGATAATGATGGAAAACGATTTGATTTCAACCGAGGGTTTCGAGCTTGGGCTTCCCAGCATGGAGGACATGCTGCGTCACGAATGCGACTTGCTGCACTCCGAACTTGAGGTGGTGAGGCGAGACCTTCGCCAATCGCACAAGAACCTTGCCGGAATGATTTGCATGTGGCGCACCAGCGACAAGGAGCTGTCAGCGTTGAAGCTGGAGCACGAGCGGCTACGTTGGACGCTGAGCGACATGTACCGCCGTGAGACGGAGCTGGAGACGGCGAAATTTAGTTACAGCTACGGCGATCACAGCAAGCCGAAACCGTAGACCCAGCACACCGAAGGTGAAAGACTCAGAATCCCCAACTGGAAGGCGCACAACATCGCCATGGAAGTGAATTTTCAGCTACAGCCTATCGACGGCGAAATCATTGTGGTGGAGGACGACCCCCTACTACGTGACCTGATGCAAGAAATCCTTACGGATGTTGGCGCTCGCTGCGTGGGTTTCAGCACTGGTGATGATGCGCTTATTTACATGCTTCAATCCGGCACCCAATGCGCTTTGATCGTTGCTGACCACGGACTACCGGGACAGGTACAGGGCGCCGAATTGGCAGAGCTCGTCCGGGGCAGATGGCCCACGATACCTGTAGTCATTACATCGGGATGGACAGACTCATTTATTGGGCTGCCCAGCTCTACCAGCTTCCTCCAAAAACCATGGACGTTAGAGGGACTGGTGACGGCAGTTGCAGAAGCGCTTCAACCGGGTGTTCCGGTGAGCGAGAAAACCCCGCATCCAAATGATGGGACGTGAGGGCCAGGTTTAACGTGTGACGATCTCAAGCAAGGGAATACGACGCTCCAGCAAAGTCGTAACCCTGTGCTGTATGTCGGGCTGCTTATCCAAAAGGCTTTCCATCCCAAGACGATCCATGTCCAACCAGAACAACGCAATGGCACTGACATAACGAGTCAGAATTTCCACAGTGATTCGTAAGTGCTGCACTGGCGGTTTTGGTGGCGGTGGTGGTTCCATCGAAGAATCAAGCCACGGGAACTGTATAGGTGCAGGCCACAGCTCAGGGTGCAAGGTGTGCAGGTCTCTGGCGGAATCACCATCGCCGTGACGACAAGCGTTGCCCAACATCTGCAACTGAGTAAGTGCTGGGTAGGAATCGAAGCTACTCAGCTCAACACCTCGCACCTTGAAGAACAGTGCGTTCAACTTAGTGCCCCATGTGGCGGTCTCTAGCTTCTTAAGGGTTACCCCTTCAATGGTGTGACGACCTAAACAACAGATGAGGTAGGAGCGTATCTGTTGCTCCCATAATGACTGGATGGCGAGGGCAAACGTCATGTATGTACGCTGGATCAGCCCCTCATGGTCGGACAGAGCAAAATGGAACACCAAATCATCTTGAGCAGCACGAGCCAGCTCCTGCCGCTTCTGCTCTAACGCTGCGAGCGACGGTTGCACAACCAGCGAAAGGAAGTCTTGAACAGTGTCACCGTTGTTGTGAGCGTAAGCATCGGCAAACCCAATCGTCCATTTATAGGGTGCTGTCATGTCTTCATCCTTGTGGCGTTGAGGGCCGGGTTTTCCAGATTCCCATTTTTCGTATTTTTTTTCGACCACTTGTATGGGCGTCTGGGATTCATGGCTGGAATTTGGACGGATCCGCAGCGCCGTTAAACGCTCACCTCTACACCCTTGTCTAGTCGCTAGCTTTTCCAAAATAACCCTGCACCCTAGGCCGCTCTCTGAGCCTGATTCAGACCAGTAAACGACTCAGCTTCACCCTGTATGCAAAGACGACGAAGCCCGCTCAAGGCGGGCTCATGCGTCACTACAGACCTACTTCAAACCTTGTTCCAATGTCTCTTGATGGTTGGCAAGCTCACCTTGAGTTCGGCTGCTGCCTGAGCCTGTGTCATGCCTTTAGCCTTGAGCTTCTGCACTGCTTCGGTAGTGTCTACAGCCACTGGACGACCACCCTTCTTGTCAGACCGTGCAAGGCCCTCTCTGGTGCGTTCCTTGATGCGATCACGCTCAAAGGCTGCAACTGCTGCGAGAACTGTTAGCTGTAGCTTCCCGGCTGCACTGGTGAGGTCTACGCCATCAAGATCGAGGCTACGGACATGGATACCAGCAGTAGCCAACTGGGACACTGTGGCGAGCACGTCTTGCACGTCCCGGCCTAGGCGATCCAGCTTCAACACTACAAGCGTATCGCCTGCTTCCATGCGTTCAGCCATCTTGCTGAACTGGGGACGCTGGAGGGCCGGCACACCTCCGCTGATTTGCTCGGAGAACCAGCGAGCAGGCTGGATATCGAAACCTTTGGAGGTGAGCGCCACCAGTTGGTTATCGGTGTTCTGCTCTGTCGTACTCACACGACCGTATCCGAATAGACGACTCATTTACTCACCTCCTCCTAGGTATCCCTCACGCTGTTCGTGGGGTATCAACAATGGAGGGATCATATTGCATTGGTATCAACAACCTGTAAACCCGTATTTGATGATACCGGTGTAGGTATCGGATAGACGGTATCGTTTAACGGTCGTTTGATGATACCTATGATTGCCGTACTTGGTTGATGGCATCGGTGAGGGCCTTGGCGTTCAAGTCGAGCACCTGTAGAGCTGCCAATGCGTTATCAGCAGCAATGGTGCCTCCTTGGCTGGAAATCCAACCGGCGAATTCTTCAAGCGCGGCGGTTATTCCATGCTGCTGACTCAGGAGCAGCGTTAACGCGTCAGCCATGGCTACAGCCTGATTCTGGGTGGGCATGGAGTTTCTTCCTTATAAGACGTGAGGGAGCCTCACGATTCCCCCACAAAAGCATCACTTCTTCTTGGGGCCGCTAGGTGACTTCTTCGGCTTATCTGTTTCCTTTACCGACTCTCGCGGATTTTTCTTGGCCTCTTTCTCGGTGATGTACTCACCAGTCACTGCGTCACGATATCTCGTAGGCATGCTCGCTCCTTAATAGCCTATCGCCACGTCGGCGACACCATCAAAGTAGCTGAGGGAGGTCTTTCTGCAAGGTGGTGGGAGGTAGAGCGGGCTTTCGCACAAATCGGTGTTTCGGTGACGGAAGGTGATTTTGGCACGAAAACTTCAAGTTGAAGGTTTCTCACCGAATCGAGCTTGATCGACTGTCACCAGACCAGCGTAAACGCTGGCTTATAGGTAGACGATCTAACCTGCCACGTGGTTATAACCGGTGACGAAAGCATGGTTTCCATAGGGTTTCCGGGAGGTTTCCAAAGGTTATAGTCAGGCACTCTGCCATCAGCTAACATCCGTGAAATTGACTTACAGTAAGGAAACTACATGCCTGATGATCAGACCCAATTGAGCTTTTCGCAGCGCATGGGGCTAGTTCCCGCAGTGAAAGCTGCACAGGTAGATAGTATTGATGCTCCTTTAAAAAACGCGCTGTGGAATGTTGTACTTCTTCACAGCCTAAGTGGCTTCTACTCTCGGGAGGCTCGCTATCCTGACAGAATAAAAACTTCATATTTTTACGATTTTGCAGTAGCAATATACGGCGACTTTTTCAAGGTTCCTGTAGATACTCTCCCCTCCGGCTGGTCCACATTTAAAGAAAGGATTCGTGAGAATTACTTTAAAATGTCGTGGCATCGAACTTATAGCTTCTTGGAATTCTTGGTGGCACTGAACCACAGAGAAAAAGGTGAAGAGCTCACCCAAGGCTTCAATACGGTGCTTGTGCGGGAAAACTCAGCATACCGTTTTGTTTCTGGAAAGGTTACGCCCATAACATCCATAGAAGAGATTGAAGAGATTGAGCAAGCGATCTCTGTGTCTGACCAGTATGCCGGGGTGAAAACCCACTTAAATACGGCGCTTGGTCTCCTGACAGACAGACAAAATCCTGATTACCGTAACTCGATGAAGGAATCCATTAGTGCTGTCGAGGCGCTAGCGAAACACTTGACAGGAAATCCAAAGGCGACACTCGGGGAAGCCCTTACTGAACTTGAAAGGCGTCACCGTCTCGATCCTGTGATAAAGAAAGCTTTCAGTACGTTGTACGGTTACACAAACAACTCCGATGGGATTAGACACGCCGTCATGGAGGACAAACAAGTGTTAACGAAGGCTGACGCTCGGTTCATGCTGATCTGCTGCTCAGCATTCATCAACCTAACTATTGATAGCGTAGAAAATTGAATATCATCGGTGGTCGTACCGAAAGCGTTAGCTTTCATGTTGAATCAACCATGGCGTGACCGCCGACTACCCTTCGGGTGTACCTCGACACAAATACAAATAAACAAAAATCCAGCTCTTGCCTTTGATCTTGCCTTTTGCTTCGGTGCATAAACGAATGCGGACGCATTCAGTAGTAAACCGTCAGCGGACGCTGACAGCTATTGCACGTCACCTTCGGTGTAGCAGATCAAAAGCGAAGAGCTTTGATGTGTGTTGATATTATTGTATTTGACGGTGGGCTGATCCTGAATCGGGACGATGCGACTATTGTCCATCAACGTGTATAAACTGTAGTGCTCCGCACTGACGTTCGCTTCTCTCTCTTATCCGACCGTAATTCAAGTGAACAACTGAACCTTGGTAGTATTATACGGACATAAAGTTCACTACTGATGAATCACGCCTCCAAATGAGCAACTGAACCTTTGCATAATCTATACAGACAGAAAGTTCAGATACACAGATGACCGAACTCTTCATCAGTCGGAAAGGCAAACTCCTCGACTGCTTTCTGCGTCACTCTACCTTCCATCGTGTCAACTGCGTCCAACATTCTCTTACCTTGAACCATAGGCCCAGCGGGATGATCACCGAGACCTAAAGTAATAATCTCTTGGCGAACATGCCACGGGTTGGCGGTAGGATACTTTTCGCAGAACTCAGCAACCATTTCATCGAGCCGATCAAATAGAATGATGGCATCTTGGAGAATCTCATTCTGACTCGCACGTGCTGCTTCTGGCTCCATCCAATCCGGGCGGATAAATGCGTCTTCGGGCAATGCACGGCGTGTTCTCTTATCAATCGCCTGGGGAATCGCTTCATCAAATGGAATGCCGTAGGCGACTTTGATTTTAGTGCGAAACTCCAATCGAGAGATTCCTTCCGGGCGAGTCGCCAGCGGAAGTAGCTGCTCCATCAAGAAGAAGTGTGTATCGAACACCGCAACCGTGCCAAGATTCCGCTTGCACCAGTTCTCGGTGACGCCATTGGCAGCAAGCGTCGCTGCGATATCTTTGTATGATGCACCCTCGGAGCGCATCTGAACCGCTTGTTTGCGGGCGGTGTCGGTGACCTTACTTGTAGCCATTTATATCTCCTCTATATAGTTCGTTACATAGGCAAAAGCTTCGTTGTGGGTTGGTAGGGTCAATTCCCAGGCAGCACGATACCGACGCCTGACGTTACCTTGTGGGTATGTCGAGAACATTCGGTTCGAATTGCTGGAAAGAGTGGCCTTTATACGCTTATTAACCATGTTTTGTCAAGGGGCATTGCATTCGGGTAGTTGCACCCAATCAACTACCGATACAAGCTCCTGTAGTGCGTTTTGATGATCGCAATCTGACGACACAACCCAAACTGTAACCCCACGCTTATCTAGTCCATATGCTTCCACACGGCCCGAGATGTGCAGCTGTCGATCAGGTTTTTTGTAACTGACTAAATGCGTAGGTGAGAGCTTGAGCGTTCAATCCAGTGCCTGTGGAGCTGCCAAGGCGTTTTCAGGTGCGATGACACCACCTTGGCTGGGTACAAGATCCTCTAGCCCAGCAGCTATGCCCTGCTAGCTGTAAAGCATCAGCGTTAATACATCAGCAGTGGCGAGTGCTTGATTCTGGCTGACCATGGCATGATCGATGACAGAACAAAATAGAATCTATGCCTTAGCCAACAATCCTGCTCATCCTTTCGACAAAATTTTTTCGAACTCTGCAATCAGTTCTTGCAGGCCAACACCCAGGACCTTGCACAGATCGCGAAGCTGCACGACGTCCAAGCGGCGTGTACCACTTTCAACATCACTCATGAATGACTGTGGCCGCTCCAGCGCCTGTGAGCACTGAACTTGAGTCAGACCCGCCGCTCTTCTGTACTTCTTCAGCAGCGACAAAAGCACAGCGTGTTCTGGTCGATAGATCGTCTTGGTCATGGCTGACTGGTTAGGGTGGGCAGCTGTCCAACCTATATCTGGTTTTCAGATATCTGAATTTGGGATAATGTGAGTCTCACCGAAACTCAGACCCCAGCCCAATGCAGGCGAGACAATGAACGAGAAAATCTTCGTACTGAATAGTCAGAAGAAAGCTACCAACCACATCTTTCATCTGATCCTGAGCGTCCTCACTGGAGGTCTGTGGTTGATCGTTTGGCTTATCGCCGCATCGAACAACAGCAGTCATAACAAGAAACTCGACGACCAAATCAATCAGATCATGAAATACAAGACACGAGGTCTGAGCGATAGCGAAACTTACCTTAAGATCAACGTGGATAAGGCGAACTCAGATGTTTACCACGGGCGGGTTATATTCGTAGTCATGGTGGCAGTCTTTGCGTACTTCTATTTTCGGTAATCGCACCAATAAAAAACTAGCACTATCATCAGCGCCGCTAGAACTGCCTAAGCGAAAGCGCTAGCTTTCAGGCGGGCTCAACCATGGTGTAACCACCGATTGCCGCCAAAAGCGAATAACTTTTATTGTATTGATTCGATTAAAGTGGATGGTGAACTGACTCAAAATCGGGACGATGCAATTATTACTAACCCATGAAGAATACCTGCAGCCCCCACCATAGTCGCAAATTATATATTTTTAAACTTCCTAAGAATTTAGAACATCCGACCATTCTCAAATTATTTTGGTGCTGTCAGGTAATCAATTAATTCATCAACAAGCAAAACCCTACCCCGATTAGCATCGATAAACTCCTTATTAAAATGGCGCTCATAAAATCGTACATCCATGGAATCGCCAGGATAAAGCTTTGCCAACATACGTTTACAATCACCAGTCGCAGCATTTTCCAAAAGCCTATTGTTGCCTAATTTTAATATTGTCCCCTCAATAGCTGGATTAGATTGAAACAACGTAACACCATTCCTTTTAAAATAACGCTTACTTTCATCACAGAGCGGGATATCGGAATCTAACATCGCAGCTAAAAAATCATAACTTTTGCCTCTTACCCCACTGATAAGTGCATCCACAATACCAAGCGGACCATGGCCTCGTGCATTTCTTATTCTGACACTTACATTACAATCGCGCCCACCATAACATCCTTTAACATGTGTCAAAAAAGCTAGCTCCGTATCTCCCTCAACAGCAAATAAAATGGTTTGGTTTGTTTTTCTAACTGTTCTTGGCGGCATGGACGGCACTCACACTCTAGGAATCGCGCCGTAGGCGCCTGACATGTATTTAGCATAAAAATTATCATCACTTCTTACGCCCTCCATATCCGACAGTTTCCACGCTTCGCTAGAACTGTCATTTTTCTCAACCAAAAGCACTTGACTTTTTTGCAACTGATTCACAACCTCGATTGAGTGAGTTGTGAAGATCAATTGAGCGTTGTGAGGATTAGTTCGCTTATTAAAAAACAAATCGAGAATAGGCTCAATCATAAGCGGGTGTAGATCACCTTCTAGTTCGTCATATATCATGACACCACCAGTTTCAAGAAGAGGCAGAATTTTACTCAACAAAAAAAACGCCGCCTGCGTACCATTCGACTCCCATAGTAAAGGCAGTTTTGTTTCTTCATCGCCCCTCTTGTGAACCGCCCACGGCAACAGGTGTTGACTCACCGTGCCGTCTTCTTCCGCACGATCATAGGAGTCGATGGTTATATCCACCAAGCCAAAGTCCTGCTCACGAAGAAAACGCGCCATCATCTCTCTAGAGGCGTCATTTTCACTATAGTAAGTGGATGCATCATAGACGTCGGTTGTACCATAATATGTATTACGACCATACATAGATATATTCGTCGTATTTAAACGGAGCGCGTTGCAAATACTGACTGCCACTTTACTTTTATATTGCGCAGCTAAAGATATCAAGGAGACCTCTTCACCCACTTCATCCAGCGGCATTTGTGCAGTACCAAAACCCTTTCGAGTTACAGTATATTTTTTTTCCTCCCCATCCCATTTACGCATAAATATTTTCGTCCACAGCCTGCTTGTTTTCTTGTCAAGCGTCTCACCATAGACTCTTTCATCACTTCTAATTAACGAGTATCTATATCGAACTCCGTCAGCATCAAACTCAAGCTTAACTGTAATGAGTGGACTTTTAGAGAAAGCATGAGAACGCACACGAGTTTTGGTATTTTCTGGATTAGCAAAGAATGAATCCGTGATAAACCAGAGAACATAGGCCAGTGGCTTTATAAGATTTGTTTTCCCGGAGCCATTTGCACCGATAACAGCGAGAACTTTACTAACCCTTTCATCCGACACGGAAGAATCGAAACTCTTATCATTTAAGCTCGTTCGCTTATCCATTACGAATGAAATATCGGTTTTTTCTTCGAATGAGAAAAAATTTTCAAAGCCGAAGCTGTAAATCGTCATAGCTTACTCGCCTGATTGATACAATATTTTGTCGAGTATGCTCTAGCAAGCGTGTTTGTCAATGACAGCTATTGGAAGTCCTAGGCCTAACCTCCATGCAACCTTCCGCATCCTGCTGATCCGCAGCCCACCTGAAACGGGTCCAGCATTGCTGATGAGTCCTTTGCCGAGGTTATCGCCTGCAATCGCGCTAAGCGAGGCACTGGCAGTCGCGGCGATCCAACCGGTCACCCACTGAGCTCCGTTAAGCAGTGCGCCGCAGCGCCCCCTTCTAGCAAGCTCGCTGTTCCGCGTCAGCTGTGCCCCTGACGGACAGCGACTCAAAATAGCGCAGCGAACACAGTGACTAGTCTTACCTGACCCCATCGCACTTCAGTCTCATGCCACCCTAAACATCACCCACCTGCTACAACGCTTTATCCGTGAAAGCTATGCCAGGAGCATTGGCGTTTTCCCAAAATGAAAACATGGCAACTGCTAAGCATGGGACAAACGCCCTGCCCCCGAGACTGCTTGCATTGCTATGTAGCACGATGAGTGTGCCGCCCTTGTTCGTTGATGCACGGTAGGTCTGCCAGTCCGGCAAGTCGCCCTTGGTTTTGTCGGTGATAAGCGAAACCTGCTTCACGGGAGAAGCAAAACGAGCGGCCTGCTCCCGAACGGAGTACCAAAGCTTGTTGAAGCTAAGCGCCCGGTACGCATTCAGATAGCGACTTCCCCGGAGCGCTGGGAGCACTGCCGGTGAGAAACCGAAGAATAAATCAGGCTCTGTTCCGAAGCGCTGAAGAGGCGCTGAAGACTAATGAATTTTACGTAGAATTCTTACGTAGAACCATTAAATGAAAAAAGCCCCGAGACCTGAGTCTACGGGGCTTTTCAATGTATGGCGGAGAGATAGGGATTCGAACCCTAGGTACCGGTGAAGGTACAACGGATTTCGAATCCGTCCCATTCGGCCACTCTGGCATCTCTCCAACGGCGCGCATCATAACAACACTTTTGCCGGAAGCGAACCCCCTTAGGCAAAATTTTTCCGTGCTATCAGATGCTTGCGTCGGTTAAAGCGGTACGCCCAGACGATTGGCGACTTCTTCGTAGGCTTCGATGACGTCACCGAGGCCTTGGCGGAAGCGGTCCTTGTCCATTTTCTTGCCGGTAGCCTTGTCCCACAGGCGGCAGCCATCCGGGCTGAACTCGTCACCCAGGACGATGGAGCCATCGGAGAACACGCCGAATTCGAGTTTGAAGTCGACCAGCAACAGGCCGGCGTCGTCGAACAGTTTGCTCAGGACTTCGTTGACCTTGAGCGACAGTTCTTTCATGCGAACCAGTTGCTCGGCGGTGCCCCAGCCGAACGCCACGACGTGGGATTCGTTGATGAACGGGTCGCCCTTGGCGTCGTCCTTCAGGAACAGTTCGAAGGTGTAAGGGTTGAGCTTCAGGCCTTCTTCAACGCCCAGGCGTTTGACCAGGCTGCCGGCAGCGTAGTTACGCACAACGCACTCGACCGGGATCATGTCGAGTTTTTTCACGAGGCATTCGTTGTCGCCCAGCAGTTTGTCGAATTGGGTCGGCACGCCGGCGGCTTCGAGTTTCTGCATGATGAAGGCGTTGAACTTGTTGTTCACCATGCCTTTGCGGTCGAGCTGCTCGATGCGCTTGCCGTCGAACGCCGAGGTGTCGTTGCGAAACAGCAGGATCAAGCGGTCAGCGTCGTCGGTCTTGAAAACCGATTTGGCTTGGCCGCGGTAGAGTTCTTCACGTTTTTCCATGATGGGCTCAGCTTGCTAAGTAGGTGGGCTAGGCGATGGGTCGCCAGTCGA